>NZ_NTGZ01000065.1 GCF_002551245.1 Streptomyces sp. rh34
GCCATCAGAGATGTGTATAAGAGACAGTCGTCGCGGCGGGCGCGGGCTTCGTGGCGGCGGGCGCGGGCTTCGTCGCGACGGGCTTGGCGGCGGGCGCGGCCTTGGCCTCGGTCTTCGGCTCCGCCTCGATGACGGTGGCGATCTCGACGATCTCCTCCGCCGCCTCTCCGCGCCAGGTCCGTACGGTCTGCTCGCCGTGCTCGGCGACCTTCTCGTACGTCTCCCGGGCCCTGATCGCGTACTCGGCGGCCACGCCCACACTGCGGAGCGCCAGGTCCTGAGCGCTCTCGCCCAGCTTCTTCAGGTCGGCGGCGTCGAACGAGCCGAACACCTCGGTGACCTTCGCCTGCACGGTGGCCTGGGCCTCCTTGGCCTGCGTGGTCACCTTCTCCTGCACGGCCTTGGGGTCGGTGTTGCGCACGGCGTCGATCCGCTCGGGCGCCTCGGCCCGCAGCTGCTCGATCAGCGCCGGGACCTTGCGCGCCTGCTGCACGGCCAGGTCGGCCGTGCCGGCGGCGAAGTAGAGGGGGGTGGGGTCGGTGAGGGTCTTGCGCAGGTCATCGGTGATGGCCATGACTGTGGTCCTCCCGGATCATCAGAACCAGCTGTTCAGCTGTGAGGGTCTTGGTCTTCGGTGGTGTCCGCACCGGCGTCGTCGCCGTTACGGGGCCCGGCATCGCCGCCCGTGCCGGCGTCGGCTTCCGCTTTCCCGTCCGCGTCGGGCCCGGGGACGAATCCGTTCTCGCGGCGGAAGGAGTCGTAGATCTGCAGCAGCACGTTCTTCTGCCGCTCGTTGATCGACGGATCGGCCAGAATGACCGCCCGCGTCTCCAGCTCCTCCCGCTCCCGCTCGTCGAGGATCCCCGCACGGACGTACAGGGTCTCGGCCGAGATCCGCAGCGCCTTGGCGACCTGCTGGAGCACGTCCGCGCTGGGCTTGCGCAGACCGCGCTCGATCTGGCTGAGATACGGGTTCGACACCCCGGTCGCATCGGCGAGCTGCCGCAGCGAGAGCTGCGCCGCACGGCGCTGTTCCCGCAGGTACTCACCGAGATTGCCGACGTTGAGTGATGCCATGACCCGATAGTGCAACACCCTTGCTAACTTTTGCAAGCACATGCTTGCAAAAGTGTCGCGTGCCACTGGCCGGACCGGATGAGCCTGAGCACGACAGGTGTCGCATTCGCACGACGACTGTCGTAGGAAGCACGGAACCACGCCAGACCGATCAGGCCGCGAGCACGGAAGCCTCGGACTCCGCGTCACCTCGCGGGTGCGACCGGTGCACACACGCCGCGCGGTGCCCGATGCCGGGCCCCCGGTCAGTCGGCTTCCGTCAGGGCCGCGTGCGCGGCGGCGAGGATCTCCTCGGAGAGCGGGGAGCCCTGGGTGGCCCGGGACAGGACCAGAGCACCGACCAGGGTGCACAGCCGGGCGATACCGCCCTCGCCACCACCCTCGCCCACCTCGCCGCTGTCGCCGGCACGCCCCCCGGCAGCCGCGAGAAACGCGGCGAAGCCGGCCACACCCTCCGCGTAGACCCGGCGGACCTCGCGGTCTTCGGGTTCCCGCGCGACATCGGCGGCGAGCGCCGCGACCGGACAGCCGTCCGCCGCGTTGTCGCGGTGTTCCGCGGAGAGGTACCTCTCGATCAGGTCCCGCTGAGCCGCGTCCAGCCGCCCTCCGTACTTCTCGAGCCCGGCCGCACGGCGCCGGGCCTGCTCGTCGAGGGCATGGACGGTGGCCTCGTCGACGAGCGCCTCCTTGGACGCGAACTGCTTGTAGAAGGCGCCGTGGGTCAGCCCGGCCGCCTTCATGAGATCGGCGACACTGACGTGGGTGCCCTGCTCCCGGAACAGTCGCGACGCGGTGTCCACCACCCGCCTGCGATTTTCCTGCGCCTGCGCCTGCGATACGCGGCCCATGGCCACCTCCCATTTGGATGTCGGCTGGCATCTATCGTAGTCCGGTGTTTAGATTGTAGTCGCAATCTAATTGGCGCGGGTGCTCCGACGGCGCCCGCGGAGGACAGGAGCGGACATGGAACTCAAGAACGCGGTCGCGGTCGTCACCGGCGCCAACCGGGGACTCGGACGGCACCTGGCCGCCCAGCTCGTCGAGCACGGTGCGAAGGTCTACGCGGCGGCCCGCCGTCCCGAGACGGTCGACCTGCCGGGCGTCACCCCGCTGCGACTCGACGTGACGGATCAGGAGTCGATACGGGAGGCCGCCCGTATCGCCTCCGACGCGACGCTGCTGATCAACAACGCGGGCGTCTCCACCGGTGCGACGCTGGTCGGCGGCGACCTGGACGAGGTCCGTCGCGAGATGGAGACCAATTTCTTCGGCCCGCTCGCCGCCACCCGGGCCTTCGCCCCCGTCATCGAGGGCAACGGCGGCGGCGCCGTGCTCAACGTCCTGTCCGCCCTGTCCTGGTTCCACCCGGCAGGCCTCGGCTCCTACGCGGCTTCCAAGGCCGCCGCCTGGGCGTTGAGCGACGCGACCCGCGAGGAGCTGGCACCGCGCGGGATCACCGTCTCGGCGCTGCACATCGGTTACATGGACACCGACATGGCCGCAGCCGTGCCCGCCGACCAGAAGGTCGCCGCCGCCGACGTCGCGGCCCAGGCCCTGTACGGCATCGCGACGGGCCGGCCCGAGATCCTCGCCGACGAGACCAGCCGGTACGTCAAGCAGAGCCTGTCCGCGGCACCCCAGCCGAACGCGGGCTGACGCTCACCCCTCCACCACGGCACGACGGCCTTCCAGGCCCCCTTGCGCAAGGACTTCAGGTGGCGGTGGCCTGGGTCCGCGAGCGCGCCGCCCGCTCCGCGGCCACCCTGGTCCCGATCATCGGCCCGCGCGACCTCTCCCAGCTCGACAGCTACCTCGCAGCCCTCGACGTCCAGCTCACCAACGAGCAGTACGCGCGCCTCGACAAGGTCGGCGCCATGCCGCTCGGCGTACCGCACGAGGGCGTCGCGGGCTCGCCGGGACACCTCCAGGGCGGCGACGCGAGCAGCGTCATCGTCCCGGTCGTGCCGGTGGCCCGAGCCCGGAAACACGGCCGACGCAGAGCTCTCCGCGCAGGCACTGGCCGCTGCCGTGCCGACGCGGAGCGCGCGGACCAGAAGACACCACAAACCGTCTCGTAACGAGACAAACCCCTCACCGACAGAACACCCCTCCCGCTTGGACGGGAGACCACACGAACGGAGATGACGATGAAGGCCTTCATGGTCGAGAAGTACGGTGACGCGTCCAACATGCGTGCCGCCGAGATCCCCGTCCCCCAGGTGGGCGCCGACGACGTCCTGGTCAGGATCGACGCGGCGAGTGTCAACCCGCTGGACATGAAGATCCGCGACGGTGACCTCAAGCAGATCCTGCCCTACCGCCTCCCGCTCGTCCTGGGCAACGACCTCGCCGGGACCGTCGTCCGCGTCGGATCGTCCGTCACCCGCTTCGCGGTGGGCGACGAGGTCTACGCGCGGCCCGACAAGGACCGCATCGGCACCTTCGCCGAACACCTCGCCGTCCACCAGGACGACCTCGCCCCCAAGCCCGCCACGCTCACCATGACCGAGGCCGCCTCCCTCCCCCTGGTCGCGCTGACCGCCTGGCAGGCCCTGGTCGAGCGGGCGAACGTCCAGCCGGGCCAGAAGGTCCTCGTCCACGCGGGCGCCGGCGGCCTGGGATCCATCACCATCCAACTGGCCAAGGCACTGGGCGCGCACGTGGCCGCCACCGCGAGCACCGCCAAGGTCGACCTCGTCAAGGACCTCGGCGCGGACGAGGTCATCGACTACCGCACCCAGGACTTCTCCGAACTCCTCACCGGCTACGACCTCGTCCTGGACTCCCTCGGCGGCGAGAATCTCGCCAAGTCCCTGCGCATCCTCAAACCCGGCGGCCTGGCCATCTCCGTCGCGGGCCCGCCCGACCCGGCCACCGCCCGCGAACTCGGCTCGAACCTGGTGCTCCGCCTGGGCATCGCCGCGCTCAGCGCCGGGACCCGGCGCCAGGCCAAGCGTCTCGGTGTCACGTACTCCTTCCTGTTCATGAAGGCCAGTGGCGACCAGCTGCGCGAGCTCACCCCCCTCATCGACGCCGGGAAGATCCGCCCCGTCGTCGACCGGGTCTTCCCCTTCGACGAGACCCTTCAGGCCATGGAGTACGTCGAAAAGGGCCGCGCGCAAGGCGGCAAGGTCGTCGTCTCCATGACGTGAACCCAGGGCAACGGCCCTGCCGACGCCGAGAACGCCGCCCGCCACAACGGGAAGGTCCCGCCCCACGCTCCTTCTCCCACACCAGGACCCGATCACGAACGCACCGTCCAGCTCCCCCACGCCCGCCCGTCGTCGTACAAGAACGCGCCGACCCGCACCGTGTCCGTGCACGACGTGTAAGGGCAGGTCGGGACGGAAGGACGACGACACCGATCCGGCTCAGTCTCGACCAGAAGGTCCTCGGCTACGGGGGCGGCCGTCACCGGCCTCGCCATGCCGCCGGCCGCCGTGGTCATCGGCGCCGTCTCGCTCGGCATGCCGGGCGCGGGTGACGACGTCGCGCGTTGGGCCCTGCCGTGGGCCCCGCCGTGGGCCCGTGGACCCCTGACAGGGCGGCCGACCGGACCTACCGTCTATGCGGGTAGACCCCCGTATCCCGTTACCCCGCTCACCCCGTGCACCCCGTGCGCCCGTCCCGCTTCGAGGGAGACATCATGTGCCGATCCTGTGCGACCACCGCCGCGCCGACCGAAACGCCCGTGGACGCGGAGGGCCTGAACCACGGAC
This sequence comes from Streptomyces sp. rh34, assembly GCF_002551245.1. Taxonomy (GTDB): domain Bacteria; phylum Actinomycetota; class Actinomycetes; order Streptomycetales; family Streptomycetaceae; genus Streptomyces. The sequence continues at coordinate 4,797 of NZ_NTGZ01000065.1, forward strand.
TGTCCCGTCGGGGGCTGCTGGCCGGCCTGGGCCTGGGCGTGCTCACCATGAGCCTGTCGGCCGGGACATCCACGGCCACGGCGGCAACGGCAGCGGCCAAGAACGGGGCGTGGGCCAACCCCGCCCTGGGCAGGTTCCCGGCCGGCGGCCACTACGGCGCGCCCAGAGGCAGCGCGTCCCACGCCGGTCAGGACGTCAGCAACTCCACGGGGACCGCGGTCTACGCCGCGGCCGCGGGCACCGTCGTCCGCAGGTCATGGGGCGGGGGGCTGCCGGGCCGGACCGGCAACGCCCTGGTGATCTCGCACGGCAACGGCCAGTACACCTATTACGGACACCTCAACGCCTACCGGGTCGCGCTCAACGCCAGGGTCTCGGCCGGGCAGCGCATCGCCGACATGGGCGCCACCGGCAATGTGACCGGGCCCCACCTGCACTTCGAGACCCACTCGGGACGCCTCGGCGCCACGGTGAACCCGGTCTCCTTCCTCGCCGCCCGGGGTGTGGACCTGTCCGGCGGCTGGTCGAGGATCGACCCGGGCGCGAGCGGCGCCACGGTCGTCGTGATCCAGCACCTGATGAACCAGCGCGGCCACGGGCTGGCCGCCGACGGGCAGTACGGCTCCGTGTCCGTCGAGGCGGTCAAGCGGTTCCAGCGTTCCAAGGGGCTGGCGGCCGACGGCCAGGTCGGACCGGCCACCTGGCCCGCGCTCGTGTACACGCTGCGGCAGGGGGCAAGCGGGTCCCACGTCCGGGCCCTGCAGACCGCGCTCAACAAGCGCAGCGCCCGACTGGCGGTCGACGGTGGGTTCGGTTCCGTCACGACGAGTGCCGTACGCGCCTACCAGAGTGTCAACCGCCTGGTGGTCGACGGCGAGGCGGGCCCGGTGACCTGGCGCGCCCTGACCGGCTGACCGCCTCCGATCGTGGGGCACACGGTGACGCGTGAGGCCCCGCGGGCCGCCCGGAGGGGCGGCTGTGGTCGACCATGAACGGTCCGGCGGCCGTTTATGGTCGACCACGCACCGCTGCAACTGGACGCGGACCTACGCCCTCGGCATGACCGGCGTCCTCTACCGCGAACCGGCCGACCTGCGGAGGGCGTTGGGGCCGTGCGCGGAGCATGCCGGGGTACGCCGGTGAGGGCGCCGCCCCCATGACTCCTCAGCGACGCGGCTGAGGCTCCAGCCCCGTCCGCAGCTGGACGAACGCCTGCTCGGCAGCCCGCACCGCCGGCGCGTGGACCCGGTCCGCGCTCTCCCCCGCGTCGATCCGCCGCCAGTTCTCCAGGGCCAGGATGCGCAGGACGGCGATAATCTGTCCGGCCGCGAGCCGTTCGGGCAGCCCGCCGCCGAGGGCGCGGGCGAGCGCCGCCTCGGCGCGGCCCTGGTAGGCGTACATGCGGGCGACCAGCGACGGCGTTCCGTACAACAGGCGGTGAAACTCCAGCACTTCGGGTACGTCGCAGAGGCCGGTCACCGGGTCGCGCCGGTCGAGGCCGTCGAGGAAGTGGCGGCGCAGGGCTTCCAGGGGGCCTTCGCCGGGAAGCCGTTCGGCGACCACCCGGGCGGACTCGTCCTCGTGGTCGGCGAACCGGTGCAGCACCAGGTCCTCCTTGGCGGGGAAGTACCGGAAGAGCGTCGGTTTGGAGATGTCCGCCGCGGCCGCCACCTCCGCCACGGACACCTTGTCGAAGCCGCGTTCCAGGAACATCGCGATGGCCGCGTCGGAGACCGCCTGATAGGTCAGCCGCTTCTTGCGCTCCCTCAGACCGACCGGCGCCGGGGGCCGCTCCGGCGCCCGGCCGGGGGTTCGCACATCGGACCCGCTCCCGGACCCGCTCCCGGACCCGCTCCCGGGCTCGCCGCCGGCTTTCTCTCCGCTCATGACCATGAAGCGTACGCCCCCGACCTCAAGCGGACTTGACATCGCCGCCCGGGCCGCCGGAGGCGCCGGAGCCGTCGGCCGCCCTGCGGATCAGCGCCTCCACCCCGTCCAGCAGCACGCCCATGCCGAAGGTGAACTCGTAGTCCGCCTCGTCCGGCTCGCTCATGACCCCGGTCTCCAGCTGCCGGGTGATCCCGGGGTGCCGCTCGGGGTCGACGAGCCGTTTGAGGGTGCGTTCGTGGGAGGCCGCCAGCTCCTCGGGCGTGATCCCGCGCGCGGTGACGGCGGCCTTCAGGTCGCTCATCATCAGCGCCTCGCTGCGCACGAAGTTGGAGACCAGCAGGATCACCGACGTCTTGTCGCCCTCGCCGAGACCGCTGCCCCGCAGCGCCTGGAGCCCCTGCTCCCACCACGCGATCGAGTTCGGGGTCGCGGGCGGGCCGCCGATGGGGATCCGGAGCGCCCAGAGGTGGCCGTGGTAGCGCTCGCGCTGCGCGGCCGCCCATTCGGTGAGCGCAGCACGCCAGCCCGCGCCGGTCTCCAGGGCGGACAGGGGCTCCGGCGGGCCGACGGCCGCCTCCTGCATCAGGACGTACAGCTCGTCCTTGGCGGAGACGTACCGGTACAGGGACATCGTGGACGCGCCGAGCTCCTGGGCGACCCGGCCCATCGACACGGCCGCGAGCCCGTCGGCGGCCGCGACGCCCACCGCCGCGGCCACGATCCGCTCCAGGCTCAGGCCGGGCTTCGGCCCCTTGGCCGGGCGGTCCCGCAGCCCCCAGGCCGCCTCCAGGCTGGCCGGCAGATCGCCGCCGCCCGAGCCGCCGTTCTTCTCCGTCACCGCATCCCCTTCGCCCGGCATCCCGGCCATGCCGCCGCCCTGCCGCCGTCACGCCCCGCGCCCCCGTGCGCCTTGACCCCATCCTAGAGATGCGTAATGCTTACGCAATAACGCGTATGTCATACGCAGAAGGAGCCGACCATGAACGGTCCGACCAGAACGACCGGGAGCGGCGGCGGCGACACCGCCGCCGACCACGCCATCGAGGCGTACGGCCTCACCAAGTCCTACGGAAAACCCGCCGTCCGGGTCCTCGACGGCATCGACCTCCAGGTCGGGCGCGGCACCGTCTTCGCCCTGCTCGGGCCGAACGGAGCCGGCAAGACCACCACCGTGCGGATCCTCGCGACGCTGACCGAGGCCGATGCCGGCTCCGCCCGCGTCGCGGGGTACGACGTGGTCGCCGAACGGAGCGCGGTGCGCCGGTCGATCAGCCTCACCGGCCAGTTCGCCGCCGTCGACGAGACCCAGACCGGCGAGGAGAACCTGCGGATGATGGCCCGGCTCACCGGGCTCTCCCGGGCCGACGCCCGACGCCGGACCGGGGAGCTGCTGGAACGCTTCGACCTCACCGCGGCGGCCCGCCGCCCCGTCCGGACCTACTCCGGGGGCATGCGCCGCCGTCTCGACCTGGCCGCCGGGCTCGTCGGCTCACCGGAACCCGGGGTGTTCTTCCTGGACGAGCCGACCACCGGCCTCGACCCGCGCAGCCGCCAGGAACTCTGGGAGGTCGTCCGGCAGCTGGCCGCGAGCGGGGCGACCATCCTGCTCACCACCCAGTACCTGGAGGAGGCCGACCGCCTCGCCGGCCGGATCGCCCTGCTGAACCAGGGCCGGATCGCCGCCGAGGGCACCGCCGCCGTTCTCAAGTCCCGCGTCGGCGGACACCGTCTCGACCTGGTTCTGGCCAGCAGCGAGGCGTACCTCCGGCTGGCCGCGCGGGCCGTCCACCACTCCCCCGAGACCCTGACGCTCGGCATCCCCACCGACGGCTCGGCGGCCCAGGTGCGTGCCCTGCTCGACGAGATCGACCCGACAGGCCGCGAGATCGAACGCTTCAGCCTGCACAGCGCGACCCTCGACGACGTCTTCCTGGAACTGACCTCGAAGGCCTCCAAGGCCTCCAAGGTCTCCAAGGCGCCCACGACTCCGGAGGCATCCGCCCATGTCTGACACCGCCGTTCGGCGCGGAACCCCGGCCCGGCACACCGGCGGGGCCGCGCGGCGCCCCGGCCCCGGCCCCGGCCCCGGTCCGCTCACCCACACCGTCGTCATGGCCGCACGCGCCCTGCGCATCAGCAGCCGCAACACCGACGCCCTGATCACGTCCCTGGCCCTGCCGATCATGCTGATGCTGATCTTCGTCTACTTCTTCGGCGGCGCGATCGACACCGGAACGGACTACGACTCGTACGTCATGTACGTCGTTCCGGGCGTCCTGCTCCTGTCCGCCGGGTTCGGTGCCGCGACCACCGCCACCGCCGTCAGCGAGGACATGAAGGGCGGCATCATCGACCGCTTCCGCTCCCTGGACGTGGGCGGTACGCCGGTGCTGGCCGGGCACGTGGCGGCCAGCACGGTCCGCAATCTCTGCGCCACGGCCCTGGTCTTCGGCGTCGCGCTGCTGATCGGGTTCCGCCCCGCCGCCTCCTGGAGCGGCTGGCTCCTGGTCGGCGTCGTGCTGGTGGCCTACATCGTGGCCCTGTCCTGGATCTCGGCGGCGATCGGCCTGCTGGCCCGGACCCCGGAGGCGGCGAGCGGCTTCACGTTCTTCATGTCGTTCCTGCCCTACCCGAGCAGCGCGTTCGTCCCGACCGAGAACATGCCGGACTGGCTGCACGGCTTCGCCGACCACCAGCCGATCACCCCGGCCATCGAGTCCCTGCGCGGGCTGCTGCTCGGTCAGGACGTGGGCGGCACCCCCTGGATCGCGCTCGCCTGGGCCGCCGGGATGCTCGCCGTGGCGATCGGCGTCTCGGGGACGCTGTTCCGGATCCGGACGCGCTGACCGCCCGCGCAGGAATGCATGACTCCCCGTACCGGGGACGCCTGACCGCCCGTACCGGAGACTCCTGACCGCCCGTACCGGGACCGCGCCGACCGCCCGCCCGCCCCCGGTCAGCGCTCCCCCGAACCGCTCAGAACACGTCCGGGCACCACGGCCGCCGGCCCGCACGGAACACGGCGTCCGCCGTCGTCGCCGCACCCGCCCGCAGCTCCTCGGCCCGGCCCAGGTCCACCAGCCGCCGCACGGACTCGTCGCCCAGATACAGCGTCGCCAACTCGGACACGTCCAGGGCCAGATCGGCGCTCCGGGTGGTCGGGGCACACCCGGCGCCGGACGTCGAGGCGTCCAGCAGGAAGCGGCCCCCGGCCAGCCCCGCGTCGTCCCGCACCTCCAGGACGAGCGACGCCTCGGTGCCGTAGGTCCGGGCCTCCAGGGCGCGCGGCACGTCCAGCATCCGCAGCCACAGCCAGTCCATCTTCGTGATCACCCGGGCCGCGCGGGGGTCGGGAAGCAGCAGCGGGAGCAGGTCGTCGGGGGCCCGGTTGCCGGAGCGGACCGTGGTGACCCAGTCGAGCGAGCAGACGTAGTGCCACAGGGCCCGCTCGGCCGCCGGGTTCAGCGCGATCATGTCCCGTACGGTGGCGGTGTTCTGCGGCTGCCCGGAGTCGCCCCACGTGCCGTCCGTGCCGTACACCATCAGGCCGTCGACCGTGCCGTCGGCGGCGCGGTGCACCACATAGAAGGGCTCGGTCCACTTCTCGTGGTCCGGGCGGGGCCCGACCCCCGTGTGAAGCCGCCACCAGCGCTCCGCGCGCGTGACAGCGCCGGGCTGCCGGGCCGCCAGCCCGGCGTGCACCTCGGGGCCGGTCTTGCGGACGTCCGCGCCGTCCACCATCTCGATCCGGCCACCGCCCGCCGGCTGCCCGGAGCGGCGCGGGTCGAGGCCGGCCCGGAGGACGGAGACCTCCCACTCGGTGTTCCAGGCGGCGGGGCCGAAGCCGTACCGCCCGTAGATCGGGTACTCGGCGGCGATCAGCGAGGCGACCGGCTCGCCGCGCTCCTTGGCCGCCGCCAGGTCCGTCGCCATCATCCGGCTGAGCAGTCCGCGCCGGCGGTGCGTGGGCGTCACCGTGACCGCGGTGATCGCGTCGGCCGCCACGGTGGCCCCGCCGACGACGGTCAGCTCCTGGGCGAACGAGCGGAACGTCGCCACACAGCGCCCGGCGTCGAAGACGCCCTGCGCGCGGGAGAGGTCGACATCGGCGAGCCGGTCCGCGACGAGCTCCTCGCTCGGCCCCCCGCCGGCGGTCAGGAAGCCGGTGCCCACCGCCCTCATCCACTCGGGGAACTCGGACGCGGTGACGGTACGGACATCGAGGCTCATCCCTCCACGCTAGGCATGCGCTCCTCAGAATGTCGCGCGAATTTCCCCGACCTCCGCCGCCCCGCCCATCAGCGGCGAGCGTCCGATCCGGGCGACCACCGGGGCGTCCACGCCCAGCAGCTCAAGGGCGCGGGCCAGCACCGGTCCGAGCGCCCGGACCGACCCGTCGTCGATCTTGAAGGCGAGGGACCGGCCGTCGGCCAGCGCCACCGCCTGGACCGCCTCGGCGCCCATCTTGGAGAGCGTCCCCGGCACCTCGCGCATCAGCCAGGTGTCCGGGCGCCGGGTGCCCGCGACGTACTCCGGGTGGGCGCGCATCGCGTCCGCGACCCGGCGTTCGGCGCTCCCGGGCTCCGCGAGCACAAAGGACCGGAAGGCACGGGCCAGGCCGGTCAGCCCGATCGCCATCAGCGGGGCCCCGCAGCCGTCCGTGCCGAGCTCCGCGACGGGCTCGCCCGCCGCCTCGGCGACGACCTCGCCGACGAGCCGCTGGAGCGGGTGGGCGGGGTCGAGGTAGGTCGCGGTGTCCCAGCCGTTGCGGACGCAGACGGCGAGCATGGCCGCGTGCTTGCCGGAGCAGTTCATCGTGACCCGCTCGCGCACGTTTCCGGCGGCGAGGTAGGCCTCCGCCTCCACCGGGTCCAGCGGCAGGTCCGGCGGGGTCTGGAGGTCGGCCGGGCTCAGCCCGTGCTCGGCGAGCATCTTCCGCGCGAGGTCGAGGTGGAAGGGCTCCCCGGAGTGGCTCGCGGCGGCCAGTGCCAGCCGTTCGTCCGCGAGGTCGAGACCGGCCCGCAGGATCGCGGCGGCCTGCATCGGCTTGTTGGAGGACCGGGGGAAGACCGGCGCCGCCGGATCGCCGATCGCCCGCTCCACGCTGCCGTCGGCGGCCAGCAGGACCAGGGCACCCCGGTGGTGCCCCTCCGTGAACCCGGAGCGCACGACCTCGGCCAGGACGGGCGGGGCGGGGACCGTGGCGGGGGCCGGGGCGGAGGATATGGCGGACGGAACGTCGGTGGACGTCATGGTGGCCTTCCGGGGACGGGGGTGCGGGACCCGCGCCCGGAAGGATCGCTTCAGGCGAGCAGGTCGTCTACTTGTGCTTCACCGTCACGGTACCTGCGGGCGATCTCCGCGCCGCAATCGTCGGCGGTGCGCTGGAGCTCGTGACGGCGGCGGGAGACCTGCTGTTCGCAGCGGACGAGCCGCCCCATCGCCGTGTGCAGTTCCTCGTCCGTCCGGGCGTCCAGATCGGACAGCTCGACCTCGGCGAGGTTCTCGGCGGCGAGCTGCCGGAACTCGTCGCCGCGCGGCGTCGTCAGCGTGACGTGCCGGGCGGAGGAGCGGTGCCGGGACGGGGTGTCGGCCAGGATCTCCGAGAGCCGGCTCACCACCGCCGCGTCCTCCACCGGGGCCGCCGGGCCCCGGCGGCGGGCCAGCTCGGCGCGCAGGATGTCGATCCGGCCCTGCACCAGCCGGCGTACGTAGCTGAGATCGGCCTCGTCGCGCTGGGCGTCCCGGCGCAGCGTCCGCAGCTCCGGCAGCCGCAGCCCGCCGAAACCCGCCTCGGCGCCGGTCTGCTCGGGCACGGTGGCGGCCGCCGCGGGCGTCGCGGGCGGCAGCACCGGACCCTGCCCCGGCAGACTGCGCTGTACGGGTGACCGCAGGGTGCTGGTGCGGTGACGTGCGCCCGGTACGACACCGGGAGATTGTCCGGCTCCGTATGTACTCATGCTGTTCCGTCCCCTCGACCGGTGCGTCGGCACACCGACATCGTGCATCGTGCCACTCCGCACGGTGCCGATGCAGGTGCTCTGTACCCGTTCAGCCCAAGATAGGTTGGTCTGTATGCGTGCAGTGGTGCAGAGAGTGGACGGCGCGAGCGTCTCCGTCGCCGGTGCGACGGACGACCCCTCGGCCCCCGGAATCGTCGGGGAGATCGTCGGTGAGGGCCTGTGTGTGCTGGTCGGGGTCACCCATGACGACACGCCGGAGAAGGCGGCACAGCTGGCCCGCAAGCTCTGGTCGGTGCGCATCCTGGAGGGCGAGAAGTCCTGTTCGGATGTGAACGCCCCTCTCCTGGTGATTTCTCAGTTCACTCTCTACGGGGACGCCCGCAAGGGCCGCCGGCCCACCTGGAACGCCGCCGCGCCCGGCGAGGTGGCCGAACCCCTGGTGGACGAGGTCGTGGAGCGGCTGCGGGCGCTGGGGGCGCAGGTGGAGACGGGCCGGTTCGGAGCGGACATGCGGGTCTCGCTCACGAACCACGGCCCGTTCACGGTGATCATCGAGGTGTAGCCGTACGCGGAGTGCTCCGTACGCGAAGTGCTTACGGCTCGACGACCGTCTCCTGGGCGGCCGCCGTGTCCCCGGCGAGCAGCTCCGCGTCGACGGCCACGTTCCGCTTGACCAGGGCGAGGGCGATCGGGCCCAGCTCGTGGTGGCGGGCCGAGGTGGTGATGAAGCCGAGCTGGCGGCCCTCCTGGCCGTCGGCTGCCAGCCGCACCGGCGTCCCGTGGCCGGGCAGGTGCACCTCGCTGCCGTCCAGGTGCAGGAAGACGAGCCTGCGCGGCGGCTTCCCCAGGTTGTGGACGCGGGCCACCGTCTCCTGGCCCCGGTAGCAGCCCTTCTGGAGGTGGACGGCACTGCCGATCCAGCCCAGCTCGTGCGGGATGGTGCGGTGGTCGGTCTCGAAGCCGACGCGCGGCCGGTGGCCCTCCACGCGCAGCGCCTCGTACGCCAGGATCCCGGCGGCGGGACCGTGGGCGGCGGCGTACGCCTCCAGGTCGGCGCGCGGCAGGAACAGGTCCCGGCCCTGTGGGGTCTCCCGTACGGCCGCTCCGTCCGGGGCCTCGGCGATGGAGCCGGCCGGGAGGTGGACGAGGGCGGTGTCGGCGGTGCGGTCGGCGACCTCGACCCGGTAGAAGAACTTCATCGACTCCAGGTAGGCGATCAGCTCGCCCTGGGTGTCCGGCTCGACGTGCATCCACACCGTCGTGCCGTCGTCCACCAGGTACATCGCGTGCTCGATGTGCCCGTTGGCGGACAGGATGAGCGCCTCGGTGGCCTGGTGGGGGGCGAGGTCGCTGACGTGCTGGGTGAGCAGCAGGTGCAGCCAGCTCAGCCGGTCGTCGCCGGTGACGGCGACGACGCCCCGGTGGGAGAGGTCGACGAAGCCGTTGCCGTCGGCCAGGGCGCGTTGCTCGCGGAACAGGTCGCCGTAATGCGCGGCGACACCTTCGTCGCGGCCTTCGGCGGGAACGGCACCGGGCAGGGACAGCAAGGGGCTCTTCATGCGCCCAGCCTACGACTTGGCGGACGCGCCCCTCGCTGGCGTGTTCGCACCCACGTCGGCGGCCCCGCTCGCACCCGCGTCGGCGGCCCTGCCCACATCTCCGCCCACGGCCCCGTCCGCCGCCGCTTTCGCGGCCGTGCACTCCGCACAGCGGCCGAAGATCGCGAAGTGCTTCATGTCCGTCTCGAAGCCGAAATCGGCGCGCAGCTTCGCGGTGAAGTCGGCGACGACGGAGAGATCCGCCTCGATGACGTCCGCACAGTCCCGGCAGACCAGGTGGATGTGGTGATGCCGGTCGGCCAGGTGGTAGGTCGGGGCGCCGTGCCCCAGATGGGCGTGGCTCACCAGCCCGAGCTCCTCCAGGAGCTCCAGGGTCCGGTACACCGTGGAGATGTTCACGCCGGACGCGGTCCTGCGCACCTCGCACAGGATGTCGTCCGGAGTCGCGTGCTCCAGGGCGTCGACCGCCTCCAGGACGAGCTGACGCTGGGGCGTCAGCCGGTAGCCGCGCTGCCGAAGATCGGTCTTCCAGTCGGTGCTCACCACACGCCCAGTGTAGGGCGGAGTGAGCACCGGGAAGCAGCGCCGGTTCCGGGCGGGCGCCCCGCGTGAAGAATCCCTACTTGAAGAACGCGATGCCGTCGTCGGGCATGTCCTCGAGGTTCCGCGCCATCTCGGCGACCTCCTCGGGGGTGACGACCTTCTTCAGGTGCGCCGACATGTACGGGCGCAGCTCGACCTCGGGGGTGGCCTTCTCGCCGACCCACATGAGGTCGCTCTTGACGTACCCGTAGAGCCGCTTGCCGCCGCTGTACGGGCCGGAGGCCGCCGTGCGGGCCACCGCGTCGGTGACCAGGTCGATCTGCGGCTTCTGGTCGGCCAGCTCGCCGTACCAGATCTCGATGACGCCCTGGTCGCGGGCCATGACGACCTCGACCTTGCGGTCCTTGTCGATGCGCCAGTAGCCGGTCTCGGTCTCCAGCGGCCGGACCTGCTTGCCCTCGTCGTCCAGGACCCAGGTGTGGGAGACGTACTCCAGGAAGTCACGGCCGTCGTGGCTGAAGGTGACTTCCTGGCCGAAGTTGCACTTCTCGGCGCCGGGGAAGTCGGACACGCCCGCGCCCGCCCAGTTGCCGAGGAGGAAGGCCAGCGGGACGAGGTCCGGGTGGAGGTCGGACGGAATCTCGATCATGAGCGGCTCAGACGATCTGTGAGGGAGGGGCGGAACGATCGGGTGCCGGTCCGGTGCGGGATCGCGCGCGGACCGGGTGCGAGACGGGTCAGCGCTGGCCCTGGTACAGCTTCTTCACGGTGATCGCGGCGAAGGCGGTGACGCCCACGCAGACCAGGATCAGCAGGGCGGAGAAGAATGCCTCAAGCACAGGGGGCTCCTCGTGACGAACGGGTGGCGGCAAGTGACAGGGCCGGGCCCCCAGCCTAATGGGTGGGGGCCCGGACCTCTCGTCCAGGTGAGCCAGGAGGCCGAGTCCCGGACGATTACAGTTCGGCACATGCCGAAGAAGCTTGTGATCAAGGTGACCGCCGGGCCCGAGGCCGCCGAGCGCTGCTCCCAGGCCTTCACCGTGGCGGCCGTGGGTGTCGCCAGCGGTGTGGAGGTCTCGCTCTGGCTGACCGGGGAGTCCTCGTGGTTCGCGCTGCCGGGGCGGGCGGCCGAGTTCGAACTGCCGCACGCCGCGCCGCTGCCCGATCTGCTGGACTCGATCCTGGCGGGCGGCCGGATCACCCTGTGCACCCAGTGCGCGGCCCGGCGCGACATCACCGAGAAGGACGTGCTGGAGGGCGTACGCATCGCGGGGGCGCAGGTCTTCGTGCAGGAGGCCATGGCGGACGGCACCCAGGCGCTCGTCTACTGACGACTCAGCGGCGCTTCTTGCCGTCCAGCTCGTCCCACCACGCGTCGGACGTCGGATCACCGGAGGGGTCGTCCCACCAACGGTCGTCCGGACCCCGCCGGTTGGCGACCATCGCGGCGACGGGCAGGATCACCATGGCGACCACGCACATGGCGACGGCGACCGGCAGGGACCACAGGCGCACCACGGTCCAGGCGGACACGAAGAGCACGACGCATCCGCTCATCATGAGGAAGTAGTTCCGCCTGCGTCGGGCGTACATGCTTCCAGCGTAGGACTCCCCGGGCCGCCCGCCCACCCGGCGGGGGCCCCCGGGCGGCACGAAGGGCCGCGCCCCGCGTCGGGTGGCGTCCAACCCCCTGGGGTGCGGCCCTCCGGCCGTTCTGCGTGCCGTACGGAACGGCGTGCCGTGGATCAGACGGCGATGGCGACCTCGGCGAGTCCGCCGGTCTGCGCGACGACCGTGCGGTCGGCGCTGCCGCCGGGAACCAGGGCGCGGAGCGTCCAGGTGCCCTCGGCGGCGTAGAACCGGAACTGTCCGGTCGCCGAGGTCGGGACCTCGGCGGTGAACTCGCCGGTCGAGTCCAGCAGCCGCACGTAGCCGGTGACGGGCTCGCCGTCGCGGGTCACGCTGCCCTGGATGGTGGTCTCACCGGGCTTGATCGTCGAAGCGTCGGGGCCACCGGCCTGTGCTCCACACATGGTTCTGTCCTTCTGGTCGGGTCGTGCGGGTGGGTCGGACTACTTGGCGGGGCCGAGCTCGATCGGCACGCCGACGAGGGAGCCGTACTCGGTCCAGGAACCGTCGTAGTTCTTGACGTTCTCCTGGCCGAGCAGCTCGTGGAGCACGAACCAGGTGAGCGCGGAGCGCTCACCGATGCGGCAGTAGGCGATGGTGTCCTTCGCCAGGTCGACCTGCTCGGCCTCGTAGAGGGCCTTGAGCTCGTCGTCCGACTTGAAGGTGCCGTCGTCGTTGGCGTTCTTCGACCACGGGATGTTGCGGGCGCTCGGCACGTGGCCGGGGCGCTGCGACTGCTCCTGCGGGAGGTGGGCCGGGGCGAGCAGCTTGCCGCTGAACTCGTCGGGCGAGCGCACGTCGACCAGGTTCTGGCTGCCGATGGCCTTGATGACGTCGTCGCGGTAGGCGCGGATCGACTCGTCCTGCGGCTTGGCCGTGTACTGGGTGGCCGGGCGCGTCGGGACGACGTCGGTCAGGTCGCGGGAGTCGAGCTCCCACTTCTTGCGGCCGCCGTCGAGGAGCTTCACGTTCTCGTGGCCGTACAGCTTGAAGTACCAGTAGGCGTAGGAGGCGAACCAGTTGTTGTTGCCGCCGTAGAGGACGACCAGCGTGTCGTTGCCGATGCCCTTCTCGCTGAGCAGCTTCTCGAAGCCGGCCTGGTCGACGAAGTCCCGGCGGACCGGGTCCTGGAGGTCCTTGGTCCAGTCGATCCGGATCGCGTTCGTGATGTGGTTCTTCTCGTACGCCGAGGTGTCCTCGTCCACCTCGACGATGGCGACCTGCGGGTCGTCGATGTGGGCCTCGACCCAGTCGGCGTCTACCAGGACGTCGCTGCGGCTCATGTTGTTCTCCTCCGGGGCAGTCTGCGGCGGGGTGGTGCGAGGTGCGGAGTTGCTGGGTGCGGGTGTACGCGCGGAGGGCACGGAACGCGGCGCGTACGGGGCACGGGGGCCGGCCCTGACGACGGTCGAAGGGCCGGGGGAAACGGGACGGTGCGAACGCCTCGATCAGAAGGTGCGACAGAGCATGGCGGCGACGCGGCACAGGTCTACTGCCCGCCGCTTCGTGAGATCCGCCTGTCGCTTCATGGGTCCGATCGTAGGGAGGTACGTACGGAGATGTCACCGTCGTGTCGAATGGTGAGACACGATCATCCGTGATGTGAGACAGGGGAAGGGCGAGCGGGCCTCGGGCCTCGCGCAGTGTTCCCCTGGGCCTTCCTCGCATCTGCGGACCGGACGCGAGCGTCTCACTATCCGGATCAGCCGGTTGGGGCGGTCGGCCGGGAGGTAAGGCCGGGCCGACAGGGGCCGGGCGGTAGGGGCCGGGCGACAGGGGCGGGGAAGTAGGCCCGGGAGGCCGGTCAGCCCGTCAGGGAGACGTTCGACCCGGTCACCGAGATCTCCAGGCCCTTCTCGGTCACCTTGACCTCCCGGAGCTCCAGGCCCTTCGGCAGCCCGTCGATGTCGCCCTGGAAGTCGGTCTTCTTGCGGACCAGTTCCTCGACGCCGGGAAGCCCCTCGCCCGGCACCTCGTCCGCGCGCACCTTGATCGTGTGACCGTCGGCGCGGGTCACGGTGGACAGCACGCTGCGCGAGATCGGCCGGCCGAGGATCTCGACCGTGCCGGTGACCTTCGCCTTGCCGTTGCCGCCGTACTCCACGACGACGCCGTCGCTGGCCGCCGCCGTCAGGTCCTCGTAGCCGACGAGCGCGGTGCCGGTGGCTCGGGTGGCCGTGGCGCTCCGGTAGCCGGAGCCGAGCTTCACGTCGCGCAGCTCGGCCCGGACCTCGCTGACCCGTATCGCGCGGCCGGCGGCGCTGGTCTCCATGCCGGTGAGGTTGACGTCGACCCGGTCGAGCCGCGAACCGGCGAGCTGGGTGAGGAAGGGGAAACCCTTGATCGAGATCTCCGTCGTGGCGGGCCCGCCCTCGCTGATCGTGACCCGGTCCTCGGCCTCGGACTCGGCGAACCAGACGGCCGCGCGGTCGACGGCGAGGAAGAGGCCGCCGAGCACCACCACCAGGACCAGCAGTATTCGCAGTGCGCGCATGTGTCGTTCCCCCACCCTGAGCCGATCGGTCCCCCTGGCGCCCGTGAGCCTACTGCCGCAGGAGAGGGACGCCCTGGATGATCGACGAGCGACGGCCCCCCATCGGTTCCCGAGGGGCCGTCAGCGACGGTGGCCGCGCGGCGGTCAGAGGACGGCGCGGCCGATCAGGTAGACGGCCGGGGCCGCCGCGGTCAGTGGCAGCGCCACCCCGGCGGTCATGTGCACGAACCGGGACGGGTAGTCGTAGCTCGCCACCCGCAGCCCGATGAGCGCGCACCCGCCCGCCGCGAGGCCGAGCAGCACGCCCTTCGTCCCGAAGTCGGTCACGGCGCCGGCCGCGAGGCCCGCACCCGCACCCGCGAGCAGGGCCACCGCGAGAGAGGCCGCGCCGGGCAGCGGAAGGGCCCGGACGAGCGTGGCCGCCGCGACGGCCACCCCGCCGACCGTCACCGCGTCGGGGACCGCCGCGAGGTGTCCGCCCGCGAGCACCGCGAGGGAGGCCGAGACGACCGTGGCCATCAAGCCGTACATCCGCTCGTCGGCCCCCGCGTGGCTGCGGAGCTGGAGGACCACCGTGAGCAGCACCCAGACGCCCAGGGTGCCCAGCAGCGCGGCGGGACCGTGCTCCCGGCCCGCCGCGAGCAGGACGACGTCGGCGGCCAGGCCCCCGGCGAAGGCGAGCGCGATGCCCTGGCGGGCGGGCCACATGCCGTTGAGCCGGAACCATCCGGCGGCCGTCACCGCCTGGAGGAGCACCACCGGGACGAGCAGGGCGTACGGCCCGATCGCCGCGCCCCCCGCGAGCAGCAGGCCGAGTACGGCGGTGAGCACCGCGGGCTGCGTCCCCGGCGCGATGATCGGCGAGCGCCCTTCCGCGCGGGCCCGCTGGGCCTCGGTGAGCCGGGCGTTGCCCAGCGTCGTGGGCGCGCTGTAGCCCGTGTCGCCGGCCTCCGGCCGCACGGTCGCGGGCTCGGGGGCGTGTACGGGTGTGGCGGGCGCGACGGGCGAGGCCGGGACCTCGGGCGGCAGCGGGAAGGAACCCGAGGCCCCCTGGGGCGGCAGGCGGGCGGTGTCGGCGGCCGAGGGCCGGTACGGCTGCCGCGACTGGTCCTGCCCGTGCTGCTGCTGCGGTTCCTCGTACTGCGGTTCCTGGTACTGCGGCTGGTATTGCCGCGACTCCTGGTACTGCGGCTGGTGCTGCCGCGGTTCCTGGTACTGCGGCTGGTACGGAGCGTGCGGCTCCGGTGTTCCGTACGGGTCGGGCTGCCGCTGCCCGTACGGCTCCGGCTGCGGCGTGCCGTACGGCTCCGACCGCTCCGGCGGCCCGTAGCCCTGTGCCTGTGCCTGCCCCTGCGCCCGGTGCTGTTCCCCGTCCGGGCGGATCGTCGGCTGGTACTGCGTGTCCCAGGTCGGCGCCTGCCACGTCTGCGTGGCGCCCTGGTCGAAGGCGGCCGGTTCCTGGGGCGCGGCGGACTGCCCGGCCGTCCCGTCGGGCCAGTGCGGCGACGCCGGCTGCTGCCGCCGCTCGGGGTCGTACGGATACGGGTACTGCTGATCGCTGCTGCTCATGGCCTGCGGTTCACCCTCCTGCGAACGGCGGGAGCACCTCGACCGTGCCGCCCTCGGCAAGGCGTACGGTCTCATGCCCGCGGGTCCCGACGGGGTCCCCGTCGATGAGGAACGAGCACCGCCGGAGCACCTGGCCCAGCTCGCCGGGGTGCCGTTCCCGCGCCGCGTCGAGCGCCTCGGCGAGGGTCTCCGCCGCGTACGGTTCCTCCGCGGTGCCCGCCGCGGCCTTGGCCGCGGCCCAGTAGCGGATCGTCCCCGCTGCCATGGCGCCACTCCTTCGGGTCGGTTCGTCGGACGCCTCGTGCGTCAGCTCTCCATGATGGGTCACGCGGGCGGTACGGCCGTCGCCCAGTCGGCGATACGGGCCAGGAGGGCGTCGTCCGCCGCGTTCTCGGCGTGGCCCATCCCCCGTTCCAGCCACAGCTCCGCGCCGCCGGGACCGGCCGCCTCCGCCAGCATCCTCGGGTGGTCCAGCGGGAAGTAGGGGTCCCGGTCGCCGTGCACGAGCAGCAGCGGGGCCGGGGCGATGAGCGGGACCGAGGCGACCGGGGAGAGCGGGACGGGGTCCCAGTCCTCCGTGGCGATGCGCGTACGGAATCCGTAGCGCCCGACGAGGCGGCCCGAGGGGCGGGTCACCACCCAGTGCAGTCGGCGCATCGGCGCCGTCCCCCGGTAGTACCAGCGGGCGGGAGCGCTGACGGAGACCACCGCGTCCGAGTGCGCCCCCTCACTCCCTGTGCGCCCCTCGCGCGCCGGTACGCGAACGGGCGTATGCCCCGCCGCGGTCTCCGCCGTATACAGAGCGCCGTGCCGGAGCACCACCGAACCGCCCATCGAGAACCCGACCGTCACCACCCGGCGGTGTCCCAGCTCCCGCGCCCAGGCCACCGCCGCGGCCAGGTCCAGCACCTCCCGGTCGCCCACCGTGGAGCGCCCGCCGGACCGCCCGTGGCCCCGGAACGAGAACGTGATCACGGCCGCACGCTGGGCGAAGACCCGCGCGGCGCGCCGTACGGCGGGGCGGTCGGCCGCGCCGGTGAACCCGTGCGCGACGACGATCGCGGGGGTCGCCGCGGGCCCCTCGACCACGTCGCTCCCCGGCGTCCCGGCGCCCGCCGTACACGGTTCGTACACCGCCTCGACCGGCACGCCGTCATCGGTCAGCAAGGTGGCGCGCCGCGGGGGAGGCGTGAGCAAGGGAACAGGGGAACCCCGGAATCGCCCCTCGGACACGGAAGTCATGTGGGCTATTCTGCTGCGATGAGGATCCGGGCAATGCAGCCCCCGGGTCCTTTTGTGCTTTACCGGCGTTGTTTCGGCGACGTTTCCACAAGCTCAGCGGTCCCCGGGGCGCGGGACCGCACCGTAGAACCCGCATGACGCATGACGCATGACGCATGACGTACGAAGCAGTGCCGCATACTCCCCCGGGTCCGACCCGGGAGTGCCCCTCTCGCAGGGAACGAGGAGGACCGACGTAATGGGCGAGCGAACCGTGCAACACGATCGACCGAACCAGGCAGGTGGGCGGCGATGAGTTCACTGCTGCTTCTGACGAACGCACTCCAGCCGTCGACGGAGGTGCTCCCCGCCCTCGGGCTTCTGCTCCACAGCGTGCGGGTGGCCCCCGCCGCGGGCCCGGCCCTCGTGGACACCCCGGGCGCCGACGTGATCCTCATCGACGGGCGGCGCGACCTTCCGCAGGTCCGCTCGCTCTGTCAGCTGCTGCGGTCCACGGGACCCGGCTGTCCGCTGATCCTCGTCGTCACCGAGGGCGGTCTCGCGGCCGTCACCGCCGACTGGGGCGTCGACGACGTCCTGCTGGACACGGCGGGGCCGGCCGAGGTCGAGGCCCGGCTGCGGCTCGCCATGGGCCGGCGGCAGATCACCTCCGACGACTCCCCGATGGAGATCCGCAACGGTGATCTCTCCGTCGACGAGGCGACGTACAGCGCGAAACTCAAGGGCCGGGTCCTGGACCTGACCTTCAAGGAATTCGAACTGCTGAAATACCTCGCCCAGCACCCGGGCCGGGTGTTCACCCGCGCCCAGCTCCTCCAGGAGGTCTGGGGCTACGACTACTTCGGCGGTACGCGGACGGTCGACGTCCATGTGCGGCGGCTGCGCGCCAAGCTCGGCCCCGAGCACGAGTCGCTGATCGGCACCGTGCGCAACGTCGGCTACCGCTTCGTCACGCCGGAGAAGGTCGAGCGCGCGGCGGAGGACGCGAAGGAGCGGGCCGCCGCCCAGCGGCAGCGCCGGTCACGCGAGACGGAAACCGTCACCCGTTCGGAGCAGTCACCGCAGTCACCGGCCACGGAGGTGACGGACGAAGCCCCGGTGGAGCCTGCCAAGAGGTAGGGGGGTCCGGTGGGTCAGGGCCGGACAGGGCGCGGCGTCCGGTGCGGTGCGGTGCGTCGCAAGGCGCCGGAACGTCCTCATCGCGGAGCGACAGCGTCCTCATCGCGGAGCGATTCGGGCGTTTCGGGAACGCCGCGCGGTGCCGCGCCAGGCGTCGTGACCCCGGTCCTGATCCACCGGACACCCCCTGGGTCCATCCGCGTAGACTGCGGCGCGTGGCCAAGGTGACGCGGGACGATGTGGCGAGACTGGCGGGGACGTCGACCGCGGTCGTCAGCTATGTCATCAACAACGGACCCCGGCCGGTCGCCCCGGCCACGCGTGAGCGGGTGCTCGCCGCGATCAAGCAGTTGGGCTACCGGCCCGACCGGGTCGCCCAGGCCATGGCCTCACGCCGCACGGACCTCATAGGCATGATCGTCCCGGACGCCCGGCAGCCGTTCTTCGCGGAGATGGCGCACGCGGTCGAACAGGCCGCCGCCGAGCGCGGGAAAATGGTGCTCGTCGGCAACTCCGACTACCGCGACGAGCGTGAGGTCCACTATCTGCGGGCCTTCCTCGGTATGCGCGTCTCCGGGCTGATCCTGGTCAGCCAGGGCCCCAGCGAGCGCGCCGCCGCCGAGATCGAGGCCTGGGACGCCCGGGTCGTCCTGCTGCACGAGCGCCCCGAGGCGATCGACGACGTCGCCGTCGTCACCGACGACGTGGGCGGCGCCCAGCTCGCCACCCGGCATCTGCTGGAGCACGGCAACGCGTACGTGGCCTGCCTCGGCGGCACGGAGGAGACGCCGGTGGTCGGCGACCCGGTCGCCGACCACGTCGAGGGCTGGCGCCGGGCGATGCACGAGTCGGGCCGCTCCACGGAGGGCCGGCTCTTCCAGGCCCCGTACAACCGCTACGACGCCTATCAGGTGGCCCTCGGGCTGCTGGCGGGCCCGGACCGGCCCCCGGCAATCTTCTGCGCCACGGACGACCAGGCCTTCGGCGTGCTGCGGGCCGCCCGTGAGCTGCGCATCGACGTACCGGGCGAGCTGGCGGTGGCGGGCTTCGACGACGTGAAGGAAGCCGGCCTCACCGATCCGCCGCTGACCACGGTCCACTCCGACCGCCCGGCGATGGCGCGGGCGGCGGTGGACCTGGTGCTGGACGACTCGCTCCGGGTCTCGGGATCGCGGCGCGAGCGGCTGAAGCAGTTCCCCTCCGCGCTGGTGGTCCGGCGCTCGTGCGGCTGCGGGGAGCCCCCCGCCTCCGCCTGACCGCCCGCGCTTCGGATCTTCGCCCCTTACAGCGGGCATACGCGGTTCTTCCGGGCTTCTCAGGACGTACTCAGGCCCTTCTCATCTTCGCTGACCAGCCTGGTGGACATGACGGAGAACCTTCGCCCCAGCGGCGCGTACACGACGGACCAGGACCCGACCCCGTACGGCTACGGCACGGCGTACGACGGCACCCGGGGCGGCTACCCGCCGCCGCCCCCGTACGCCCCCACCGCCGCCACCACCAGGCGCCGGGCGAAGCGACCGGTCGCGCTGCTGGCGGCGGTGGCGCTCGCGGCGGGCGTGATCGGCGGCGGCACCGCGACCCTCGTCGGCCGGTTGAACGGCGGGGGCGCCGGAGCCACCGGCTCGGGCGGCGCGGTCAACGGCACCACCGTCTCGCAGAGCAGCAAGGGCACCGTGTCGGGCGTGGCCGAGGCGGTCTCGCCCACGATCGTGGAGATCGGCGCGGCCTCGTCGGCGGGCAGGTCGACCGGGTCCGGAGTCGTGATCACCGAGGACGGCGAGATCGTCACCAACAACCACGTCATCTCGGGCGCGCGGCAGATCCAGGTCACCCTCTCCACCGGCAAGACCTATACGGCCGACGTCGTGGGCACCGACCCCGGCAAGGACCTCGCGCTCATCAAGCTCCGGGGCGCGAGCGGCCTGAAGACGGCCACGCTCGGCGACTCCTCCCAGGTCAAGGTCGGCGACCAGGTCGTGGCGATCGGCTCGCCGGAGGGCCTGACCGGCACCGTCACCAGCGGCATCGTCTCGGCGCTCGACCGGGACGTCACGGTCGCCAAGGACGACTCCGGCAGCTCCGGACAGGGCCAGGGCGGGCAGGGCGGCGGCGACGGGCAGTGGCCGTTCGAGTTCGGTGGGCAGCAGTTCAACGGCGACACGGGCGAGGAGACGACCACGTACAAGGCGATCCAGACGGACGCCTCGCTCAACCCCGGCAACTCCGGCGGTGCGCTGATCAACATGGACGGCGAGATCATCGGCATCAACTCCGCGATGTACGCGCCAAGTTCCTCGGCGGCCGGCAGCGGTTCCGCGGCGGGCAGCGTGGGCCTCGGCTTCGCGATCCCGGTGGACACCCTCAAGGCCGACCTGGACACCCTGCGCGCGGGCGACGGTTCCTGATCCCGCGCGGCGCCCCGGCCGTGCGAGGCTGAGACACCCCCGCGGACCGGGCGGACCGGGTCGGGACAGAACACGAGAAGAGGACCAGCAACCATGAGCCCCGCCGAAGACGATCCCCAGCGCATCCTGATCGTCGACGACGAGCCGGCCGTGCGCGAGGCGCTCCAGCGCAGCCTCGCCTTCGAGGGATACGGGACACAGGTCGCGGTCGACGGGTACGACGCCCTGGCGATGTCCGACGCCTACGCCCCCGACCTCATCGTCCTGGACATCCAGATGCCCCGGATGGACGGCCTCACCGCCGCCCGCCGCATCCGGGCCACCGGCTCGACCACGCCCATCCTGATGCTCACCGCCCGCGACACCGTCGGGGACCGGGTCACCGGCCTCGACGCAGGGGCGGACGACTACCTGGTCAAACCGTTCGAGCTGGACGAGCTTTTCGCCCGCATCCGGGCCCTGCTGCGCCGCAGCTCCTACGCGTCCGCGGCGGGCACGGACGCCCCCGACGACGACGTCCTCTCCTTCGCCGACCTGCGGATGGACCTGGCGACCCGCGAGGTCACCCGGGGCGGGCGGCGGGTCGAGCTGACCCGTACCGAGTTCACGCTGCTGGAGATGTTCCTGTCCCACCCGCGCCAGGTGCTGACCCGGGAACAGATCCTCAAGGCCGTCTGGGGCTTCGACTTCGAGCCGAGCTCCAACTCCCTGGACGTGTACGTGATGTATCTGCGCCGCAAGACGGAGGCGGGCGGTGAGCCGCGCCTCGTCCACACCGTGCGCGGGGTGGGGTACGCGCTGCGTGCGGGCGGGAGCGGAGAGGCGTGAGCGGACCGGCGCCCACCGAGGAGGACGGGCGGGGGCCGCGAGGGATGGGCGGACCGGTACCCACCGAGAAGAGCGGGCGGGAGCTGCGAGGGGTGAGCCCGGTGCGCCGCTTCCGGGCCCTGCCGCTGCGCTCCCGGCTCGCGATGCTGGTCGCGACGGCGGTCGCGGTGGCGGTCGCCGCGGTGGCCGCCGCCTGCTGGCTGACCACCCGCGACCGGCTGACCGAGCAGCTCGACACGACGCTGTCCCAGGTGAGGCTGGACCCGGACACGGCTGGGCTGCTGGCGACGTCCTGCACGAGAGGGCTGCCCGGCGAACTCCAGATCGTGACCGGCCCGTACACGATCCAGCTGGTTCCGGCCGTGGGCGAGAAGCCGTGTACGGTGCCCGGCAGGTCCGCCATCCCGATCGAGCCGGCCGACCGGGCCGTCGCCGCCGGGCTCCGCGACGACGCCACGCACACCACGACGGCCGAGGACGGCACGCGGATGCGCGTCCACACCTCACCCGCGGGCCAGGGCCGACCCGGCGTCGCCGTCTCCGTCGCCGTCTCCATGAAGCAGGTCACCGACCCGTTGACCCAGCTCGCCTGGGTCCTGCTCATCGTCTCCGGCATCGGCGTCGTCGGCGCGGGCGCGGCCGGGCTGTGGATCGCGCGCGCCGGGCTCCGGCCGGTCGACGAGCTGACCGAGGCCGTCGAGCACGTGGCGCGTACCGAGGACCTGACCGTACGCATCCCGGTGGACGGCGAGGACGAGATCGCCCGGCTGTCCAGCTCCTTCAACTCGATGACGGCCCAGCTCGCCTCCTCCCGCGACCGCCAGGCCCAGCTGATCGCGGACGCGGGCCACGAGCTGCGCACCCCGCTGACCTCGCTCCGGACGAACGTGGAGCTGCTGGCCCGCAGCGACGAGACGGGCCGGATGATCCCGCCGGAGGACCGCAAGGCGCTGATGGCCTCGGTGAAGGCCCAGATGACGGAGCTGGCCGCGCTGATCGGCGACCTCCAGGAACTGGCCCGTCCCGACGCGGCCGAGCCCGGCCCGCTCAAGGTGGTGGCCCTGCACGAGACCACCCGCACCGCCCTGCGCCGCGCCCGCCTGCGCGGCCCCGAGCTGACGATCACGGAGGACCTGGCCCCCTGGTACGTACGCGCGGAACCGGCCGCCCTGGAGCGGGCCCTCGTCAACGTCCTGGACAACGCGGTGAAGTTCAGCCCGCCGGGCGGCACGATCGACGTGCGGCTGCACCGGGGCGAGCTGACCGTCCGGGACCGGGGCCCCGGCATCCCCGCCGAGGATCTCCCGCACGTCTTCGAACGCTTCTGGCGCTCCCCGACCGCCCGCCAGCTCCCCGGCTCGGGCCTGGGCCTGTCCATCGTGGCCCGTACGGTGCACCAGGCGGGCGGCACGATCGCCCTGCGCCCGGCCCCGGACGACGGCCCCGGCACCGTGGCGGCGCTCACGCTGCCGGGGGCGCCGACGCCGCCGCCGGGGATGTGAATCCGGGCGGACCGCCCCTCACCCCGTCGGGTTGTGCCGGATCAGCGACTCCACCAGGCCGGACCGCTGGTTCGGGTAGTCCAGCGGGACGATGCCGAGCCCCGTCCACCCGGCGGTCTCGGCGCGGTCGAGGAAGGAGTGCACCTGCGGGTTGAGCCGGTCGGCGTTCCAGCGGGGCGGCATCAGGGCGGCGGTGGAGACGTAGTTCATGTAGAACTTGCCCGGCTGCTGGGCCGCCTTGCGGAACTGGGCCTCGATCTTCGGGTACTTGGCGAACGGCTCCGCCATGTAGTCGTCCTGGATGTCGAAGAGGGCCTGGTCTCCGTACCGCACCCCGGGCAGCCCTCCGTTGTCCGCGAGCAGCACCACCTTGCCCCGGGCTCCGCCGAGGTCGGGCAGGGTGGGGTCGAGGCGGAACAGGGACCGCCAGCCGCGTACGTCCAGGTAGTCGTCGAAGACCGCCCGGAACGCGGCGTCGCTCTCCGAGGAGTACTCCTGCTTGACCCGCATCAGCACGGTCTCGGTCGGCCGCGCCGCCAGGAAGTCCCGGCAGGCGACGAGGACGTCGCCGAACATCAGGTTCTGGAACGCGGCTCCGTGGTGGATCGCGAACGAGCCCCCGGTGATCCGGCACCGTACGTCGAGGAAACGTATCCCGCTCTCCAACTGCTGGGCGATCGTGGTGTTCTGGCACTCCGACCAGGGGCCGCCGAACCGGGCCCCCGAGTCGTGCGTGCCCGGGATCGTGAGCCGCCTGAGCGCGGTGCCGTCGGGCAGGGCGGCCATCCAGTCCCACGTTCCGCGCACTGCCTCCCGCGTGGCGGCGACGGCCGGCGCCGCGCCGATCAGCGCGGTGGCGGAGACGGCGAGGGCACCGGCCAGGAAGCCTCTGCGGGAGGGCCGGGACAGGGGACCGGGCAGGGGCTCGGACGTGCGTGCGGGGCTGGGGCTGGACATCCGGGGTGCCTCCAAGGGCCGTGGGGGTAGGGGGCGCCTGACCCCCTGGGCCCTTGGATTCTGACGGGTACACGTCACCTCAGGAAGGGGGCGGGCGCCCCCGCCCGCGCCGGAGGCGGCCCCCCGGCCCCGCTCCCGGCTCAGCTCGCGTGCTGGTACGAGGCGTAGGTGACGTACCCCGTGTCACCTCCCTGGAAGTACGTCGCCTCCTCCTCCGGAGCGATCGGCAGCCCGGCGCGCATCCGCTCGACCAGGTCCGGGTTGGCGATGAAGGCCCGGCCGAAGCTGATGAGATCGGCGCCCAGCCCGAGCCAGCGGTCAGCGTCCGAACGGTCGGCGCGCTTGGGCCCCATCGGCAGCACCGGGTTCATGATCAGCGTTCCGGGCCACGCCCGGCGCAGGGCGACCAGCACGTCCTCGTCGGCCGTCGCCTCCAGGTGCACGTAGGCCGGCTCCAGACGCGCCAACTCCCGCAGCAGTACGGTGTAGAGCTCGGGTACGTCCCGCTCCTCGACGCCCCAGAACGCCCCGCCCGGCGAGAGCCGGATGCCGGTCCTGGCCGGGCCCACCGCGTCGACGGTCGCCGCCATCGCGTCAACGGCGAACCGCACCCGGTTGGCGAGGGAACCGCCGTACCGGTCGGTCCGGAGGTTGGCGTTCGAGGAGAGGAACTGGGAGATCAGATAACCGTTGGCACCGTGGAGTTCGACGCCGTCGAACCCGGCGTCGACGGCTCGGCGGGCAGCCGACGCGTACGACTCGACGTGCTCGGGCACCTCGGCCGTCTCCAGGGCGCGCGGCACCGGCACGGGCTGCGGGCCCGTCGGGGTGAACACCTCGCCGGTCGCCGCGACGGCGGAGGGCCCGACCGGCCGCAGGCCGGTGGTGTCCGGGTGCGAGACCCGGCCGCCGTGCATGATCTGGGCGAAGATCCGGCCGCCGTTGGCGTGCACCGCGGCGGTCACCGGCCGCCACGAGGCGACCTGCTCATCGGTGTGGAGACCCGGCGTACCGGGGTTCGACTGCCCGACGAGGCTCGGCTGCACCCCCTCGCTCACGATGAGCCCGGCGGTCGCCCGCTGCGCGTAGTACGTGGCCATCGACGACGTCGCCAGCCCTCCGGCGGCGGCCCGGACGCGGGACATCGGCGCCATCACCACCCGGTTGGGCAGCCGCAGGTCACCGAGGCGGTAGCTGTCGAAAAGGCTCTGGTTCATAGCGCGAATCTCCTGGCTCCATCAGCTCCGAAGCACCCGTGAACCGGGTACGGCGCTACGCTAAAACCTGACATCAATGTGAGGGGCAAGCCCGTACGGCGCCCCTCTCGGCGGGGAGCGGAGGGGCCACACCATGCGCATCGGAGAACTCTCGGCCGTCACGGGGGCCAGCGTCCGGTCCCTGCGCTACTACGAGGAGCAGCGGCTCCTCACCAGCAGCCGCAGCCCGAGCGGCCAGCGGCACTACACGCACGCCGAGGTCGAGCGGGTCCGTTTCATCCAGCGGCTCTACGCCGCCGGCCTGTCCAGCCGCACCATCATGGAGCTGCTGCCCTGCGTCGAGGCTCCCAGCGAGGAGACCTCCGACGCGGCGATGGAGCGGATGGGGCTGGAGCGGGAGCGGCTCTCCGCGCACATCGACGACCTCCGCTCCACCCGGGACGCCCTGGACGCCCTGATGGCCGTCAACCGGGCCCACCGCAGCACGCTGCGACCGGGGGCGCGAAGTGTCCGCGACAAAGACGGAGCGGGTCGCATTTCTTAACGGAAAGC
Organism: Streptomyces sp. rh34; assembly: GCF_002551245.1. Classification (GTDB taxonomy): domain Bacteria; phylum Actinomycetota; class Actinomycetes; order Streptomycetales; family Streptomycetaceae; genus Streptomyces. The sequence goes on from NZ_NTGZ01000065.1 coordinate 30,269, forward strand.
AGCGGAATAACATATTCGGCGCGACCGTCTCCGGAATTCCCGAGCCACCCTGAAATCCTTTGCCGGGGTTCTCGAAATGCCCTTACCCTGAGGCCACTTCGAGGTTCCGGGCGTACGAGCGATCGAGCGACGGCCGGACCCTTTCTCTCCACTCTCCGCGCATTCCGGACTCCGGGATCCGTGGCAATGAAAAGCGAGGAAGACCTGTGCGACGCATGACCTCCGCCCTCCTTTCCCTGAGCGCCCTGCTGACCGCCTCCGCCCTGGCCGCCCCGGCGGCCGGAGCCGCCCCCCACAACGACCGCGCGGCCGGCGCCTCCGCGAGCGGAGTCTCCGCAACCGGCGTCCCCGCAGGCTGGGAGAAGGTGGACGAGGCCGACCTGGCGCGCATCACCGGTGCCTCCGACAGACAGAAGTCCCTGTCCGCCTCCGGCAGAAGCGCCTCCACCCCGGCCGACGAGTCCGGCCCCGTGGCCATCAAGTCGGTGCGCAACGGGCAGTTCACGACCACCGAGGTGAATTACGCCGCGCCCCACACCGGCGCACTGCGCGCCCGCTCCACCCATGTCTTCGGCGCGTGGGAGAGCTTCGCATTCGAGTGGGACGAGGCCGGCGACACCTTTGCCCTCAAGTCCCTCGCGAACAACCGCTACGTGGCGGTCGAAAAGAACTTCACCGGCCAGGCGCAGAACGTGCTGCGGGCCCGCTCGACGACGGCGGGCGGCTGGGAGCGGTTCGTGATCTACCACAACGAGGACCTGAACCTCTACGCACTCCGGTCCACCCTGAACAACCTCTTCGTCGCGATGGAGAACAGCTACACGGGTCCGCTCCAGTACACGCTGCGCGCCCGCTCCGCCGACGTCACCGGCTCCTGGGAGCAGTTCGACCTGTACAACATCGTCGGCTGATCCCGCCCGCGACCCGGGCCCGGTCGAAGCTCACCGGGCACCGGGCACCGGGCAGCAGGCAGCAGGCATAAGACGTAGGCCGTCGGCCGTCGGCCGCCGGGCCGGAAAAGGTGATCTTGTCCGCCTGTGTCATGACTTCGTAACAGGCTTCTCCGAGCACAACTGCCGTGCCCTTCGGCCTGTCTGACGTTGTGTGACTCACACCACTCCGGTGGGTGAGGATCCGGGCGCCCGACCAGGCGTCGCGCAGTGACCGTTCGAGAAATCGGGGAACGACATGACCATCATCCGACGTGTGTCAGCCATCGGTGCCGCCGTCACCGCCACCGCCTGCGCCGCGATCGCCCTCGCCCCGGCCGCCGTCGCGGCGGAACCGGCGGCCCAGCGGCTGTCTCTTATACACATCT
>NZ_NTGZ01000066.1 GCF_002551245.1 Streptomyces sp. rh34
CGACCGCGCCGCGCACCGCCGCCCGGCGCCGCTCCGGCGGGCTGCCCTCGTGGAGGTCGGCGGCCACCCACTGGGCCAGCCAGTCGAGGAAGTCGTCGGGGGCGCTGCGCGGGTCCAGGTGGGCGGGCAGGTTGTCGATGGAGAGGAGAACGGGGGCGAGGACGTCGTCCAGGGCGGCCAGGAAGCGCTGGAGGAAGTCCTGTTCCAGGTAGACGGCGGGGAGCCGGTCGATCAGGGGGTGCGGGGTCGGCAGCCCCGGGATTCCGCTGCGCATCGGTTCAGGCCCCCCTCACCCGGAGCTGGTGCTCGTAACTGAAGACCAGCGCGTGCGGGTCCAGCGCGATCTTCGCGGTGGCGTCGGTGCGTTCGCCGGTGACCGGGTCGGCCCGGTACAGCCGGACGTCCTCCACCAGGTCGACCCCCGGCACGCGCTGGAGCACGGCGAACGCCTCCCCCGACTGGACGGGCCTGCCGAACGGCCAGCCGTCCCCGGCCGGCCCGCCGGTGAGCGGGTTGAAGTACCCGTACAGCGCGGCCAGCGCGCTCTCACGGACCTTCTCCGCGACCGCCCCGCGCTCCGCCTGGACCAGGGCGACGACGGTGACGCCCTGGTAGAACGGCGGCTCGACGACCAGCCGGGCCCCGATCGGCCGCCGGGCGTCCAGGTGTCCGGCGATCAGGGCGAGCATGTTCGCGGGCGGGATCAGCTCGTCGAACCCGATCCGGCCCTGCTCGTCGCTGCGCCCGGCGGGGACGACGAGCAGCCGCACCCCACCCGCGTCGGAAGCCTCCGCACTGTCCTGCGTACCGGCCCGGATGCAGTGGACCCGGGCCGCGTCCGGGGCGATCTCCCGGGCGAGGAGTTCGTAGTCGTGCGGGACGACCGCCCGGTGCAGGGTGCGCAGCGTCATGGGCCCGCGCACCCGGGCGCTGTCGACGCTCTCACCGTCCACGCCCCCGAGCGCCGGCCGGCGGTTCTCGACCCGGGCGACGTACGGGATCGCGCTGCGCAGAACGCGGAGCGTGGAGCGGGCGACGTTGCCGCGCAGCCCGCCGCCCCTGCGGTAGGAGCGGACCCGGACGGTGGCGCCCTTGACCGGGACGCGGCCGTAATGGCGTACGGAGCCGTCCCGTTCGCGTACGGCGGGGCCGAACTCGACGCGTCCCGCGTTCGGGTCGAGCGTGACGTGCCGGTCCTCGGCGTCGGAGTGCGCGAAGTCGTCGACCCGGGTCCAGCGGGTGACGTCCGAGCCTCCGCTCGCGGTGTCGGCGGCGGCCGGGTCCGTCACCTCGACCACGAACTCTCCCGGCACCACCGGCGGCCTGGCCAGCCGGAACACCTGTCCGGGGACGCCCTCCGCCTGGCCCAGCACCTCGTCGGTGACGGTCTCGGCGTGTTCGGCGGCGACGGTCGCGCCGATGGTGAAGGCGGTGATGCCGCGTACGACGGGCGGGGCCATGTACGTCGGCCGGCCCGGCTCCGCCTCGATCAGCCGGCAGCGCAGCCAGCCCCCGGTGCGGCGGACGACGGCGGCCGGTACATGCGTTCTCGGCAGGTGGAGAATCAGCTCGCCGGACCGGTTGAACCCGCCGGTGTCGTCCTTCTCCACCTCGCAGGGCGCCCAACTCGCCCCGTCCCAGGCCTCCCAGAGGATCGGCGGCCGATCCGGGTCGACCCCGACGCCGTCCACCGTGCAGTCCAGCCGGAGCGCCAGCACGCCTGCGGGCACGGCGGCCGACAGGCCGACGTACAGGCAGTCGCCGGGGGCGGGCGTCGCACCGAATACGGGCACGTCCCGGCCGAGCGTCAGCTCCTCGGTCCGGTCGACGGCTTCCCCGGGCGAGGGCCAGGTGGCCAGGTGGGCGAAGGCGCACGGCACGATGGAGAGCGGCTCGGAGGTGGTGAAGACGACCGCCTCCTCCGTCTCCGTACGGACGGTGGCGACCTCCGTGCCGGCCCGCACCAGCACCGGTTCGGGCCGGGGGGCGGAGAGCCGGAACGTCACCTCGGTGTGGGCGGCGGTCGGCGGGTGGAGCTGAACCCCGATGAGGTCGAGGAAGGTCAGATAGCTCTTCTCCGGGACCCGGTTCACGCGGTAGACGAGCTGGTCGACCATGGTCGCGAACGCCTCGATCAGCGTCACGCCGGGGTCGGAGACGTTGTGGTCGGTCCACTCCGGGCAGCGCTGCTGCACCAGGCGTTTCGCCTCGTCGACCAGGCCCTGGAAGGTGCGGTCGTCCAGATGCGGGCTGGGCAGGGTCACGCCCTCGCCTCCTCGTTGCGCGGGCCTTCGGGCGGGCCTTCGTGCGGGCAGGGCAGGGTCACGCGCCCGCCTCCTCCGTCGTACGGACTGCGCGACGTCACGCGCCCGCCTCCTCGTCGTCGGCCGATGCCTCGGTGGACTCGGCGTGCTGCGGGATCACGTAGAACGGGAAGACGAGGTTGCGGGGGTCGTTCGCGCCGCGCACGGTGTAGCCGATGTCGATGTAGAGGACGCCGTTGTCCGCCTCGTCGAACCGGACGACGACCTCGGTGACCTCGATCCGGGGCTCCCACCGCTCCAGCGCGAGCCGCACCTCGTACGCGAGCTGCCCGGCGGTCCCCGCGTCCGCCGGGGCGAACACGTAGTCGTTGACCGCGCATCCGAACTCCGGCCGCATGGGCCGCTCCCCCGGCGAGGTCGCCAGGATCAGCCGGATCGACTCCTCCAGCTCGTGCTCGCCGCGCACCAGCGCGATGGACCCGGTGGCGTCCGTGCGTGGCGGGAACGCCCAGCCCGCGCCGATGAACTGCTGTCCCATGGGTCCCGTTCACCCGCCGATCAGTACGGTCGGGCAGCCGGAGAGCACCGGGGAGCCGCAGCCCGCCAGGTCCCCGACGCGGGCGGCCGGCTGCCCGCCGATGAACACCGTCGAGCTGCCGGGCGGCGCGAGGACGGTCGGCGGATGGGCCGCGGGCGAGGAGCACAGGTGGGCGGTCCCGACGGTGGCGGCGGGCTTCCCGCCGATGAGCACGGACAGGACTCCGGGCGGCCCGACCGTGCCGGGGTGGCCCGTGGGGTCGCCGACCCGGGCTGCCAGAGCGGCTGTTGCGTCGGACATGCTGTACACTCCTCCCGCGCGTGAAACATGACGTACCGTCAATTGAGCTTGACCATGGGCGCGTTGACCTTCACCGAGCCGCCGCTCTTGATCTCCGCACTACGGCTGCCGTCGACCGTGACCTCACCGCCCCGCACCTCCACCGGGCCCTGTGCCGCGATGCCGACCTTCCCGGTGCCGCCCTCCACGGACACGCCTTTGCGCGCGGTCAACGTGACGCTCTCACCGGTCAGTTCGAGAGCCCCGCGTCCGGCGTCCAGGGCGACACCGTCGGCCGCCCGGATCGAGACCTGCTCCTTGGCCTCGATGGTCACGCTGCCGTCGCTGCCGATGACGATGGCGGTGCCCTTGCGGTCGAGGTCGATCGTGAGCTTGCCGTCACCGGTACGGAGCCGGACGCCCTGCGGGCCGTTCGCCGCGTCCAGCAGTTCCAGCTGGTTCCCGCTCTTCGACGCGAAGGCGCGGCGGTTCACCGCACCGGTGGTGGGATCGACGAGTTCGTCCCCGCCGCCCGCAGCACCGGAAGCGCCGGGAGCGCCGGGAGCGCCAGGGGTGCCCGGGGCGCCAGCCGCACCGGGGGCGCCAGGAGCAGCGGGAGCACCAGGGGCACCGGCGGATGGGCTCCCGCCGGCGCCCCCGGCCCCGCCCCCCGGCCGGTCCTGCCCGTTGTACAGACCCGCCAGGACGTACGGCCGGTCCAGATGCCCGTGCTCGAAACCGACCAGCACCTCGTCGCCGACCTCGGGGATGAACGCCTCGCCGCCCCCCGTACCGCCGGACTGCGCCGTGCGCGCCCAGTCGCTCGCGTACTCGTCGGACAGCCACGGGAACCGCACCTTGACCCGCCCCGAGCCCTCCGGATCCTGCGTGTCCGTCACCGTCCCGCTGACCAGCCCCGCGCATCGCGAACCACCAGCGCCGCCGCCGGAGTTGGTCAGCCCGTACAGCGACCGCTCCTGCTGCCCCGACACGGTGATCCAGGTCTCGTACCCGCGTACGGCGTCGAAGACATGGCGCGAGGTCGTCACCGTGTACCGGCCCTCGAACGGCGCGCCCACCGCGTTCAGCGCCACCGCACTGCCCGCCCGCACCTCCGGATTCCCCCGGATCACCGCCTCCAGCTCCGCGAACGACCCGGCGATCCGCTCCGCCAGCGCCTTCGCCGCCTGGTCGACCTGGGCCTGCGCCCCGTACGCCGCGTCGGTCACCACGAACCGGGCCTCGCCGAACGGGGCCGACACCTCCGCAGCCGTCACCCCCAGCTCCAGCGTCGGGGACGAGCCCGCCGGGGCCCGGCCCACCAGCGGCTGCTTCGCCCGGACGTCCCAGCCGCGCACCTCCACCTCGGAGACCTGCTCGGCGGCCGACACCCCGGCCCGGCAGCGCAGCAGGTTGCTGCCCAGCTCCAGGGCGAGCGGATCGCGGTCGGCGCGCGCCGAGGCGTCGGGCGCGCCGCCCGCCTCCGCCGGCTTCGTGATGTGGAGCTGCCCCTCCCGTACGTACGCCTGCGCGCCCGCCTCCTCCGCGAGGCCGCGCACGAACTCCCAGTCGGTGATGTTGGGCTGGGCGATGTGTTCCAGTACGGGTCCGGCGATGTCGACCGGGCCCGGCTTCAGCCCGGCGCGCTGGGCGACCTGGCCGCAGATGTCGGCGAGGGTCATGTTCTGGTAGCTGGCCACCCGGCGGCCCCGGAACAGCCGGTGCGACTCGTCGAGCCCCCGGACGACGGTGAACGTGCCGGACTCGTCGAGCTCCACCTCCAGCGCGGTGACGACCCCCTCCAGCAGCGGCTTCGGGGCGGTGTCGCCGCCCGCGCGGGCCAGCAGCCGCGCCTCGGTGCCGATCTTCAGCCCGGCCTGCTCCAGCAGCACCCGGTCGGGGTCCCGGAACCGCAGCAGGAACAGGTCGGGGAGCGTACGGCTGTCGTCGACATAGCCCTCGACCAGCGTGTTGACGAACTTCGCGGGCAGCGGCGTACCGCCGAACTCCACCGTCAGCGCCGTGGAAACCCCCTGCTGCGCCATCAGCCCCGCCCCCTGCCCCGGGCGGCCCTGGCGGCGTCCCGGTCCGAGGAGTCCCCGCGCCCGCCCTTGTCCCTGAGCCGGGCCAGCTCGTCCAGGGCGGGCAGCAGGAGCTGGGTGCCGGGGGCGAGCCGCATCGGGTCGTCGATCCCGTTCGCCTCGGCGATCACCCGCCAGGCCCCGGGGTCCCCGTACTCCCGGTGGGCGAGCGAGGGGAGCGAGTCGCCCGAGCCGACGCGGTGGACGCGCCGGGCGGCCAGCGCGCCCGAGGTCGGGTTCTGGCCGGGCGTCTCGCCGCTGATCTCCTCCATCGTGACCTGGCAGACCGCCCGGATCGGCACGCCCGAGGTCGTGAACAGCGTGTACTTGGCCGCGACTTGGCTCACGTAACCGGGAAAGCCCGTCAGCCCGCCCCAGTGGAAGACGACCCACGGCGGGGACGACCGCTGCTGCTGCCGGGTCTCGTCCGTCGGCACGCAGCACGCGAAGAGCTGCTCCACCGAGGTGACGACCCGGGTGTCCTGGGTGTCGCTGGCGTCGAAGAACATCTCGACGGTGAGCTTGCTGGGCTGGGAGCCCTGGTACTCCGGCGGGCCCGAACTCTTCGCCCCCTTCGCCGGACTCCGCTTCCAGGAAGCCGCCTTGGTCAGGCTCAGCTCCTTGGGGTTGAACTGGAAGTCGATCCGCCCGCACGGCCCGCCTGGCGTCAGCCCGCCCCCGGTCGGCGGGGTCCGCAGCTCCAGGTAGGCGTGCTCCAGCTTGGGCCGCGCCGAACCGCCCTTCGCCGCCGAGGCCACCCCCGACGTACCGGCCGCGCTGAACGCGATGGGACCCGAACCGCTCATCGTCCTCAGCCCTCCATCACGTAACCGTGGTGGGCGATCTCGATGGTCTCCATCGCGACCTTGGGCGACTCGGGCGTGAACCTCGGCCCGGTCCACCGCACGGGCACGACCTCCAGCAGGCCCCACTGGGCGACCTTCTGCCCGTCGCCGGTCCGTGCCTCGATGTGCGCGGTCTTGCGGCTGAACCCGGTGGTCATCGTGGCGAACCAGCGCGCCACCTTCTCCGTCTCCCGGGTGAGCGGCCGCGACAGCTTCACGTTGCTGTACTTCAGCCGGGTCGGCAGCTGCCACAGATGCCCGTTGTTGCCGCCCTCCTCGCGCGTTTCGAGGACCACTTCGCAGCCGAGGCCCTCGCACGTGTTGAACGACCCGAGTTCGATGTCGTCGATGGTCACGACGAAGCAGACGCTGACGGCGGGGTCGCTGTCCTGGGCGGTGGCCATGGCACGTACCTCTCAGTTCGGTCGAGCGGTCGGGCAGTTGAGCGGTCGGGGAGTGGAGCGGTCGAGGAATGGAGCGGTCGGGGAGTGGAGCGTTCAGGCGGTCAGTGGCGGGTGTTGATGAGATGACCGGCGCGTTCGCGTTCCAGCCGGAGGTCGTTCTTCAGGAGCCGGCTCAGCGGGGCGTACAGGGCCCGGACCAGCTCGTCCGTGACGGCGGGAGCCCCCTTGCCGTCCTTCGGGGCGGCCCCGGCTCCGCCCCCCGCCTCCGTTACGGGACCGGACTCGGGCTCCACGCCGTCCTCCTCCGGTTCCGTTACGGGGTCGGGCTCGGGCGGCGGCGGTTCCTCGACGACCTCGTCGGCCTCGGAGTCCCGCTGGACGACCGGCCGCGAGGTGCCCGAGACCGGCGCGCCCCCGAAGACGACGCTGCCGTCCGCCATCCGCTGCGCCACCCCGGCCGCCACCGCCACGGCACCGGCCGAGGGCAGCCGACGCGCACGGCCGGAACCCGGCAGGGAACGCGCCACCGAGGCCGGCACGGGAGGCCCTCCGGCTGCCCGCCGCTGAAGGGACGCCGAGGGTGCGGAGGGCGGACCCGCCGGGGCGGTCAACGGGGGCGCGGGCCCCACGGAGACACCGGGACCGCTCGTCGGCCCCCCGTCCCCCGCCCCGGCCCCGGCCCCGGCCCACCGGACCGGTACGCCCTCGGGGGGCGAGGCGGAGCCGCCCGGATCCGGCGCGGACACCCCGGCGGGCCCGGAACGCGGCTCCGCGGCACGCTGCACGTCGACGTTCCGCGGGACCAGGGGCCGGTCGCCCAGGAGGGGGGCGACGGGCCCGCCGTCAGCAGGGGCGGACGGGGCGGGGTACGGGCCGGAGAGGGCAGGCGGGCCGACCGACCGCTGGACGGAGCTTCCGATATCCCCGGCAGACCCGGCGATACGCCCGGTACCTCCGGCGTCACCCACACCACCCACACCGCCCGCAACGCCCCCAGGAGCAGGCGCGCCCGCCGCAAGGTCATCAGGACGGCTCGGGACCGCCTCCCCCACCAACCGATCCTCAGCGAGCAAGGGGGCGACGGGCCCGTCGGCATCCCCTGCCCGGCCGTCGGCGGAAAGGTCCTGGGCAGGTGGGGCAGCAGGCGGAACCCGGCCCCCGGAATCATCCGGGGCGGAGGCGGCCCGACGCTGAGCGGTCGGCGGCAGACCGGGCAGCGGCGCACCGAGCCCGGGAGCCCGCCGGGGCCGCTCCCCCTGTCTCTTATACACATCTAGATGTGTATAAGAGACAGGCGGCGCACCGAGCCCGGGAGCCCGCCGGGGCCGCTCCCCCGCCGGAGGCGTCGCGGCCCGCTGAACGCCGACGCTGCCGGAGGCCGGGGCGGCCGGAGGATCGGACGACGGGGCCGGGGGCGTGGGCTCCGCCACGAAGGGCCGCTCCCCCAGCAGACGCCGTACGGGCAACTCCTCCCCGGCGGAGGACGTCATGGCCGAGTTCTCACCGCCGTACAGACGCTGTACGGGTACGGATACAGGCGCGGATACCGGTGGCGCGGACACCATTCCCGATACGGCCTCGGGCCCGGCCGGCCGGCCGAGGTGGGTCACCGGCCCCCGCAACGGCATGTCCACGGACCGCTGAGCCGCGACCGACGGCGACGGCGACGGCGACGGGGCTGATTCCGCGACCCCGACCCCGCGCAGAAGCCCGGCCGGAGCGTCAGGGCTCACCAGATGCCCGAGCGGGGTCCCGAGCGCGGTGTCCTGGCGGGTGGTGAGCGACGCCTCGAACTCCGCCGGTCCCACCGTCAGTCGCTGCCCGGAAACCATCCGCTGAAGCGGCTCCAACCGGCTCACGTCAACCCGTTCGCCACGATCGGCCGCCGGCGCGGGGGCGGGGACGGGGGCGGGCGCATCGCCGGAGCGGGCGGCACCGCCGCGGCCGCCCCACAGCCAGGACATCAACCCCATGAGCTCCTCGTCCTCCCCTGCACGGTGTGCCCGGCCCGGCCGTCGGCCAGGGCCTCAGTGCCCGTTGAGACGGGCGACCTGCGCGACGAACTTCAGGCGTTCCGGATGTTCCAGGTCCAGCAGGTCGTCCAGCGGCCAGTGGAAGTGGTAGGCGAGGTACGCGACCTCCTCGTAGAGCAGGTCGGCCGCGTACGTCACGATTCCCCCAGGCGGCCACCGGCGAGATTCACCGCGAACTCCTCGTCGCAGGACGGGCAGGTGACGGCGGCGCGGGTGTGGCCCTCGGCGTTGATCCGGCGGTAGAAGTCCTGGAGGAAGGCCAGGTCGGAGGCGAACAGATCCTCGATGACGCCGGGGTGGATGTCCTCGACCGTGCCGATGCGCGTCACGACCCGGGAGATGAGGACGACGGACAGATAGGCCGAGTTCTCCCTGACCCGGTCGTCCCGCAGGGGGACGAGTTCGTCGCGTGCGGTGGCGAGGCGCATCACGCCGGTGCGGTGGACCGCGCCCGACTCGTCGACGTAGCCACGGGGCAGTTCGAACCCGAACTCCGTGCGCAACGACTCCTGTTGACGCGCGGAGCCGCTCCGCGTCCCCGCCCCGGCGTCGACCTGCTCCGGACTCTGGAACTGGACCGAGCGGCGCATCAGTCGAGTTCCATCGCCTCGTAGGTGATCGCCAGCTTCTCGGTCAGCACCGAGGTGTCACCGGCCTTGAGGGTGCCGATCTCCAAGGACTTCGGCCAGGCGTTGATGAGCTTGTAGCGCTTGATCGGCAGGCCCTCGTAGTCGTAGACGATGACGGCGCCGTTGCGGCGGGCGTTCGTCATGCGGCCGAACCGCGAGTCCTTGATCCACCGTTCGAAGCTGTTGTCCTCGGTGAGCCCGCGCGTCACGGTGACCTCGCCCGCCTTGGGGCGGCCGGGCAGCTTCTTGATGGCGTACTTGCCGTCGAAGGTGTTCTGCTTCAGCTCGATGACGTCCTGCTCCATCTTCAGACCGCTGACCTCGGTGATCTGCTTGATGATGACGCTGTCGAATTCGAGGCCGAAGGAATGCCCGACGGAACTGTCGAGATCGGGAAGTGGCACAGCAGACTCCTTACGCCGGGCTCAGGAACGGGCTGTCAGCGACCAATGGGGTGCGGCGGCCGGTCATTCATCGACACCACCGCTGCCGCCGGTCAGCTGGGAGAGCCGGAACACCACGAACTCGGCCGGTTTGACGGGGGCGACCCCGATCTCGCAGATGACCTGCCCGGCGTCGATGCTCTCCGGCGGGTTCGTCTCGCGGTCGCACTTCACGTAGAACGCCTCCTCGGGGGTCAGCCCGAACAGCGACCCCTTGCGCCACTCGTTGACGAGGAACGCCGAGACGGTGCGCCGGACACGGGCCCACAGGGCGTCGTCGTTCGGCTCGAAGACGACCCACTGCGTACCGGAGAGGATCGACTCCTCCAGGTAGTTGAAGAGCCGCCGGACGTTCAGATACCGCCAGGCGGGGTCGGAGGCCAGCGTCCGTGCGCCCCACACCCGGATGCCCCGGCCGGGGAAGGCGCGGATGCAGTTCAGCCCGATCGGGTTGAGGAGGTCGTGCTCGCCCTTGGTGAGCTGGGTCGCCAGCGCCACGGCTCCCCGGACGACCTCGTTCGCCGGGGCCTTGTGCACCCCGCGGGTGTCGTCGTTGCGCGCCCAGACCCCGGCGATGTGGCCGCTGGGCGGTACGAGGGTGGCGCGGCCGGACGCGGGGTCGGCGACGCTGATCCACGGGTAGTAGAGCGTGGCGTACTTGGAGTCGAAGTTGGCCTGCCCGGTGCGCCAGCCGCGGATCTGCTGCGGGGTGAGGCCGGGCGGCGGGTCGAGGATGGCCACCCGGTCGCCCATCAGCTCGCAGTGGGAGATCAGCCCCTGCTGGACGGCGATGACCGACTCCAGGTCCAGCAGCCCGCGTTCGTACGCGCTCATCAGGTCGGGCACGGCGATCATGGTGACCTCGTCGACCGCTTCGAGGCCGCCGAGCCCCGTACGGCGGTCGGCGTCGCCGACGTACACCTCGGGGGCCATCGCACCGGAGCTGCCGGCGGCGGGGGCGGCCGGGGCGAGGATCACCGTCTGCGGCGCGGGCGGGGCGGGTGCGGCGCCGCGCCCCGACTCCCGTACCTCGATCAGCTCGGACTTGGCGTTCACGCGGGTGGCGACGTTGTCCTTGCTGCGCTTGGTGGTGACGGAGGGGTACGTCTCCACGACCTGGCCGTCGCGCTTCACGAGGAACCGGAAGACGTCGGCGGGCGGGTCGTCACCCTCCACCGGGGCGACCTCCACGCTGATCTCGCCGCTCACACCCGGCCGGGGCCGCACGGCGTAGGGCCCGACCGGGACCTCCGCGCCGACGGGCAGCTCAGCGGTCTCACCGGCTTCCCCGGTGTCGCCCTCGTCGGCCCCGGTGTGAGCCGCTGTCGTGCCGTCGTCGACCCGCACGACATAACAGACGCCGCCGCCATTGGCGAAGAACCCGTAGACGGAGGACGCGAGATAGGCCCCGTCGACGAAGTCACCGAACGTGGCGACGAACTGGCTCCAGTTGGTGATCAGCGTCGGCTCGTCGAACGGACCCTTCTGCGCGAAGCCGACGAAGGCGGCGACCGAGGTGCCCACCCCTTCGATCGGCCGGGATCCGGACTCGACCTCTTCGACGTAGACGCCGGGGGACAGGTACGACGGCATAAGGGCCTCTCCTCGACACACTCCTGGACGCACTGCTCGACCGTGGGACGCGGGCCATTCTCGCCACTGCGGCGATCACCGGGAACGGACGGTCGGCCGCCCCGCCGCGCATCGAGGGCTGCCCGATGAGGCAACCCGACCGCGCCGCGAGTGCCGCCCCGCCCTGCCCCGTACGCGGTCCGCGCGCGCTGCGTACGTCCCCGGATTCCCCGCCACGGTGGTAGCCACCACGCATGCACCACATCCGGGCGGCCCACCTGGCCGCCGGGAGCGGGAGGGGCGGGAGGGCGGATGAAGGCGGTTCCGGAGAAGCCTTCCGCCACGCCGCCGCATCACGACGCCGTACGCGCCCCGGACCTCGACGCTGTACGCACTCCGAGCCTCGACGCCGTACACACCCCGGAACTTGACGCCGCGTACGCCCCGAATCACGGGCCGGTACCCGCGCCGGCCCTCGACTCCTCCTCCGCAGGCGCTCCGGACCTCGAACTCTCCCGCTCGGCCGCACCACCGGCGGAGCGGACACTCACGGCCCCGGCCCCACGCCCCGACCGCCGCTCCATCCAAAGGCTGCAACGCATGGCGGGGAACGGGGCGGTGTCGCGGCTGGTCGCCCAGCGGTACACCGCGCCGGTGAAGCCGTCCCCGGCGCAGTCGGCCCGCTTCCGCAGCGTGAAGGCCGACGTGGCGGCGAAGAAGACCCGGCTCGCCGCGCACGCCCCTGCGGCGAGTGAGTCGAAGGCGTCGCAGGACGCCGCGGTGGCCCCGCCGGACGACAAGGAGGCCCAGGGCAAGGCGGCGAACGCCGAGAAGATGAACGCGGCGAAGCCCGGGGAGTTCGACAAGAAGGCGTTCATCGACGCGGTGAACCAGGCGATCGACTCCCAGGCCCCCAAGAACCTCGACGAGGCCGACAAGTTCGCCAAGTCCGGCAAGGCGGACCAGGTCAAGGCGGAGGTCGACGGCAAGGTCACCGACGGCAAGGAGTCCTCCGCCAAGGACATCGACACGGCGACGAAGGCCCCGCCCGACACCTCGGCCGCCAAGGACAAGGACGTCACCCCGCTCTCCCCCGACCAGGCTCCGGGCAACCCGGGCGCACCGTCCGCCACGGACGCGGTCCCCGAGAAGCAGCCGGCGGCCGTCACGGACTTCTCCGAGGGCCCGGCGCAGAACGACAAGGCGATGGCGGACGCCGAGGTCACCGAGGAACAGCTGGCCAAGGGAAACGAACCGGAGTTCACCGAGGCGCTGTCGGCGAAGAAGTCCTCCGAGGCGGACGCGGCGAAGGCCCCCGCGAAGGGGCGGGCGGCGGAGGTCCAGCAGCTCTCCACCGCCAAGGAGAACGCGGCAGCTTCCGGGGCCCAGGCGATGGCGGGCCTCACCTCCACCCGGGCCACCGCCGGCAAACAGGTGGACGGCGGCAAGAACGACACGAAGTCGAAGGACGAGAAGAAGCGCGCCGAGGTCACGGCGAAGCTCCGACACGTCTACGACGGCACGAAGAAGGACGTCGAGGACACCCTGTCCGGCCTGGACAAAAAGGTCGACACGGCGTTCACGTCGGGCGAGAAGTCAGCGCGGGACGCGTTCACGGCCGACCACAAGAGCCGGATGAAGAAGTACAAGGACAAGCGGTACTCGGGCCTCATGGGCAAGGGCCGCTGGATCAAGGACAAGTTCGCCGGCCTGCCGAAGGAGGCGAACGACCTCTACCAGGAGTCCCGCAAGCTCTACGTCTCCCGCATGCAGACGGTCATCTCCTCGGTCGCCGACATCATCGGCGCCGAACTCGGCAAGGCGAAGGCCCGCATAGCCAAGGGCCGCACGGAGCTGAAGGCCGAGGTCGACAAACTCCCGGCCGACCTGAAGCAGTTCGGTGAGGAGGCGGCGAAGGACTTCGCGGGCAAGTTCGACGACCTGGAAGCCACGGTCAACGAGAAGTCGGAACAACTGGTCCAGGACCTGGCCCAGAAGTACACCGCCGCCCTCGACAAGATCGACGAGGAGATCAAGAAGCTCCAGGAAGCCAACAAGGGTCTGATCGACAAGGCGAAGGACGCCATCGTCGGCGCCATCAAGACGATCAACGAGCTGAAGAACCTGCTCCTGGGCATCCTCGCCAAGGCCGCCTCCGCGATCATGAAGATCATCAAGGACCCGATCGGGTTCCTCGGCAACCTGGTGAGTGCGGTCGGCGCGGGCCTGAACCTCTTCATCACGAACATCGCCGACCACCTCAAGACCGGCGTCGTCTCCTGGCTGCTGGGCACAGCAGTCAAGGCGGGCCTGGACCTCCCCCAGAAGTTCGACCTCAAGGGAGTCATCCAGCTCATCGGCTCGATGCTGGGCCTGACCTGGGACAACATCCGCACCCGCGTCACCCGTAAGGGCGTCCCCGACGAGGCGATGAGCGCGGTCGAAACCTCGGTCCCGGTGGCGAAGAACCTCGCCGCCGAAGGCCCGGCCGGCGCGGTCAAGGAGATCCAGGCCGAGGCGGGCGACCTCAAGGCCACCATCCTCAGCAAACTGACGACCTACCTGATCCCCACCGTCCTCATCGCGGGCATCACCTGGATCGTCTCCCTCCTCAACCCCGCCTCCGCGTTCGTCCGCGCGGTCAAGGGAATCATCGACATCGTCACGTTCATCGTGACCCAGGGCGCCCAGATCGCGGACTTCGTCAACGCGGTCCTGGACGCGGTCATCGCCATCGCCAACGGCGGCCAGGCCGGCGTCCCCAAACTCATCGAAGCCGCCCTCGCCACGAGCGTCCCCCTGCTCATCGGCTTCCTGGCCGCCCTGCTGGGCATCGGCGGCCTGGCCAACAAGGTCAAGTCGGTCTTCCAGTCGGTGTCACGACCGGTCACGCGAGCCATCGACAAAATCGTCGACTTCATCGCCAAGAAGGGCAAGGCGCTCTGGACCAAACGCAAGGGCGATAAGAGCAAGACAGGGCCGGACAAAAGGCAGCCGGGTGAAGGCCGCACCCTGAAACCAGACTGGGAAACTGTCAATTTCTCTGCGGGCGAGCACGGGCATCGGCTCTTCGTCGTGGCGGACGGCGGCAAGGCCACGCTGATGGTCGCCAGCACGGAACAGCCGGTTGCGAGCTATCTCAATCGCGTCATCACCGACGAGGAGACCAGTCCCGAGACCAAGCAGAGGGCTCAGGAAGCGCTCCAGTTGGCGACAGCCGCCGGTGGTCAGGCGAACGAGATCGCGAAGCTTGCAGTGCACGTCCCTGAGAAGAAGGAAGCGGCGTCCAGGCAGAAGATGTCCAAGGAGCAGGCGGAGCTCTCCGGCGACCAAAAGAAGCTTGCCGACTTACTCAAACAGATATTCGAGCAGAAGAACTCCATCGAGCCTTGGCTCGGCAAACCCGTCGCCAACGTACCGAAGGGACTGCTCGGCTACGACGTGCGGCCGGACAGCGGGACGTTCCTGTACGGCGGGAGCTACTCGTTCCTACAGATTCAACGCGCGGGCGGGTTCGGGTCGGCCGACAAGCTTAGCTTCCCGAAGACACACGTGACCCCGGACGAAAATGTACAGAGGGGGGCGGGCATCCTGCGAGCGGACATGGAGGTGATCAAGGCCTATCGCGCCGAGATCGCCACCCACCAGGACAAGCTGAAACACGACGGAGCACCGGATCTCGAGGGTAATCCCGATGGCCTCGCAAACCAACTCGAGAAAGGCGCCAACAAGCAACGGCCATTCAACATGGGCATCCGTAAGCAGATGGAAGCCATTGTGAACTTCCTTCGGAAAGGTGAAGATCTCACCGGCGTCGAGGTTAAGGTCGGGCAGAAGCGCATCGACTACACGGCAAAGATGCGCATCGACGACAAGACAAGGCACGTCATGATCGAGTACAAACATGTGACGGGCAAGCTCAGCAGCGAACGCCGGGCCGAGTTGACGGCTAAGCTGACGGCCCAGCTCACCGGTCAGATAGAAGGCGGTAGCGGAAAATACACCACGCACATCATCGAGTGGCCTGAGTTCAGCGGCCTCGACGAACGCTCACAAGCGGCGTTCCGTGAGGTCATCGAGGACGCAGAGAGCTTGGGTAGGCGGATGGGCGTCGACGTGAGATGGAGCGGGTGACGGCCATGGGTGATTCGTACGCGGCAGGCAGCGAACTGGTCCTTCAGACAAAAGCATCCGAGAGCACGGTGCTGCGCAGAGCCGTTGCCGCGCTGGGCCAGTTCGCCGGCGAAGGCTTCGAGCCAAAAGGTGCCCGCAGTACGCGCTTCCTCAACGGGGAGGGAGAGGCTATGACGGTCGCCCTCACGCATCCCGCTCACCCCGCGCTCAACTCATGGGTTCATGTCAGTCTCGGCGACTTCGAGCCGGATGGCGTCGGCACCGTCTTCATGACGATCCACCTGGACGAGCCGGGGGACGTTCTCAAGCGGGAATGGGAGATGGCTGTTTCCCTGACAGCGCAGCTCGTGGCGGGCCTCAGTCCGATCATGGCGCATCTGACGGCATGGCACCTCGACGGATACGGGCAGATCTACCCTTCCACCCGCCTTCGGCCCGGCTCCAACCTGCCGGAGGAGTTCGGACCGTGGACCTATGTCTCCGGTGAGGGGCTCACCGACCAGGTTCGCGTTCGGCTGTCGGCCCTGCCTGGGTACGCGTCCCAGACGCTCGGGGATGGGTGGCTGGTGAGGGCCGTCGAAGACCCTGGCGCCGAGCCGACCGAACAGTTCCGGGACGCGCTGAAGGAACTGGACACCGAACCAATCATCTACCGAGCGGCTCGCCTCGCCGCCGCTTGATCGGCTGGAGGGCCGGGTGCCGCTCCCTTCCCCTGCCATCGAGCTCCGGGCCGTAGCCGGTATGGCACTGGCTATCTTCTATTAGAGACCGTATGAGAATGGGTGCATGAGCGACGACGTCACCTACAGGCCTGGCGATGGCCCCACCACCAACGTCTCCGTCAGCCTGCACTCCGGCAACATCGCCGCCGTCCGCGCCCGCGTCGGGGAGCGAGGGTTCTCGGCCTACGTGGACGCCGCCGTGCAGCGGCAGATCGAGCGCGACAACCTCGCCGAGCTGACCGCCGCCCACGAGGCGGAGCACGGAGCCTTCAGCCAGGCGGAGATCGACGCCGCCCGTGCCCTGCTGCGCGGGGACGCCGACGGCGGCGTGGGGAGCGCGGCTTGATGAACCGGCCGGGCACTCTCATCCTGGACAGCGAAGGGCTGTCGAAGGTGGTCGCCGACGACCGTCGGGTCATGGCCCTGGTGCGCGGGGCCGAGCAGGAGGACATGCGGGTCGTGACCAGCATCCTCACCCTCGTCGAGGCACACCACGCGCGAGTGAACTCGGCCCGCTTCAACTGGGCCGTGTCCCGGCTGAACGTGGAACCGGTCACCGAGGAGATCGGGCGTACGGCGATGGCGCTGCTCGTCGACGCGGGCCTTCACGGGCACAAGTACGCCAGCGACTCCGTGGTCGCCGCCACCGCGCTCCACGCTCCCAAGCCGGCCGTGGTCCTGACCTCCGATCCCGAGGACCTGACCATGCTCTGCGGCGATCGCGTGCGCATCGTCAAGGTCTGACCCCAGCCCTCAGGGCCCCCTTTCCCGCCCTCAGGTCACCAGCCCCAAATACGGCCCGAACTCCGAAGCCAGCGTCAGCCGCCCCAGCTTCTGGTACTCCCGCTGGACTGCGTGGATCACCGTCTCCATCGTCACCGCGCCCCCCGCCTCCGCCGCGAGGTACGCCGAAGTCACCGCGATCGAGCGGATGTTGCCGCCCGCCAGCTCGAAGTTCTCGGCGCAGAAGGGCAGGTCCAGGTCCGTGCCGCGCGGGAGGGTCGGGCCCAGGCAGCGGTCCCAGAGGAGGAGGCGTTGTTCGGGGTCCGGGACCGGGAAGTCGATGACCAGGTCCAGGCGGCGGGTGAAGGCGTCGTCCAGGTTGGCGCGGAGGTTGGTGGCGAGGATGGCCAGGCCGTCGAAGGACTCCATGCGTTGGAGGAGGTAGGCGCTCTCCACGTTGGCGTAACGGTCGTGCGCGTCCTTCACGTCCGAGCGCTTGCCGAAGATCGCGTCCGCCTCGTCGAAGAGGAGCACGCCGTTCACTCCCGCCGCCTCCGTGAAGATCCGCTCCAGGTTCTTCTCCGTCTCGCCCACGTATTTGTCGATCACCGTTGCCAGGTCGACCGTGTACAGGTCCAGCCCCAGGTCCGCGGCGATCACCTCCGCCGACATCGTCTTGCCCGTGCCGGAGTCGCCCGCGAACAGCGCCGAGACCCCCCGGCCCCGGCCGCCGCCCGGCCGCATGCCCCACTCCCCGAGCACCCGGTCGCGGTGCCGGGCGCGGGCCGTGAGTTCGCGGAGCTGGGTGTGGGTGTCGGGCGGAAGGACCAGGTCGTCCCAGGTCACCGTGGGTTCGATGCGGCGGGCCAGGCGGTCCAGGCCCGCCGCGTTCTGGGCGCGGGCCCCCCGCCGTACGTGGTCCGCGGTGAGCTCGCCGCCCGCCAGCCGGGCCGCCTGGGCGGCGGAGCGGGCGGCTCCGGTGATCTGTTCCGGGGTGAGGAGGAACGGGGCCAGCAGGTGGTCCGGGGCGATGGAGGCCGGAAGCGGCGCGTCCTCCCGGAGCCGGTACGCGTCCCGCCACAGCGCCCCGCGCGCCGACGGCTCCACCCGGGGCGCGTCTAGCAGCAGGGGCGGGGCGACCGACCAGGACGCGTCCCAGGGCGCCCGGCCCACCAGGACCGTCGGGACCGGGGTGGCCGTGAGAAGCCTGAGCAGCCCCGGGCGCTCCCTGGACACCGCGTCCAGCGGCGCGCAGACCAGGCCCGCCCCCGTCAGGCGCGCCTCCCGGACCAGGGCGCTCACCGCCTCGGCGGGCGACGGGTCCTCCGCCAGCCGGGCCAGGTCCAGGCCCAGGACCCCCCGGCCCGCCCGCGTCAGCGCCGACGCGGCCAGCGCCGTGCCCGCGCCGCCCTGGTCCTCGCTCAGGTAGGCCAGCCGGACGCCGTCGGCGAGGACCCCGGCGAGCGGGGCCGGGTCGCCCACCCCGGGCACGGCCTGCCACGGGGCCAGCAGGTCCGCCAGCCGCGGGTCCGGGGTGTCGTCGCCCAGCAGGTGCGCGGCCACCCGGTCCGGCACCCGCAGCGCACGGCTCAGGAACGGGCGGTTCAGGTCCTCCGCCAGGAGCAGCCCGCCGGCCCGGAGCGGCGCCCCCGCGGCCAGCCGGGCACGGGCCGCCGGGTCGGAGAGGGCCACGCCGCACAGGCCCAGGGCCAGCCCGGTGGACGGGCGGCGACGGGACACGTCGTCGTTCAGATAGCCGTAGAACGCCTCGAAGCGGTCGTCCAGATCCGGTACGAGCGCGATGAGCAGGATCTCCGTGTCGAGCGGAGTCAGGCCGAACTCCCGGGCGAAGCACGCCAGTCGGGAATCCGCGCCGCCCTCGGCCGGAGGAGCACTCGGCTCACCCCCACCCGGCGCCCCCTCCAGCGTCGGGAACGCCCTGGCCTCCTCGTCATCCAGCAGCCGCACGATGGTGTCGTCCGTGAGGTACAGGCCCCGGAAGTCGTCGTCCGGGTCCGGATCGGTGCTCCGCCGCAGCTCCACCGCGTGCCGGATGCGCCGCTCCACAGCCGCCGCCCGGGCGAGCAGATGGCGGAGGTCCGGGTCGACGGCGTCCCGCGCCGTCATACGTCCCCTTCCTCAGGTGGCGTCGCCCGCCCCTCAGGAGGCGACCCCCGCCGCTCCGTGATCCGCAACGACACCGCCCGCCCCCGTTCGCCGCCCGGAGCCCGCGCCGCCGGCTCCCGGACCGGCCGGCCCGGGCGCGACCCGTACACCGGCAGCCCCGGCCGCCCCGGCTGGGTCTCCGTCGCGCCCGTCCCCTCCCCGGGAACCGGCGCGGGTACGTCCCCGAACTGCGCCCGCAGCCCCTCGTCGCCCACCGGCGGGCCCGCCTCGTAGACCGGGGAGGCCGTCACCGGAACGCTGATCACCAGATCCAGCGAGGGCTTCAACTCGCCCCCGAGCGCGCTCCACACATCGGCGAACGACCGGTCCTCCGGCGGCGGCAGCGCGATCGACATCGGGACGGCGGCCCCGACCTCGGCCAGCGAGCCCGCAAGCCGCTCCGGCGGCAGCGCCTCGTACCGCAGCAGACAGGCCAGCAGCGAGGAGAGCAGCCGGTGTTCGTCCTCGGGGCGCTTCGTCCACGCCGTGATCAGGTACGACAGCTTGAAGAAGCGGGGCGGGCGGCGCCGCGCGACGATCGCCCCGCGCTCGTCGTACTCGTTGTGCAGGCCGCGCTCCCGCCGCCGCATGTCCTCCCGGATGTCGTAGAGGTAGAGGTTGACCATCGGGGCGTTGACCTTGGCCGCCCACTCCCGGGTCGGGGCGTCGAAGACCACCGCGATCTGGCGGCCCTCCAGCACCTCGGCCCGGATCAGGGCCCGCAGGACGTCATCCACCTCATGGATCATCCGGTGACCGCCTCCGATGCGAAGAGCCCGCTCATGACCGGCCCGCGAAGTCCGGAGGCTGGAGGTTGTGTTGCACGACCAGCACCGGTTTCCGCAGGCGCGGCAGATCGCGGGCCTCCGCCCTCAGGACGCGCGGGCCCAGCGTGTCCTTGCGCAGGACCAGCACCTGCACCTCGAAGGTGCCGTCCCGGCCGACCCGTACGCCGGACCGGTCCGCGGTGATGCCGATGTTCCACGTGAAACGTACGGTCTCGCCCGGCGGATAGTCCTTGCCCCGGGCCAGGACCGGCTGCCCCGGCTTCGCCACCTGCGGGGTGACCGTCAGCGCGGGCCTGAGGACCCTCAGCCGGTCCACGTCCCGGTTGTTCGCCGTCCGCCCGTCGGGCAGGGTGCCGCGCACGGTGGCCCGTACGTCACCGGTGACCGCCGCCCGGTACGTCGCCCTCTGCGTCACCTCGACCCGGCCCCCGGCGGGGATCGTGCAGGGCCTCGCCGCCGTGCACCGGTTCAGGCCGGGCAGGCTCCGGTCCTTCGACTCGTCCGTCCTCGGCCAGGCCGTCCCGAGGACGACGCCGGTCGCCGTGTCCGGGCCCGCGTTGGTGATCGTGAACCGGGCGGTGGCGGGCCGCCCCACGTACGTACGGTCCGGGCTGACATCGGCCCGTACCGCGAGGTCGGATGCCGGAGGCGGGGGAGGCGGCGGCGGAGCAGGCGGCTCCGGTGGGACGACGGGTTCCAGGACCTCGAACCGTGCTGTGTCCGCCCCCGTGTTGCCCGCCGAGTCCGTGGCCGAGCAGGTGACCGTCGTCGTTCCGACCGGGAAGAGCGATCCGGACGGTGGGGCGCAGGTCACCGGCAGCGCCCCGTCCTGCGGGTCCGTCGCCGTGGCCGTGTAGTCGATGCGGGCACCGTCGTCGCCCGGCGCTCTGGCCGTACGGTCGTCCACGGTGACGACGGGCACGTCGACGTCGTTCACGGCGATGCTGATCTGCTGCTGGAACTCCGGATCGGGCACCGCGGCCGGCCCGACCGTGTCCGTCCCCGGGACCTGGGTGCCGAGCAGGAACTGCACGGTACAGGTCAGCGTCGTGCCCTGCGGAGCGTCCTCCGACACATCGACGGTCTCCACGAAGTGCGCGGTCTCGCCACTGGTGAGTTGCCGGGTGGGCGGGTCGAGGGCGACGGTCAGGTGCGGGTCGCAGGCGTCGAGGCGGTAGCCGACGGAGGTGGGGAGGTTGTCGAAGCCGTCGATGATGGCATCGGCGACCCGGTCCCCGTCGATGCTTTCGAGCAGCCTGCCGCCGGTGGCCTCGATGATGCGGGTGGCCTGGCCCGGCGTGGTGGGCGGGTCCTCGACGTAGTTCGGGTTCCCGGCGTCACCGTTGCCGTTGAGGCCGTCGCCGATCGTGCTCTCGACATCGACGCCGATCACCCGTACGCCCTTGTCCTGGAGCGCGAAGATCGTCTCGTCGATGGGGTGGCCGTTGCTGGGCGAGTGGCTGGAGGCATCGCTCACCAGCACGACGACCGGGCTCGCGCCGTCGCGGAACACCGTTGTGCCGCCCGCGCCGTCGGCGATCTGCCACAGCCCGTTGATCCAGTCCTCCGAGGGGCCTCGGCTCGCACCACCGAGGTCGGTCTTCAGCATCCTGACCCCCTCGTCCACCTTCGTCAGGTCGTCCGTCAGTCCGGTGAGCACCTTGAACCCCGCGTCGACGTCGCCCTCCTGATCGCCGAACGTGGCCACCGCGAAACGCGAGTCCGGCTGCTCAGCAAGGATCTTGCCGGTGATGTCCGGCAGGTTCCTCCGGACACTGGCGATCGCGTCGGCCATGCTCGCCGTACCGTCCACCAGCAGGACCACATCCGGCCGGGGCGGGATCGCGGGGGTCCGCACCCGCTTGTCCGTGCCCGTCGAACCGCCCGGGTCGAGCCTCTCCTCCAGCGTCGCCGGAGTGACCCATGGCTCCGGCGGCACGGGCACGGCGGACGCCACGCCACTCACGCCCGAGGCGGGGGCGAGACCGGCGGCCAGCAGCAGGAGAACGAGCCCGGCCGCTCGCCTTCGCGGTCCCGTTCCTGGCTGAAGCCACCACCGCACAGCGTTCCCCTCCCCGCGCCCCGCCCGGATACCCGGAGGCCACCGTCGCGCACCGGCCGGCCGCGCGCGGAGAGAGACGAGTCACTTCCGCGGGAAGGCCGAACTGCCCGATGGTGCAACGGCCTTCGTGAAGCGGCCCTCAAACGAACCAGCCGTCGGACAAGGCCGACCGTCAGATGAGGCCGGCGTCAGATAAGGCCTTGACGCATCGCGTACGCCACCGCGTGGGAGCGATTACGCAGTTGCAGACGGGTCATCACCGAGTGCAGCACGTTCTTGATCGTGCGCTCGGAGTACGCCAGCTTCGTCGCGATGTCCGCGGTGTCGTACCCCTCGGCGACCAGCCGCAGCACATCCACCTCCCGCGCGGCCAGGCCGGTGAAGTGCAGGCCGCGCGGACCGAGCACCTGACCCTGGAGCCTGCCGACCTCTTCGAGGAGGCGTCCGAGCAGGTCGGAGGGGAGATGCCCCTCGCCCCGCGCCACCGTGCCGATGACCTGCACCAGATGGTCCGGCGTCGACTCGGACCGCCTGACGACCCCCGCGACGCCGCACTCCGCCGCGCTCACCAGCTTCTGTTCGTCGATGTCCGTGGTCACCAGCACCGTGCGGCAGGTGCTGGTGCGCTGGATGTTGCGCAGGACGCGCAGAACCTCGTCGTCCACCGTGTCCACCACCATGACCACGACCTGGGGCGCCGGCTCGCCGTCGTCCCGGTCGACGACGGTGACCTCGGGGCGGGCCCGTAGCTGACTGGCCACTCCCGCCTGGGAGATCGGGTCCTGCGCGCGTAAAACGACAGTGATGCGCTCCATGCGAATGCTCCCCCTGGGCACCAGCCGGAAGCATCACACTGCAGGCACAAGCTCCACAGCTGTACTCGTCCACCCCATCCGTTGTGAGGCGGTCTAAAGATTCCCGTTCCTGCCCGTCAGGAAACGGAAAGGTTGTCTCGGGCATCACATCTGCCCGAAAGTGTTCCTCCGTGACCGGTGCCCGCCCTACGGCCCGGTCCTACGGTCCGCGTATGAGTCTTACCGCAAGCCTCGACGCGTCGTCCGTCACCGTCGCACCGGGCGAGGAGACGACCCTCCCGCTCCAGATTCTCAACTCCGGCCGGACCGTCGAGGAATACCACTTCGAGGTGGTCGGCACCTGCGCCGCCTGGTCGGCGATGGAGCCCGCGGTCCTCTCCCTGTACCCCGGCGACTCCGGAACCGTCTCCCTGGTCATGCGCCCGCCGCGCGACGCGACGGTCCTCGCGGGTGAGAGCACGTTCGGGATCCGGGTGATGCCGACCGGCGACCGGAGCGACACCGTGGTGCCCGAGGGCCGGGTGACCGTCCTGCCGTTCACCGAGACGACCGCCGAACTGGTCCCGCGCGGCTCGAACGGCTCGCGGAGCGGACGGCACCAGTTCGCCGTGGACAACCGGGGCAACACCCCGGTGACCGTACGGCTCGGGGCCCAGCCCGGTACGGAGCAGGCGCGGGTGGTGTTCGCCACCTCCGAGCTGCGGATCGAGCCGGGGCACGCGGAGTTCGCGAAGCTGCGGGTCCGCCCGGCGAAGCGGATGTGGCGCGGTACGCCGGTGACGCACGCCTTCCAGGTGTTCGCCGCCCCGCAGCCTCCCGAGGGCGAGGAGGCACCGGCCCCGGTGCTGGTGGACGGCTCCTACCAGCAGGAACCGATCCTGCCGCGCTGGCTGCCGCGAGCCCTGCTCACCGCCGCTCTGCTGATCCTCGTCCTGGTGGGGCTCTGGTACGCGCTGCTGCGCCCGGCGGTGAAGTCCGCGGCCCGGGAGGCGGTCACGCCCGAGGCGGTACGGTCGGCCGCCGCGGCCGACAAGAGCAAGGCCCCGGACGAGGGCGAACCGGGCGGTGCGGACTCCGGGGGCGGCGACTCCGCCGGTGCTGGCACGGGCGGCGGCTCGGCCACACCCACTCCGTCCCCGGGCCCTTCCGCCACGGGCGGCAGCGGCGGCGGTGACACGGCGTCGGGCGCCCCGACCAGCGCGCAGGTCCGGGTGCGGGACGCGGTGGGCGGCGGCTCGAACACCGGGACAGCCCTGGAGGTACCGGCCGGCCACACCTTCCAGCTCACCGACATCGTGGTGCAGAACCCGCAGGGCGACGCGGGCACGGTCACCGTCACGGCCGGCGAGGACACCCGCGTCCTGAGCCTCGGGCTGGAGAACTTCCGCGACTCCGACTACCACTTCGTGACCCCGATCCTGGTGCCCGCAGGCAGCAAGGTCACGATGACGATCGACTGCAGGCGGGTCGGCAAGCCGGTGGGCGCCCCGGCCCCCTCGCGGTGCTCGTCCTCGATGTTCCTGGGCGGGACGATGCGCCCGGACACCCCGGCAGGCTGAAGCCCGCGCCCGGACCGGGCGGGCTCCTTCAGGCCGGGGGCTTCTCCTCCTCTTCCTCCTCCCCCGGCTTCTTCTCCGCCGCGCGCTGCACGAACGACCCCTGTACGTCGGCGGGTTGCTCGTCCTCGTCCTCCGTGGCCGCCCGCTGTACGGCGGGCGCGGGGGCAGGGGCGGACACAGGGGCGGCCGGTGCCTCCGCCGGCGCGGGATCGGACAGCACCCGGTCCGCGTTCGCGACGGCTTCGCGCTCGAACCGGTCCGAGGGGTCGCTGACCCGGATGCCGCCCGGCGCCTCGGTTCCCTCCACCGGGCCGCTGCGCTGCTGGATCACATGGGTCAGCTCATGGGCCAGCGTGGTGCGGCCCTGCGGCGATCCGGGATCGTAGGCGTCGCGCTGGAACACCACGTTGTTGCCCACCGTGTACGCGTGCGCCCCGACTCCCTTCGCCGACTCGTGTGCGGCGGAGTCGTGGTGGACGCGCACGTCGGAGAAGTCCGCGCCCATCCGGCTCTCCATGTCCGTACGGGTGTCGGTGTCCAGGGGCGCACCGCCGGAGGAGACCACGTCGTGCACCGGCGACCGCTGCTCCTCGGCCTGCCCCGTCCGCTCGGCCTGCTCGGCCTGCTCGGCAGCGGGTTCCGCGGCCGTCCCGGACCGGGCCCGCTGGACCATCGCCCCGATCGCCCCGTTGCCGGCCGTCCGCTGGAGCAGCCCCATGCCGGCCGCCCCGACCACATCGGCCCGGCCCGCCGCCGCGGCCCGGAAGACGTGGTGGGCCTGCTCGCCGGGCGCCTCCGCAGCGGTTTCGCCGCGCTGCTCATCGCGCTCGTGGGCCTGTTCCCGCCCGTGGTGTCCACCGTGTCCGTGGTGCTCGTGGTGTTCCTGCTCGATGTCGTGCGCGTCCATGCTCATCTCCCCTGACCGCACCGTCCTCGGCATTCCACGATCACGGCGCGGCCCCCGGGCCGTCCAGCCCGCGCCCCGGCCCGGCCGGGGCATCCGGAACTGCCTCATCGGGCAGCGCGGTGGCACGGACGGGCCCGCACTCCACGGCCGCCCCCGCGGCCTCCCTACTCCCTTCGGCCGACAGGGGAGAGGCCATCGGCGCAGTACCGGTCGCCGTCGCCCGCCGTGCTCGCGATGATCGGCAGCATGACCACGAGCGACAGCGGCAAGGACATCACCCTGCGGATCGCCCAGAATCCGGAGGCCGACGCGCTTCTCGGCCGCAGCCCGCTGGCCGCCCTGGTCGGCATGCTGCTGGACCAGCAGGTCCCGATGGAGTGGGCGTTCACGGGCCCGTACACCCTCGCGGAACGGATGGGCTCCGACGACCTGGACGCGGGGCGGATCGCCGCCTACGACCCGGACGCCTTCACCGAGCTGTTCACCACCAAACCCGCCCTGCACCGCTACCCCGGCTCCATGGCCCAGCGGGTGCAGCAACTGTGCCGGTTCCTGGTGGCGGAGTACGACGGCGACGCGAGCGCGGTGTGGCGGGACGCGACGACCGGTGCCGAGCTGCTGGAACGCCTGAACGCGCTGCCCGGCTTCGGCGCCCAGAAGGCCCGGATCTTCCTGGCGCTGCTCGGCAAGCAGTTCGGCGTACGGCCGAAGGGGTGGCGGGAGGCGGCGGGCCCGTACGGGGAGGCCGGATCGCACCGGTCGGTCGCCGACATCACGGGCCCGGATTCGCTCGTCGAAGTACGCGCGTACAAGCAGAAGGCCAAGCAGGAGGCCAAGGCAGCGGCCCAAGCGGGCAAGCCGGCGGCCAGGGCGGCGAAGAAGCCGGGTGGCGGGTCATCGTCCGAGAAGTGACGCGGTCAAGCGCCGAATCAGGCCGACACCTCCCTCCCTCCGATCAAATCCGGCCACATCTGTTCACAGGTGCCACCCCACTCGCTAGCTTTCGCAGCACATTCGTTCAGCCGTTCAGTAGTTCAGCCGTTCAGTACCTGAGTCACTCAGAGCGCGGACGGTTCAGGTACTGAGCGGCTCAGAGCACCAGCCGTTCAGACCGGAAGGACTCCTGTGCACGCAACACGTCGCAGAGCCATGGCTGTCGTGGCCGCCACCGCCCTGGCCACACCGCTCCTCCTGGCCGCGTCCCCGCACCCCGGACGCCCCGCGCCGCACGACCCCGGCAAGGAAGCGGCCAAGCTGTCACGGGAGTTGGTGAGGAACGCGTCCGCGGGCGACGCCTACCGCCACCTCCAGCGGTTCCAGGCGATAGCCGACTCGACCGACGGCCACCGCGCCGCCGGATCGCTGGGCCACGACGCCTCGGCGGCGTACGTCTACCGTCAGCTCCAGCGGGCCGGGTACAAGGTCTCGTACGAGAACTTCCGCTTCACCTACACGGAGACGCTGGCCGAGAAGCTCGCCGTGGTGACGCCGACGCCCCGCGACGTCACGATCAAGGCCATGACGTACACGCCGTCGACCGAGGTGGGCGGCCTGACGGCGGCGCTCGTCGCGGTGCCCGTCGACGGGACGACGGGCTGCGAGGCCGCCGACTACGCGTCCACCACCTTCACCGGCAAGGTCGCGCTGATCAAGCGCGGCGGCTGCTCCTTCGCCGAGAAGCAGGCGGCCGCCGCCGAAGCGGGTGCGGCCGGGGCGATCATCTACAACAACGTCGAGGGCGCCCTGTCCGGCACGCTCGGCGAGGTCGCGGCGGGCAGGATCCCGACCGGTGGCCTCACCCAGGAGGAGGGCGAGAAGCTCGCCGCCGACCTCGCGGGCGGCGAGGTCACGGTCTCCTTCGAGATCCGCGAGCTCCAGGAGGACCGGCCCACCCGCAACGTCATCGCCGAGACGCCCGGCGGCAGCACGGCGCGGACCGTGATGCTCGGCGCCCACCTCGACTCGGTGACCGAGGGCCCCGGCATCAACGACAACGGCTCCGGCTCGGCCGGCCTGCTCGAAGTCGCCCTGGACCTTGCGAAGTCGAAGAGCACCCCCGCCAACAAGGTGCGGTTCGCCTGGTGGTCGGCCGAGGAGAACGGCCTGATCGGCTCGGAGAAGTACGTCGCGGCGCTCTCCGAGAAGCAGCGCGAGCAGATCGCGCTCTATCTGAACTTCGACATGATCGCCTCGCCGAACGGTGTGCAGTTCGTCTTCGACGGCGACAACTCCGACGAGGTCGGCGAGGGCGCCGGCCCGGAGGGCTCGGCCCAACTGGAGCGCGACATCAACGAGTTCCTCGACGGCAAGGGCAAGCCGCACGAGGGTACCGACTTCACCGGCCGCTCGGACTACGGGCCGTTCATCGACGTCGGCATCCCGTCCGGCGGTACGGACACCGGGGCGGAGGGCATCAAGACGGCGGCCCAGGCCGAGGTGTTCGGCGGCGAGGCGGGGATCGCGTACGACCCCTGCTACCACGCGGCCTGCGACGACCTCGACAACGTCGACATGGGCCACTTCGACACCAACATCGACGTGATCGCCAACGCCGTCGGGACGTACGCCCACGACCTGCGCTCCCTGACGCGCCCGGTCACCCCCGACACCGGCACGGGCACGCCCGGCAGCGGTGGCAGCGGCGGCGGCCTGCGCGAGGGTCACGGCCGGGTCGCGGAGTAGGAGCGGCAGCCCGGAACGGGCCCCGCGAGCGGCGGACCGCAAGCACGGTGAACCCAACAGTGGGCCTGGTCCGGCATCCGTACGGATGCCGGACCAGGCCCACTCCGGCGACTCCTGTCCCGGTATCCAGCCCTATTCGGCGCTATACGCCCTTTGCACCGGCATCGCGGTGCGCTTCCCCGGCTGCGCCCGGTGGCCCTTGCCCGGTAGGCTTTCCGTGTGATCTTCAAGCGCATCGGAAATGGGAAGCCATACCCCGACCACGGCCGGGAAAGCACCCGCCAGTGGGCGGATGTCGCGCCGCGTCCGGTTCGCCTGGACCAGCTCGTGACCACCAAGGGCCAGCTGGACCTGGAGACCCTCCTCGCCGAGGACTCCACGTTCTACGGCGACCTGTTCGCCCACGTCGTGAAGTGGCAGGGCGACCTCTACCTGGAGGACGGCCTGCACCGGGCGGTCCGGGCCGCGCTCCAGCAGCGCCAGGTGCTGCACGCCCGCGTCCTCGACCTGGGCTGACGCCGCCCCCGGCCGACCGCCCCCGGTCGGCCGCCCGCGCGCACCGCCGTGAGGCACCGGCACACCCCACCCGGGTTCACATCCCACCAAGTGCCCCATTTCGGGCCTTTCGGGTGTTTTCCCACTCATCCGGGTGCCATACGTTGATCATTTTGTACGCATCATCACCGGGTCGCATTACGCTGCGTCCATGAGCATGCTCACTCCCCCCGGCATGGGCGGAAAGTACCGCATCACGGGCGACGCCTACCCCCGTATGCGCCGCCCCCGGCACCGCCGCAGGCTGGTCCTCGCGGGCATCGGAGCCGTCGTCGCCCTCAGCCTGGCCGGCTGGGGCACGCTGCAGCTCATCGACGTCTTCACCGGCGGCGACAAGAGCGTCGGCGCGGCCGACCACAAGCGGGACTGCCCCACCCCGAAGCCGTCGGCGGTCACGGCCAAGGCGCTGCCGAAGCCCGCCGCCATCAAGGTCAACGTCTACAACGCGACGACGCGCAGCGGGCTGGCCAAGTCCGCCGCCGAGGAGCTCAAGAAGCGCGGTTTCGCCATCGGCGAGGTGGGCAACGCGACGAAGGCGTACGACAAGAAGGTGCCGGGCACGGGCGTTCTGCTCGGCGCGCCGACCGCGACGAACGGCAGCTTCACGGTGCTCGGCACCCAGCTGGCGGGCACCGTGCAGAAGACCGACACCCGCAAGACGGGCGAGGTCGACCTGATCCTCGGGGCGAAGTTCAAGGCGTTCAGCACCCCGCAGGAGGCCACCGCCGCGATGGCGGCCCTGACGAAGCCGGCCCCGGCCCCGTCCGCCTCCTGCTGAACCCCGCACACGCTCCTGCTGCCACACACGAAGGCGCCCCGCCCCGGCACCGTACGGAAACGTACGACACCGGAACGGGGCGCGACATCGTGGACCGGCCCAGCCCTATCCAGCCCAGCCCTGCCCTGCGCTGTCCAACCTTGCGCGGCCCGATCCAGCCCAATCCGGCCCTATTCGGCCGTGCCGTACATCCGGTCGCCCGCGTCCCCGAGGCCCGGCACGATGTAGCCGTTCTCGTTGAGCCGCTCGTCGACGGAGGCGGTGACGACGGTGACCGGGGTCCCGGCCAGCTCGCGCTCCATCACCTCGACGCCCTCGGGCGCCGCGAGGAGGACGACGGCGGTGACGTCGTCGGCCCCGCGCTTGATCAGCTCGCGGATGGCCGCGACCAGGGTGCCGCCGGTGGCCAGCATCGGGTCCAGGACGTAGACCTGGCGGCCGGAGAGGTCCTCGGGCATCCGGGTCGCGTAGGTCTCCGCCTGGAGCGTCTCCTCGTTGCGGATCATGCCGAGGAAGCCCACTTCGGCGGTCGGCAGCAGCCGCACCATGCCGTCCAGCATGCCCAGACCGGCGCGCAGGATCGGGACGACCAGGGGCCGGGGGTGCGAGAGCTTCACCCCGGTCGTGGGCGTCACCGGGGTTTCGATGTCGACCTGCTCGGTACGCACATCCCTGGTGGCCTCGTACGCGAGAAGGGTGACCAGCTCGTCGGCGAGCCGCCGGAAGGTCGGGGAATCGGTGCGCTTGTCGCGCAGCGTGGTGAGTTTGTGCGCCACCAGCGGGTGGTCGACGACGTGGATCCGCATGTGTCAACAGTAACCGCGCCGCCCGGCACTCTGCGCTGGCATCAACCACCTGTTCGGAGGGAAGGTGGGGGCATACGGACCCAGCACTGGGGTGGTGTGTCGATGGCTGACGGGGAACTGCGGCGCGACCCGGCCTCGCGCGACCGGCGCGACCCGGACTCGCGCGGGCCGCGCGACGGGCGCGACGCCGAGGGCGCGGCGGATGACGTCGAGGACGCGCAGGAGAGTGACGCCGCCCGCCGCCGACGACGCGTCCAGTTCCTCCGTGAGCTCCACGAGGCCAAGCAGCTGCGCGACCGGGTACAGCCGCGCCGGGCCCGTGCGGCCCGTATGCGACAGCAGATGCGGATGCGCACGTTCCGCTGGTGAATCCTCCTCGTACCACCGGCGCACTCCCCCGCCGATCGGCTCGTCAGGGCGACGGCCGACCAGGCACTCCTGGAACTGATGGCCGACGCAACGGTCGAAGAGGTCTCGCACGGCGCTTGTTTCTGCCACGATGCCGGTTGGGCGGGGCGCAGGACGGACGGATCACCGTTCGCCCTCCCGCCGGACCGATTCGCCTATGACCAGTGGGAGAGTCACGGTGTACTTCGCCGCACTGCTCGCGCGCACCGAAGACGGGTGGGAAGCGAGCGATACAGAGCTCGACGATGTGGAGACCCTGTCCGATCTGACGGATCTGGCCCGGGAGGCCTCGGTGGACGAGGACACGGTCCTGGTCTACATCGAGCAGGAGGACGCCTGGTTCGGCGTCGTCCGGGTGGACGGTGAGGAGGACCCCCGAATCTACGTCTCGGACGCGTCCGCCGCCGCCCGCTCCTCGTACGGGGAGATCCTGCTCACCGACGAAATGCTCGGCCGCGAACCAGGGGCCGAGGACGAGATCGCCGCCCTGGAGGAGCTCGTCGACCTCGACGGCACCGAGGACGGCGAGCCGGAACGGTCCGCCCCCGCGGCCGTCGACCCGGACGAGGACGGCACCGACCCGGACACCGTCCCGGCGGGACCGATCGGTGAGCTCGGGATCCTCACCGACCTCGGGATGTCCGAGAAGGAGCTGCTCACCCTGCAGACCGACGCACTCTCCGAGATCGCGGAGGCCGTGGGAGCGGCGGAGGTCCTGGAGTCGGCCCGCTAGCCCGGCCCCGTACGCCTGCCCCACTGCCCCTCCCCCTGTCCCGTCGTGTTTCCCGTCCGTCCTGTCCCGTCCGTTAGGGTCCGCGGGTGACCGCCAGACCGCCGAACCCCTCACCCGAGCCCGCCCCGGATCCCGTACGCGTACCCGAGCCCGACCCCGTACGCGACCCCTGGCAGGCACCGATGCGCCGCGCCCTGGCCGAGGCCGAGCGGGCGGCGTCGGCCGGCGATGTGCCGGTCGGCGCCGTCGTCCTCGGCCCCGACGGCGCC
>NZ_NTGZ01000067.1 GCF_002551245.1 Streptomyces sp. rh34
AGCATCCTGCTCGGCCAGGCTCATCGCCTGCCCGGCCAGCGCGTCCGCCTGCCGCACCTCGGCCAGCGCCCCCCGCGCGTCCGTGGCCGTCAGCTCCCGGGCCCGTTCCCACCGCCGCTGCGCCTCCGTGAGCCGGGTACGGGCCTGGCTGCCGACCGCACCCCGGTGGGTCGTGATGTAGTCGGCCGCCGCCCCGATCGCGGACCGGGCGGTGAGCATCGCCTGATCGAGGAGGGACCGGGCCTTCGCCTCGCCCCGCTCCTGGTCCCGGGCCCCCGCCAGCGCCTCGTCCAGGGCCGCGTCCGCCTCCTCCACCCGGCGCAGCGCGTCGATCGGGTCGTACGGTCCCGCGGCCGTCGCGGCCCGCACATCGGTGAGCACGGCCTCGGCGCGGGCGATCCGGCCGCGCAGACCGGCGGTCGACGCTCCCTCGGCGGTCCCTTCGAGCAGCCCGCCCGCGTCCGCGAGGTCGGTCTCCGTCTCGGTCACCGCGGCGGGCAGCTTCCGCGCGGCCTCGCCCAGCTCCGCCGCCCGCCGGTCCACCGAGTCCAGCAGCGTGCCCGCCTGGCCCACCGCGCCCTCGGCTCCCCGGATGTACACCGCGGCCCGGGAGTTCTCGCCGCCCTCGACCGCCGTACGGGCCTGCTCCACGGCCGAGGCCGCGAAGGCCAGCCGGTCCTTCGCCTGTTCGACGTCGGCCGCCACGGGCGCGGCGGCGCCCTCCCCGTACCGCTCGCGCAGCCCGGCGACGCCCGACTCGGCCGTCGCGACCCGCCCGGCGAGGTCGCGGCGCCCGGTGTCCACGGTGGCCAGGGCCTCCGGCGCGGTACGTTCCAGGGCCCGCAGCCGGTCGAAGTCCTCGGAGACGGTGTCCAGGCCTTCGTTCGCGGTCGCGCACCGGCGCAGGATCTCCTCCAGCATCCGGCGGCGGGTCGCGTCGTCCTCGGGGAAGGCGTCGTCGAGCTGCTGGCGCAACCGGAACGACCGCGTCAGCTCGTCCTTGGCCCGCGCTACCGCCACGGTGAAGGGCTTCGCCGCCTCCTCGCCGAACTGGGCGGTGGCGAAGCCGAGTTCCTCCTCGCTGGTGCGCACCGCGTCGTCGGTGTCCACCAGCACCTCCTTGGCCTGCCCGTCCAGCTCCGGCAGCGGCGTCGGCGGCTCCGGCGCACCGCCCGCTCCCGCACCCCGGCCCCAGCCGCCGGCCGCCGGGGTGGTGCGGGTGGTCGTGCGCCGTCTGCGCCGGGCGTACGCGTAGGCGCCGACCGCGCCCACGCCCACCACGACGGCCACCGGCAGGACGAAGTCGCGGGCGGTGGAGCCGGAGCCGTCCGTTCCGGGGTCGGCCGGCCCCGGGGTGATGGCGGGGGCGGTCACCGGGCGTCCGGCCAGCACGGAGCCGTAGCCGTCGGCCGCGCCGATGGCGGCCCCCGCCCAGTCGTTCTCCCGCAGCGCGGGTTCGATCGCGGTGCCCGCCACCTCCCGCAGCTGTTCGTCGGTGAGCGGGGACCCGGCGTCGACGGAGTAGGCGTACTGCCGGTCGTGGGTGGCGACGGAGAGCAGCACGTCGTCCTGGCCCAGGCCGTTGCGGTCGGCGGTCTCGTCGCTCCACGTCTGTCCGGACCGGCCGGAGAAATCACGTACGTACACCACGAAGAGCTGGACGCGCTCGTCGTCGTACAACCGGTCGAGCGCGTCCTCCACCTGCCCCGTCCGGTCGCCCAGAGCCCCGACCCGGTCGGTGACCTGTCCCTCCCGGGACAGCTCGACGGGGTCGTCGGCACGGGCGGTCGCGGCGGCGGGGAGCACCAGCCAGCACACGGCGGACAGCAGGGCGAGGAGGCCGGCGAGAGGCCGCCCGGCGAGCAGGCCGCTGCGAGACCCGGCAGGAGACCCGGCGGGAGACCCGGCGGACCGGCCGGGAAGCCGGGCGCTGCCGGGGGCGGTGCTCCGGCTCCGTGGCAGTCGAGGAGAGGTCACCTTTGCGAGGTTATGTGCGCTTTTTTGCGCCCGCGACCCGGCGTTCCGCCGACCCGCGTCGGCTGTTCGCATGAAAGGACGAGGGAATGAGACGCCCCCGCGCGTGTACGGAGAGACGGAGGCCGCCGCCCGTCGTCAGATGGGGCGGACGTGGCGCGATCCGGGGCCCGGTGCCGGAGGCCGACGGTGCCGCGCCGGTGAGGCCCGGCACCCACGGGGGGCCCGAAGTCCGGAGGTGGTGTGTGACTGGCCTTCAGCTGTCGGTCGTCGTGCCGTGTTTCGACGAGGCCGAGGTGATCGAGGCCTTCCACGCCGCCCTGGTCGGCGTCATGGAACCCCTCGGGGACAGCTTCGAGATCTGTTACGTGGACGACGGCAGCCGGGACCGCACCCGCCTGCTGCTGAGCGCCCTCGCCGCGCGCGACCCGCGGGTCCACTACACCGCCTTCAGCCGCAACTTCGGCAAGGAGGCCGCCATGCTCGCCGGCCTCCGCATGTCGCGTGGGGCGGCCGTGGTGATCATGGACGCCGACCTCCAGCACCCGCCCGAGCTGATCCCCCGGATGCTGGAACTGCACCGGCACGGCTACGACCAGGTCATCCCGCGCCGCGACCGCGCGGGCGAGGGCATGCTCCGCAGCACCCTCAGCCACACCTACTACGCGCTCGTCCGCCGCTGCATGGACGTGGAGCTCATCGACGGCTCGGGGGACTTCCGGCTGCTGTCGAGGCGAGCGGTGGAGAGCGTGCTGTCCCTTCCCGAGAGCAACCGCTTCTCCAAGGGGATCTTCTCCTGGATCGGCTTCGACACGGTCACCTTCCGCTACCGCAACAGCGAGCGGGTGGCGGGCCGGTCGAAATGGGGCAGCAAGCGGCTGCTGAACTACGGCATCGACGGACTGCTCTCCTTCAACAACCGGCCGCTCCGCCTCGCGATCTACACCGGCTTCTGGGTCTTCGTCTCGGCTCTGGTCTACGCCCTGTGGACGGTCGTGGGCGTCGTCCTGCACGGCGCGGACACCCCTGGTTACGCCACCCTCCTCACCGCCGTCGTCGCCCTCAGCGGCATCCAGCTGGTGACGCTCGGGGTCATCGGCGAGTACGTGGGCCGCATCTACCACGAGGCGAAGCACCGCCCGCCGTACGTCGTGCGGGAGACCGACGCGACCTGCCGGACACTGCCGGACAGCCCGCCGCCGCGCCCGCGGCTCACCGGAGGCCCGGGCGAACGCGCCGTGCCCCCCGCCCCGGCGACCGCGACCGGCGCCCCGGCCACCACCGCCCCGGCCCCCGCGACCGGCGCCCCCGGCCGGTCCCGTACCGCCCGCCAGTTCGGCAGCTTCGTCCTCATCGGCTGCGTGAACACCGCCGTCTACCTCGGGATCTACGCCTCCCTGAACCGCTGGATCCCGTACCTGACCGCCCACGTCGTCGGCTACGCGGTCAGCATCGTGTGCTCGTTCCTGCTCAACTCCTACGTCACCTGCCGGACGAGGCCGACCTGGCACGGGTTCGTCCGCTATCCCCTCTCCAGCCTGGTCAACCTGGTGGCGTCCGGAGCGCTGCTCTACGGGGCGGTGAGCGGCCTCGGGATGGACAAGAACCTCGCCGCGCTGGCGGCGGGCGTCCTCGTCACCCCGGTCTCGTTCCTGCTGGCCCGGTGGGCGATCACCTCGGGCCGGACCAGGGCCGCCACGGCGGTGCCGCGGTCCGACCCGCCGCCCGGCCGCCCGGCGCCGGAACCGCTGCCCACCCGCTCGTCCCAGGAGGGGTGACGTCCGCGATGTCCGACGACGTTCCCATGACCGCCGCCCCGGAGAGACCGCGGAGGGGCGAGGAGCCGGCGGACCCGTCCGGGCGCCCCTCGGACCGCCCCTGGACCGCCCTCTGGGTGAGTGCCCTGGCGCTCCCGCCCCTCGCCCTGCTCGCCGCCGCGTCCTGGTTCGGGCGGTGGGTGCGGCCCGGCGCGGACGACTGGTGCTTCCTGCCCGCCGTACGGGACAGCGGCGTCATGGGCCTCGTGGGGAAGTTCTACTTCGACGACAACGGGCGGGTCGCCAACGCGCTCCTGGTCGGCGCGTACGCGAAGTTCCAGGTCGCGGGACACCAGTGGTACCCCGTGGTCAGCGGGGTCCTGGTGCTCGCGGTCCTCTGGGCGGTGGCCGTCCTGGCACTGCGCCGGGCCCGGCTGCGTACCCCGCGCGGCCTGCCGCTCCTGCTCGCGGCGCTGACCACCGCGCTCTTCCTGTTCGTCACGCCGAACACGTACAAGACGTTCTACTGGCCCGCCGCGTCCGTCTCGCACACACTGCCGCCGGTGCTGGCCTGCGCAGCGCTGATCCCGTTCCTGCTCGCCCGCTCCCGCCGGGGGCGGGCCCTCGCGCTCGCCGTCGCGGCGCTCATGGGCGCCTTCCTCGCCACGCTGTCCGAGGAGACGGCGATCGTCGTCGTGACAGTGCTCCTGACCGCGCTCCTGCTCTCCGGCCGGGTCGCCCCCGCCCCCGACCGGGGGTTCGTCCGCCGGTGGTGCGCGGCGGGAATCGCGGGGACGGCGGCCGGGGCGGTCGTCCT
This sequence comes from Streptomyces sp. rh34, assembly GCF_002551245.1. Taxonomy (GTDB): domain Bacteria; phylum Actinomycetota; class Actinomycetes; order Streptomycetales; family Streptomycetaceae; genus Streptomyces. The sequence goes on from NZ_NTGZ01000067.1 coordinate 4,549, forward strand.
CATCACCTCACCCGGCTCCACGCGCCGCAGGGAGCGGTTCGGCGCGGAGACCACCTCCCTGCTCGGCCCCGACTCCCTCACCGCGTCGCTGCGCGCGTTCGCCGAGATCACCGTCACCGTGGCCACGACCTGGCAGTACGTCGGCGCGGTCGCGGCAGGCGTCCTGCTGGGGCTGCTGTGCCGACGGGCGGACGGGACACCGCCCCGTCCGCCCGCGCACCGGCCCCTGCTCGCCGCCGCCGGAGTGCTCGCGCTCCTCGCCTCCGGCTACCTCTGCACGGTCATCGCCTATCCGGTGTTCGGCGACCGGGTGAGCGACCCGGGCGCCAACCGGCTGTGGAACGACTACCTCCTGCTGTACGTGATCCTGCTCGTCGGCGCGGGCGCCCTGCTGGGCCTGGCCCTGCGCCGCCACACCCGCCGCACCGCCCCGGCGAAGGCCGTGTGCGCCGCGCTCTGCGTCCTGGTCTGCGTCGGCCCGGCCGTGGCGCTGGCCAACCTGGACACCGCGATGCGGGCCCGGGCCGGGAAGTGGGACGCCCAGGACCGCCGGCTCCGCGAGGGGGCGGAGGCCGGGAGGCGGGTCCTGCCGTACGAGCGCCTGGTGATCAGCAACATGCTGGAGCCGTTCAGCCAGGGCGGGCGTTCGTACTGGCCCGGCGGCTGCGTCGCCGACCTCTACGGGCTCGACCGGGTCACGGACGGGGCCAGGGAAGCCCCGTGACGGGAACTCAGGCGTACGTGTAGAACGGCGTGTGGTCCAGCATGCTCTGCGGGGTGGTGTCGGTCCAGGGCGGCATGACGTCATGCAGATCGATCACATCGGCCGTACCTCCGGCGGGGAGGTACTCGGCGCTGGTCGGGTGGAGCGCGTGCCAGTCCGCCCAGAGCTTGTCGACGAACGCGTGGTGCAGCCAGAACACCGGATCGTTCGGGGAAACGCTCGTCTCCATATGGCCCCAGACCCAGGTGTGCACCCGATTGTGCATGCTCATGTATCCCGCCGTGCCTTCCAGCGTGGAGCGGAAGCCCGCCGAGCCGTCACGGAAGGGCGGAGAATCGTACGTGGGCATGGCGAGGGCCGCGTCGACCTCGGACCGGGGCGGGAGCGTGGGAACGCGATAGGCGAGCCGACGGGCGAGGAAAGCGCGGCTGTCGACCGAGACGTTGATCGTCCAGTTCCCGCCGGAATGCGCGAAGGGCCCGTCCATCACCTGGTCGTCCAGGGTGCGTCCGGTGCCGCCGAGGAAGTCCGGGGCCCAGAGCGAGGAGCCGACGGTGTTGTCGGCGGACCAGTCCCAGTAGGGGATCGAAACCGACGGGTCGACCTTCTGCAGTTCGTTCTCGAAATCGATGAGGAACTTGCGGTGCCAGGGCAGGAACGACGGCCCGAAGTGGCCCACGTACACGCCGCTGTTCATGTCTATCGCGAACCGCGTGCGGTGGGCGAGGACGAATTCGTCGTACACCCCTCTGCGTTTGACTTCCAGTACCGCGTCGACAAAGGCCTTCTTCTCGGGGGCCGTGAGGTTCGCCTGGTTCTTCCGTACGGTCATGGCTGCTGCTCCCGGGTCAGGCGGTGGGGTCGAACGGAACGATGACGGCGCCCTTGAGCGAGATGACCGCCGTGCGAGCGGCCTCCAGCGGGGTCGCGAATCGCTCGTAGTGGTTGATCGTGCTGCTCCAGCCGCTCTTCCCGTGCTGCATCACGGGTAGTTCGCGGCCGTCGATCAACACGCGGTAGCCACCGTGCCCGGCGTGTCCGGCGTGCGTGTGGGCGCCGGCGTGGGCCTCGGCGGGTGTGCCCTGGATGCGGCGGCCCTTGAAGGCCTCGTCGAAGGAACCGGGTGCTCCGGTCCCGCCGGGTGTGCGGTCGTTGCTTCTGGCCTCGGCCGCGACGGTTTCCGTGGACGCGGTGGCCATACCGACGAGCGCTCCGCTCGCGGCGACGCCGATGACGGCTCCGAGGGCCTGACGGCGGGTGGGTCTGGGCATGCCGGATGTACCTCCAGAACATGGCGGAGGCGGCCCCCCGGGTGTTGTCCGGGGCCGCCGTGATCATGTCTACACGGGGGTGACCGTCCGCATAAGTAGGGAGAAAAAGGGTTGGCTCTCATATGGACACGTCTTCGCGGACATAGGGGCGTCAACGGCCTCTTGTGGCGTTCCGCGTCGGCGTCGAGGGGGCCGGGGAGCGCAGGTCTTGCCGCGCGTGTTCCCTCCATGTGAAGAATCTTCGGTGTCGGTCGTGCCGTCGCCCCTCAAAACGATCATCTGGGCATGGCCGGAAGTAGAGGCCGGGTCGGCCGCGGCCGGCCGGACTCGTTCCGTCCGTCGGGTGACGGTTCTGTGCAGGTCGAGCCCCTACCGCGTGATCATGTCCTCAGTCTGTGACAGCGCTGTCCTGGAACGGCACACAGGACTCCTCCGCCCCCCGGGTCCCGCATAGTGATCAACGAACACCCGGGCGGTCGGATCCGCTTCGGCGCCTCGACCACGATCACACTGACGACCACCAAGGGGATCTCATGTTCGGCAACCACCGCAAGGCCTTCCTCGTCTCCGCGGCCCTCGTGGGCAGCACCCTGCTCATGACGGCGTGCCAGGACACGGAGGACGGCGCCGCGTCGAGTCCCTCCGCCACCAACGTCCCCGCCGCGGACGTGTCCGGGGCCGACGCCGCCGGGGCCGACGCCTCGAAGGGCGCCGACAAGGGCGCGGAGCAGGGCACGGAGCAGGGCGCCGACAAGGGATCCGCCGCGAAGGGCGGGGGCAGCGCGGAGGGGTCCGGCGCCGACGCCGGCGACGGCACGAAGGTGCCGGTCCAGCAGACCTGCGGCGCCAACGACATCTCCTGGAGCACCCGGTCCGAGAGCCAGGCCGGCGGCTACATCCTGATCATGGCGAAGGCCAAGCAGGGGATCACCTGCATCCTGCCGGCCGCGCTCCCGACGGTGGCGTTCGGCTCCGACGGCACCGAGGCGGGCCCCGCCGAGCAGTCGGTCGGCGACGCGGTCACGCTGAGCGGCGCCACCACCGCCTTCGCCGGGGTGAACCCGAAGACCACGAACACGGACGGCGGCAAGGAGCTGGACTCCATCATCGTCGGCGTCGGCAACGAGGACCCCGACCCGGTCTCCCTCAAGGTCGGCACCATCACGGTCGACAAGCCGGTCGTCACCAACTGGCACACCGCCGCGGCCGACGCCGTTCCCTCCGCCTGAGAGCCTGAGAGCCTGAGAGAACGGCAGCCGAACCGGGGCCGGCCGCTGAGGCGGTGGCGACCCCCAGCAGCGGCCCGCCCGCGCACGGGTGATCGGGAGACTCCGATCCCCCGTCCTACTCGGCGGGCTGGTGGACGCGGGGGAGCCCCAGGTCCGGCAGGTCGAGGTGGAAGCCGCGCCCGCGACCGGTCATGGTGCCGTCGTAGGAGAGGCAGGCCAGGTCGACGCCCAGCTGCCGCAGTTCCTCGACGAGCATGCGGGCGGCCGTCGCCGCGTGCGCGGAGTCGTCCATGGCGTCGGGGAAGCGGCGTTGCCAGACCGAGGGGGAGGACTCCCAGCCGTTCCGCGCCAGCCGGGCGGGGTCGGCCGCATCCGGATGGTGCAGGTAGCCGGTGGCTTCGATGACAAGACTCAGATCCTGGCTCCAGCACTGGACGAAGCGCTGGGGATCGTCAGCGGATCCCAGGTGCAGGATGAACCTGCCGGGGAAGAACGGGGCGTCGTAGTCGAGGGAGCGCAGGGTTTTGGACAGGCGCTTCTCCACCTCTTCCCACGTGGTGCCGGGCGCATGCGGCGCGGTGGGCGCGACCGGCAGACCGGCCTGCTCGGCGGCGCGCCAGCGGCCGAGGGAGTAGCCCCTTCCGGCGGAGTCGGCGTCCGCGTCGGGAGGAAGGAGTTCGAGGCTCACCTCGCCCTCGTCGTGCGTGTGCACGAGGAGGCAGGCACCGGGGAGCCGCCACAGCATCCATGGGCCCGAGTCGCCTCCCCACATCGTGGGCGGGCCCAGCTCCTCTTCCATCACCCACCAGGCGGCGCGGACGAGGCCGGCGGCGGTGGCTATGTCGTCGGCGGGCAGGTCGACGACGCGTACGTTCAGTTTGCGCACCTGCTCGGGTTCCGAGGCGTCGGCGATCACTGTGCCGTAGCCGCCCCAGGGCCCCTTCCGGGGAGCGAATCTGCGCCAGACCTGGCCCACGACCTCCCTGGGCTCCCGCAGTTCCCAGCCCAGCTCCGAGGTGGCGTGCTCGAACTCCGACAGGCTCCACGAGCCGAAGCGGAGCGGGACGACCTCGCGCACCAGCTTGCGGAAGATGTCGTCGTCGAGCCAGCTGCCCCGGGGGATCATGTTCTCCATCCGGCCGACAGTAGTGGTTCGGTGCCGACGGGGTTCCGAGGGGCCGATGTTGACGGACCGGTGCCCCGAAGGCGACGCTCACCGCACCAAGGATGAGGGGTGGAACATGGAGGCACGTGCCTCGGAACTCGCCTTCGGGCAGAAGGTGTTGGAAGCCCAGCCCTTCAGCGTCCTGCTGGGTGCCCGGCTGACCGCCTTCGGCGACGGAGCGGCCGTCCTGGAGCTGGACGTACGGGACGAGCTGCGCCAGCAGAACGGCTTCGTCCACGGCGGGGTCCTGAGCTACGCGGCCGACAACGCCCTGACCTTCGCGGCGGGCGCGGCCGTCGGCCCGTCCGTCCTGACCGCCGGCTTCACCATCGACTATCTGCGCCCGGCCCGGGGCGAGACGCTGCGCGCGCGGGCGCAGGTGGTCCGCCCCGGCCGCACCCGGGTCGTCTGCCGCTGCGATCTGCTGATGGTGGACGCCGCAGGGGCGGAGACCCTCTGCGCGGTGGCCCAGGGCACGATCGCCGTCGCGGCGGAGAGGCCGCCGGAGCCGACCGCGGCCGGGTGACCCCGGTGGGCGCGCTGCTCCCACCACGGGGCGCCCCGCTCGTCCACGCGTGTGGGCAGATGGTCCGGTTGCTGCTCCGGACGCGGCGGCCGAGCCGTCCGACGGGAGGTGCCTCCTGCCGGCGGCGCCGGCCCGTGCCGGTGGGGACGGGCCGGCAGCCCCGGCAGGAGGCGCGGGCACGAGGACGGGGGCATCCGGTCCGCTGGTGGCCGGGTGCCCCCGAGCCTCATGTGACCGCCGGGCCTCAGATGCCGCAGCTGGGTGCGGACCAGAAGCGGCCGCTGCCCCCGGCGAGGTGGGTGTGGTCATCGTGGCCGGGGTAGCCCGGGCCGAGGATCTCGGTGAACCCGTGGTTGCGTGCTGCCCGGGCGAGGGCGCAGAAGCCCTGGGAGCCCGCGCCCAGGTCCGCCGCGTGCCCGTACATGTGGCGGCTGTTGGCGGCCCCGCCGACCGCGCTGTTGCAGGACACGCTGCGGAAGCCGCCGTTGACGGTGATCGGCCGGTCCCCCATCGCGTGCCGCATGGCCTGGAGCTTCCACATGGTCACCAGGGCGTTGGCGCGTGCCGTGCCGGCGCTGACCTTGCCGCCGGACCAGTCGGAGTTGCAGCGGTTCAGCTCGGCGTAGGTGAAGTTGACCGGGGTGCAGTCGTCGTCCTGCAACGCGTAGATCTTGCTGAACGTCTGGGCGCCGGCGATGCCGTCGGCGGCCAGCCCGTACGCGGCCTGGAAGCGCTGCACGGCCGCCTTCGTGGCCGGGCCGAACGCTCCGTCGATGGCGATCTGGTTCCCGGTGCCCGGGTATCCCGCGACGCGGATCTGGAGCTGGCGTACCGCTTCACCGCTGGAGCCCTCCTGGAGCGTGCCGCTCCAGGTGTAACAGGCGTCGGCCGTACCGACGTTCCCGGCCGGTGCGGAAGCGGGAGCCGGGGGCGGGGTCGCGGAGGCGGCGTTGGTGCCGCCGAACGCGAGGGCCGCGCCCGCGAGGGTCGAGAGGAGGAATCCGATGGGGCGTGATCGCATGGGGGATGCACCTCATTGTCGTCAAGCTGTCCATGGGGGGTTCCGAGCCTCGGGCGCGGGGTCGCTAGTGTCAAGGTCATGTCAACATGCTGCCGAGGGTCCGGCCTCGTGACGGGGTGACAGGATGGGAGTATGACGATAAATCGACCGTGGGCGGGGCTTCACGGTGACCTGCGGGCTGCGAAGTCATCGGTGTACGACCCGGGTGGCTTCGCCTGCTCGCAGCCGGTGCCCGAACCGGAGAGCGCCGACTACGCGGCTCACGGGTTCACGCTCGACGGGCGGGCGGTCGCCTTTCGTGTGGCCAGGACCACCCCGACCAAGGCCGGTCAGTTCGTCACCGTGTGGCAGCGGTCGGCGGAGGGCCCGATCCGACCGTACGACGCCGATGACGGGGTCGACCTCTTCGTCATCGGCAGCCGCGACGACGGCCGCTTCGGGCAGTTCGTCTTCCCGCGGGACGTCCTGTGCGAGCGCGGCATCGTGTCGCGTAACGGCGTGGGCGGGAAGCGGGGCTTCCGCGTCTACCCGCCGGGTGCGACCGCCACCAGCCGGCAGGCGCGCGAGACCCGGGCGTGGCAGGTGGAGCACTTCCTGGACATCGGCGAGGACGGGCACGGGCCCGTCGACCTGGCGCGCGCCCGGGCTCTCTACCACCCGTAACGCGCCAGGGTCCGGAAGGAGAAGGGCCCACCACCCGGCAGGGGCGCGAGGCGTCGTGCGGGGCGTTGCGGTTGCACCTTCCGTAGCGGCATGTGGTCCGGTGGGCTCATGTCCCGGTCCGGTCCCTGGAGAAGAGGTCCCTGCTCATGCATTCGTCCTTCGTGCCGCCCCGCCGGATCAGGATCGGTGACGCGGCGGCCTTCGTGGGCAGCACGCCGCGGGCGATCCGCCACTACCACGAGATCGGCCTGCTCCCGGAGCCCGAGCGGGGCGGCGATGGCCGCCGTCGCTACGGTTACGAGGACATGATCCGCCTGCTGTGGATTCGCAGGACGGCCGACGCGGGGATCGCCCTGGACGATATCCGTGACGCCTTCACCACCGGTACGGCTTCCGCCGGTGCGGACAGCGGAGAAGGCATCGCGGGCATCCTGGAGCGGTTGGAGGACACCCTCGCCGAGCAGGAGGCGGAGTTGCGGCGGCAGCGGGCCGCCGTGCGGCGGATGCGCACCGAAGGCAGCCGGACGGGCCTGCTCTCCGACCTCGTCACCGGCCGCCTCAAGACTCTGCCCGAGGGCTCCCTGCGCCCGGCGGACCTGGACACCCTGCTGGTCACCGAGCGGATTTTCGGCCCGCTCGGCGCGGCGGTCCAGGCCACCCGCTTCATCGCCCTGGCCACGCATCCCACCCTGCGGCAGGAATCCGACCGCATCGATGACGCCGAGGAAGCACTCGACGACAGCGTCGCCGTCGATGATCCGCGGGTGGCTCACGTGGCCGCCGAGCGACACGCCTTCGAGAGCGCGCTGCACGCCTTCATCGAGGAGTCCGGTCTGAGCGAGGAGGACGAGGCCCTCTGCGACGCCTGGGAAGCCGCGCACCCCGAAACCGCCGACGGTGGCGAGGACGAGGCCGAACCCGGCTCCGGAGGGCGGGAGGACGGCTCCATGAGCGCGCTGAACGCCATCGGCAAGATGCCCTACGACTTCTCCCCGGCCCGCCTGCGCTGTATGGAACTGGCCGTAGAGCTCTCCGCGCACGACGCCCCCGGTACCTAGCGCTGTGACCGAGTAGGTTCGCCGGTGCAGCACGAGTCCGGTGCGCTACCGGCGGGCGATGATGCTGCTCGCTTCGGCGGCGACAGAAGGGCGGATCAGGAGGCGGACGGCTCGATCTCCCCCGCAAAGACGATGACCTGGTCGATGAGGCTCCGCCGCAGATGGACGACGTCCGTTCCCGCCAGGCGGGGGCCTCCATCCGGCGTGGTGAAGACCCACTGGTACCGGGCCCACTCGTCAGGCATGTCCACCCCTGAGCAGCGCACCATCGTGCCGGTCCCCGCCGGGTGGCGCCGGATGTCCAGCACGAACTGCTCGACCGCCGCGATTCCTTCGCTGCGACCCAACGGCCCCCAGAAGACCACGTCTGAGGTCAGGGCCTGGGAGAGCAGGGCAGTCACATAGCTGTCGTCCGAGGCGTTGAACGCGGAGATGAACGTGTCGATCGCGGAGCGTGCCGTCTCTTCCTGCATGCCCCAGTAATACCAGCCGCCGTTGCGCGTGCGCTCGTCCCGCGAGCCGCCTGCCGATGTTCGGTCTGCCCCGTCACGGGGTCCGCGAGGTCGTGCCCGATGGAGAGCGCCGCCCGCACCGGGCCGACGGTCGCCGGAGTGGTGATCTGATCGACGGAAGTCACCGGGCACCTCCTGCCGTCGCCAGGAGACCGTGGTCCAGAATCAGGGCATGGACGTCCCCGAGCTGCTGGAAGCCGCATCCCTGCTGGTTCCTGAGAGGATCGCCACGGAGAACGACATCACGGTGAACGACGTCTGGGAGTACCTCGCTCACGACGCGTGGGAAGTAGCCTTCGATCTGCTGGAAGAACTCGGCGACGTCCACCAGCTTTCGCTCAGCTTCTGGGAAACCCTGGCCACCGCAGCCGAACAGATGCGACTGGAGAAGAGCGCGGCCTGGTGTCACTGGCGCGGCTACGAGACCCGCCACGGGATCATCCGAGCCGATCTCACCCTCCGCCCGGCCGCTGAGGCACGACGACAGACGCCCATCTCCGGCGCCGGCGTCCTGCGACCGATGTGGAACATCGGCCACCGAACCGCGACCGGCGAACCGGCTCTCAACATCGCCCGGCTCTGGGTGGAGTTCACGCCCTTCCTGGAGCCCGGGGGACACGCCGCGGTACGACTCGCGCCCCTGGCCCCCTCGCAGTGGCAGCACCTTCAGCCCGGCCAGGTGATCACCATGCACGAGGACCAATCGGTGGCAGGCACGGCAGTCGTCCTGGAGATCCAGCGTCCCCCGGCCACGGTCACCACATAAGAACGAGCGCAGTCGACTCGTGCCGTTGGTGCGGAGAACGTCCAGCTCCCTCCACGCGCTGTCCGGCCCGTTCACCTCTCGGGTGACGTTGCCTTCGCCACCTCTCGGCGCGGAAGGCGAGGGGCCCGGGGTGGCTCAATCCGTAGGAGGCGGGCACTTATTCCAGACCAGGGTGTACCGCCAGAACAGCCGTCGGCGCAGCCGAACGCCGGGCAGCACGCGGCGGGCGTCGCGAACGATGTCCGGAAAGGCCGTGGTCGCCGGCCGGGTCGGTGCGGTCATGGCGACGGGGCGCGGCGCTCTGCGGCCGTGGTTCTTGATCCAGGCCATGGCGATGTTCGACGGAACGGCGACGGCGTCGATCAGGTGGTCGCTCAGGGACTGTGGGCGGTAGAGGCCGATGACGATCAGGGTTCCCCCGGGCGCCAGGTGCCGGCGGAAGTGCGTGAGCGCGTCGGTCAGCGGCAGGTGGTGGAGGGTGGCGACACAGGTGATGACGTCGTAGGGCCCGGCCGGTACGTCCTTCAGCGCGTCTCCGACGGAGAAGGCAACCGGGACCCCAGGAGCTGTGCGTTCGCGCGCGCGATCGACGATGGCGGGGTCGGCGTCGATGCCGTGCACTGATTCGGCCCGGGAGGCCAGCAGTCTGGCGAGGTCACCACTGCCTGACCCGACGTCCAGGGAACTGGCGAAGCGACTGGGGAGCCGGCGCAGGATCCACCGGTGGTAGTGGGCGTTGTGATCCCACGGGTGGGTGGTGTGGAACTGGTCGAGTGCGCGCAGGAGGCGGGGGAGTACGGCCGTCATGAGGTGAGTCCATCAGAGCCGCCGTCGCCCGTGGCGGGAGCGCCGTCAACCGCTCGGCCGGGGGTTGTCCGGGCCGAGCGGTTGACGGCATGCGGTCAGGCGGTGTCGAATTCCCCGGCTTTGATGCCTGCCACGAAGGCACTGAACGCGGCGGCGGGGACGCCGAGGGCGGGGCCGTTCGGGTTCTTCGAGTCGCGTACGGGGACGGTGCCGGTGGTGGACGCGGTACGCGGGGCCCACTCGACGCACGATCCGCTGTTGCTGTAAGAGGACTTGACCCACTGCTGGGTCGTGGATTCGGTCGTCACGGGGTGCCCTTTCGATGCTGGTGGATCATGTCCACGGTATCTGTCTGCGACAGAGACACAGCCTGCAACTGATGGTAGGCCCTCACCATCGGGATGACGGAGCTGAGTTCGCGGTCCAGATGCCCCTGCGTCTCGGACTCGACGTAGGAGACCACGGACCGGTCCTGGAGCGTCAGCAGATTCACCAGCCGATCGAAGGGTCGCTGCTCGCCGACGCTGAACGGGGCGATCTGCAGCATGGTGTGGGACTGTGCGGCGAAGTCGACCAGGTACTGCCACTGCGCGTCCATCACGGCAGGGCTGCCGATCGGCCGGCGGATGCAGCTCTCGTCCAGCACCGCGATGAGCATCGGCGGCACGGTGCGTAACAGGGCGCCCTGGCGTTCCATGAGCAACGAGACGCGCTGATCGGCCTGTTCGGGGGTGATGACGCCTCGGTCGACCGCCCCGCGCGCCAGCGCCTCCGCGTACTCCCGGGTCTGGAGCAGCCCCGGAATGACGCCCACCTCGAACAGTCGGATCTCCGCCGCCCGGCCCTCCAGCGCCACGTACTCCGGGAAGCCCTGCAACAGCACCCCGTGCTTGATCTTGCGCCACTCGCGCTCGAACGAATCAGCGGTGCCCGTATAGCTCATCGCCACGTCAACGGCGATCGAGAACTTGCGAGTTGGGGACTTGTGGCACAATTCCACGCCCGAAACATGTCGTCCCGTGTAGCCGATGCGCGCGCCGAGGTCGTCCTGTTTCCAGCCCCGTGCTTCGCGCTCCCTACGCAGACGTGCTCCGTAGGCCGCCTCCGGGCCCCCGTCAGGGTTGACTTCCTTGCGGTTGACCAACGTATCCCCCAGGTTCGAAACGTTGAAGACGTCTCCACGCTAGGCCACGCTGAGTCGCCCCGGTAGTCATTCGGCTACAGAGAGGAGCGATCGGTGTACGGCGAGAACGTCAGCTCGAATACGGAGCCGCCCCCACAGGTCCCGGCCCCCGGGACCCTTCTCGCGGACACCAGTCGCGGTGACCGTGTGGGGGAGTTCCAGGGCGTCGCCGGTCCGTACTGGTCCCTCCGGCCGGTCGCCGGTGGGCGCGAGTGGGAAGTCGAACCACGCTACGTACGGCCCGCGTTGCTCATGGAGCAGCTGCACGCCCGTACCGCGCGGCTCAACGCCCGCAGCCGGGGAGAAGTGCTGTGAGGGCGGCTTCCACGGCTCGCGGCGGCCGGGAGCGTGCCGCGTGAGGAATCTGGACTACGTCGCGGCCGTCACGGTGACGGCCGGTGGCCGGGCTCTCCCGCTCGGCGGGGTCGCCCTGCCGAGCCGCCGGCTCGTACTGCGCTGGCTCCGGCGGCAAGCCCTGCGACTGGCGGACGGACACGGGCGGGATCCGGCCCAGGCCGCCCCGTGGCTCGGTGCGGGAGACGTCCGGCCGGTCACCTTCCACGGTTCCGACGCCCCCGAGGCACTCCGGGCATGGGCGGGCGACCACGGCAGCCAGGAACACGCCATGAGCGCGCTGGAATCCGGACTGCCTGCCCTGCTCACCGTGGTCGACCCCTTCGTGGGGCTGCGCGTCACCCTCGGCGGCTGGCCCGTGGATCTGTGCGGGTGGGCAGCGGCAGCAGCCTCGGCGCACCACCCGGATCCGCCCCGTACGGAAGAGGCCTGACCGTGCTGCAATGCACCGCCGTGTCCCAAGTCCCGTACGCCGAAGCGCTGCTGGCGCTGGCCACGATGGAAGGCGGGCCCGAGCACCCATCCGACGTCGTGGAGCCGGAGGACTTCGTCCTGTGCGAGCTGGCCGGCCACGACGAGACGGCCGAGCACGCCGCGCACCTGTGGACGGCGGAGGCGCCGGACGACCGGGACCTGTGGTTCCGCTGGTCGGGGACCGGCGCCCACCGCGTCCACCGGCTCGACACGCTGCGGCCGTGCCCCGCCGTGCTCCGCGAGCTCGCGACCCGCACGGTCACCACCTGCGTGTACTTCGACCACCACCCCGGGCCGCACTCCTTCTCCGTGACCGACCCGCTCGGCGACCTCATCGCCGAACACGTCCACAGCGAGGCCCGGCGACTCGTCTCCGAGGACGACGCTCCCGGCGCGCCCGATGCCCCCGACGTACCCGACACCGACGCGCCATGACGGCGACCGGAGGTTTCCCACCCCATGAACCAGTGCACCGCCGTAACTCTGCTACCGCCGCCGGAGTTCCTGATCCGGCTCGCCGGTGCCGGTGGCAGCCGCCCGGAGGCCGGGTACCTCCTCTGTGAGCTGGCTGAGGACCACGAAGGCGATCACACGATGGTGTTGTGGGAGGACGACGCCAACCACACCGCTGTCTGGGCCCGCTGGAGGGGCGAGCGGGCGACCCTTGCGGAGCTGCCCTGGTGCGGCGCGATCGCCCCCCGGGGCGGGGACGCGTGCGGGCTGTTCGCCGGCCACCCCTCCGCCCACGACTGGTCCATCGTCGATCCGACGCTCGCGGCGGTGGACGCGGTCCTCGCGGGGGAGCGACCAGGGGAGCCCGCAGAGTGAAAGCCGTCGCCGCTCGCGAAGGACAATTAAGGGCCCGCCCTGCCTGTCCTGCCCCGGCGGGGCCGTCAGAGGCCGCGTCCCCGCGGCGCTTGAGGTGGTGGTGAGGCCCGGGCCGGCGTCGATGTCCACCGCACCGATCTTGACCACATCGGGCCACGGTGTGGCTGGACACTCCGGACAACCCGGTGCCTGGACTGGACTGGACTGAAGTGACCTGAACGGGGCCGCCCCCGGTCCGCCCGGCAGGCGGCCCGGGGGCGCGAATTTCGCGCGACACGATGTCTCGGCTCTGCGACGCTGTCGCCCGCGGCCTTCCGGCCTGGACAGGCGCGACTTGAGGCGACACACGGACGGGCGGTCGATGGGTTTCACGCTGGAGGGACCGGTTCTGGAGGGCACGCTCGTGCGCCTGGAGCCGCTGGGGCAGCGGCACGCGGCGGACCTGGCCGAGGCGGCCGAGGAGGACCGGAGTTCGTACCGGTTCACCTGGGTGCCCACGACCGCGGAGGTCCAGGAGTACATCGATATCCAGCTCGGCCGTGCGGCTGCCGGAAGGATGGCCCCGTACGCGCAGGTGGACCCGGCGTCGGGAAGGGCTGTGGGTGCTACGGCGTACTGGGATCCTCGGTTGTGGCCGGACCGCGACGGTCTGTGCGCGATCGAAGTCGGATTCACCTGGCTCGCCGCGTCCGCTCAGGGCACCGGGGCGAACATCGAGGCCAAGTACCTGATGTTCCGGCACGCGTTCGAGGAGTGGGGCGTGGCACGGGTCGACCTGAAGACGGACGCGCGCAACGGCCGCTCCCGGGCCGCGATCGAAGCGACGGGCGCGCGGTTCGAGGGCGTGCTGCGGAACTGGTCCCGGTCCTGGGCTCCGGGCGAGGACGGCCGGCTGCGGGACTCCGCGATCTTCTCGATCACCGCGGAGGAGTGGCCGGACCGCCGGGTGCGGCTCGAACAGCGCATCGCTCGTCGCCCCGCACGCGGCCGGCCGGCCTCCGTGACGCGGTAGCGCGCTGTCGTTCGGCACCGTCACCCGGCATGCCCTCCGCGCGAAGAACGGGCCGGCCGGGGCTCAGATCGAGAACCTCTCCCGCTCCAGCAGCGGCCGCACCCGGCTCCGGAAGCCGCCAGTCCGGAACGGGCGTTGCAGCAGCCCCGGGCGCAGTTCCTGGGCGAGGGCTGCGACGATCATTCCCTGGTCCAGGGCGAGCATGAAGTCGCTGACCCGGCCCGTGGACACGTTCACCGAGTCGCGGAAGCCGAGCCCGTCCTCGTACGCGCCGAAGTCCCGGTCCAGCGCCCGCAGGTTGGCCACCGCCTCCCGGCCGGCGTACGGCAGGGCCAGGAAGGAGGCGTGCGGGGTGACCACGCCGTTGGTGAACGCCGAGGGCGGCGGGAGGGGTTCGCCGTCCGTGGTGTGCGTGCGGTCGGTGTTGGAGGCGTAGCCGTCGACCGCCATGCCGAGGGCGTCGACCCCGTACTCCTGGTAGCCGTCCTCGGGGACGTTGGAGGGGGAGAAGCCCCAGTAGCCGTACTCCGCCTCCCGCAGACCGTGGTCGATCTGGCCGCGTACGTAGCGGTGGTGGGTCACGCCCCACGCGCGCGGCGACCACTGCTGCTCCGGCACGAACAGCGGCACCATCAGCGCTTCGAACATCGAGCCGCCCCAGGTGGGGACGACCTTGCGGCCGCGGTGGGTGTAGTGCCCGTTCCAGACGCGTACGCCGTCGACCGTGACGTAGCCGCCGCCGGGCTTCTGCTCCTGCTCGTGCTCCGGCAGCATCGTCCGCAGCAGGTGCCAGTAGTGGTCGCCGGGGAGGGAGCCGTCCGCGATGCCGAGGTAACTGGCCATGCGCGGCTCGGTGTTGAGCGCCCCGTAGTGGTGCGGGGTCGGCTCGTCCGTGTCGGTCCAGACGCCGCCGCGCAGCTGGCCGGGGCCCGCGACCGGGTCGGCGGGGTCGTAGGGGGTGTAGAAGTAGGACCAGTCCGCCGTGGCCAGGATGCGGTGGATGCGGGGGCGCAGCGAGGGCGCGGCGTCGGCGGCTGTCCGCAGGCCCGTCACCAGCCAGGCGTTGTCGACGGAGGACAGGAACGGGCGGACCGGATCGCCGGTGCCCGGCCACTGGGTGAGCACCGAACCGTCGTGCGCGTCGTACCAGTTGAGCCAGAAGCCGTGGTGGCGCTCCAGCTTCTCGACGGCTGCGACCGTCCGGGTCAGGGCCCGGAGCATCGCGTCCTCGCCGATCACGCCCAGGCCCGCGGCGGCGACCGTCGACCACAGGCCGCAGCCGATGTTGGTCGGCGAGGTCTGGGCGGACTGGGCGGGGGCGCCGGGGCCGCTGAGGTCAATCTTGTCGGTGACGAGACCGAAGTCGGTCGTCATCGCCTCGATCGAGCGGTACGTGTCGCGGAACCAGGTCGTGAGCAGGCGTGGGTCGGCGGGGGCGGCGACAGCCGCCGGGGCGGTTACGGCTCCGAGCGACAGGGCGGCGGCCCCGGTCCCTGCGGCGGTGAGAAACGTGCGACGGTCCATCGTTCCGGCTCCTGGTGGCAGAAGGGGGAGGGGGAGGGCGAGTCGTGGTGTTCGGCCGTGCGGGGGTCGTGCCAGGTCGTGCGGGGGACGCGGGGGTGTGCGGGCGTCCGAGGCCGTGCGGGCGCGTATGCGGTCGCGCCCGGGTGTGCGGGGTCGTGCGGGGGCCCGGAGGGGGGCTTGGTGCCGGGCGGACGGGGGCCGGCGGTCGTCAGGATCCGCCGGCCCCGGCCCACCCGAGGGAGCCGTCAGGTGGCTCCCCGTACGGAGGGGCAGCCCGGGGGATGAATCAGACTGCCGTGCGCGGGAGTTCGCGGGTGCGGCCGAGCGAGCCCAGCCACCTCGCCGAGTCGCGCGGGGTCCGCTCGAAGGTCTCCCAGTCGATGGCGATCAGGCCGAACGTGGCCTTGTACGTGCCCCACTCGTAGTTGTCCAGGGCGCTCCACGCCAGGTAGCCCCGGATGTCGATGCCGTCGGCCAGCGCGGACGCGACCTCGTCCAGCGCGCCCGCGTAGTAGTCGACGCGGCGGCTGTCGTCGTCGGTGGCGATGCCGTTCTCCGTGACGATCAGCGGGACGTCGCCCACCACCTCGGCCGTGTGGCGCAGCGCCTCGCCGACCGCGCTCGGGTAGTACTCCCACGTCGTCAGCGTCCGCTCGACGTCGTCGGCCGTCGGGATCGGTCCGTCGGGGCCGATCCGCGTACGGGTGTAGGACTGCACGCCGATCCAGTCGTCGCCGCGCGCCGCCTCGATGAAGACGTCCTCGCGCGGGTGGCGGTAGGCGGCGGTGACGTCCTCCGCGCCGGGGAGGGCCTGGTAGACCTGGTTGGCGATCGTCCAGCCGACCTGGATGCCCGCGTCCAGGGCCCGGACCTCCTTGACGGCCGCGTGGTGGGCGGCGATGACGGCCTCGGTCGTCTCGTCGTCGGGCGTGGGCAGACCGGCGGGCGGGAAGCTGTTGTCGCCGCGCTTGGCCTGGCCCGCCATGACGGCGACCATGTTCGGCTCGTTGATCGTGCAGACGTGGCTGACGCCCTCGGAGATGACGGGCGCGCACGCCGCGACGTACCGGGCGAACAGCTCCACCGCGCCCTCGGCCGTCCAGCCGCCGCGTGCCTCGAACCACTGCGGGACGGTGAAGTGGTGCAGGGTCACCATCGGGCGCAGGCCGCGCTCGATCGCGCCCTCCACCATCCGCCGGTAGTGGGCCAGTTCGGCGCGGGAGAAGCGGCCTTCGACCGGCTCGACGCGGGCCCATTCGAGGGAGAAGCGATAGTCGGTGAAGCCGAGAGAGGCCAGCAGGTCCATGTCCTCGGGCCAGCGGTGGTAGCTGTCGCAGGCGTCCAGGCTCGGCTCCTGGATGTGGGTGCCCGCGGTGTGCTCCTTGACCCACCAGTCGCTGTTGGTGTTGTTGCCCTCGATCTGGAAGGCGGCCGTGGAGGCGCCCCAGAGGAAGCCCTCGGGGAACGGTACGGGGGTCTTCTGGTTCGGAGCGGGGGTGTGTGTCATCGCGACATGTCTTTCTGGTGGTGGTGAGGGGTGTGGCCGCGCTCTGTTACGGGGCGGGGTGCGGCCTCGTACGTGAAGTGCCCGGACGGACGCGTTACTTCATGCCCGCCGTGGCGATGCCCTGCGTGAAGTGCCGTTGCAGCGCGATGAAGACGACCAGCACCGGCAGCACGATCAGGAAGGCCCCGGCCATCAGCATCCCGTTCGAGCCGCCGGCCTTGTTGGGGTCGGTGGCGAACGTCGCCAGGGCCACCGGGAGGGTGTATTTGTCGGGGTCGTTGGTCGCGATCAGCGGCCAGACGAAGTTGTTCCAGGAGCCCAGGAACGTGAAGATCGACAGCGTCGCGAGGGCGGGCTTGACCAGCGGCATCACGATCCGCCAGAAGATGTACCACTCGCTCGCGCCGTCCATCCGGGCCGCTTCCAGCAGCTCGTCCGGGATCGACTGCATGAACTGGCGCATCAGGAAGACCCCGAAGGCCCCGGCGGCGAACGGCAGCACCAGACCCGCGTAACTGTCGATCAGCTGGAGCTTGCTCATCAGCACGAACAGTGGCAGCAGCATCAGGTTGCCGGGCACCATCAGCGCGCCGAGCACCAGGCCGAAGACCTTGTTGCGGCCGACGAAGTTCAGCTTGGCCAGGGCGTAGCCGAGCATCGAGCAGAAGACCAGGTTCGAGACGGTCACCAGGACCGCCACGATCACCGAGTTCATGAAGTACAGCGGCAGGTCCAGCTTGTCGAGCAGCTGCCGGAAGTTCTCCAGGGTCCACTCGGTGGGGATCCACACCGGTGGGCTGGCCGACAGCTCGCTCTGCGTCTTGAAGGCGGAGAGCCCCATCCAGAGGAAGGGCGCCGACATGACCAGCAGGCCGAGCGAGAGCAGGACGTAGACCAGGGGGCGGGAGGCGCTCCGCTTTCCGCCGGTGTTCTTCCTGTCGCCGTTGTTCCTCCCGCCGTTCTTCTCCCCGGCGGTGCTCTTCCCGGCGGAGCTCTTCAGGGGCTTGACCGCCGCGTCGCCGCTGTTGGCGCTCATTTCGTGTTGTCCTTCAGCAGTCGGAGCTGGAGCACCGTGATGCCCATGATCACCACGAAGAGGACGTACGCCATGGCGCTCGCGTAGCCCATGTGGAAGAAGTTGAACCCTTCGCGGTACATGTTCAGCGAGACCGTGAGGGTCGAGTCGGACGGGCCGCCCTGGGTCATCACGAACGGCTCCTCGAACACGTTGAGGTAGCCGATCGTCGTGATCACCGTGGCGTAGAGGAGGGTCGGACGCAGGAGCGGGACCGTGATGCCCCGGAACTCCTGCCAGACGCTCGCACCGTCGAGCTTCGCGGCCTCCCGCACCTCGGTGGGGATCGCCTGGAGGCCCGCGATGAACAGCACCATCACCGTGCCGACGTTCCGCCAGACCGCCATGACGATCAGCGACGGCATCGCCAGCGTCTCGGAGCCGAGGAAGTCCGGTGCCGTCCAGCCCACTTCGGAGAAGAGACCCGCGATCAGCCCGTCGCTCGGATCGAGGACGAACCGCCAGACGACGGCCACCGCGACGATGGTGGTGACCACCGGAGCGTAGAAGCCGACCCGGAAGAAGGTCCGCGCCCGGTCGATGCCGTTGTTCAGCAGAACGGCGACGACCAGCCCGATGCCGATGGTCAGCGGCACGCCGACGACGACGAAGTACCCGGTGTTGAAGAGGGACTTGAGGAACTTCTCGTCGCCGAAGAGGTTGACGTAGTTCTCGAACCCGATGAAGTTCGCTTCCCACGGGCGCGTCACGTTGCGCAGCCCGAAGTCCGTGAAGCTCATCACCAGCGTGGCGAGGATCGGGAACGCCATGAAGACGGTGAACAGGACGAGGAACGGGGTGGAGAACAGCCAGCCCGCCGCGTTCTGCACGCCCATCGACGGCTTACGGCCCCGGCTGCCCCCGGTGGCCGGGGACGGTGCGGCCCCGGCCTTCCGGGTCCCTCGGGCCTTCTCGGTCGTGGTGCTCATGGCTACTGCTTCACAAGACCTTCGATCTCGGACTGCGCGGTCCTCAGCGCGTCCTCGGCGGAAGCCTTGCCCTGCGTCACCTTGGCGATGGCCTGGTCCACCTTGTCGGTGATCTCGGTCCAGTTGGCCAGGGACGGCGAGGACTTGGCGGTGTCCATCTGCTTCTTGAAGATCTGGAGGTCGGCGTCGTCGGCGAGCGTTCCGGACTCCCACGCGGAGGTGTTGGCGGGCAGGTCCTTCGTCCGCTCGTACCAGTCGGCCTGGCCCTTGGTGTCGGTCAGGTACTTGATGAACTCGGTGGCCGCGGCCTTGTGTTCGCTGTCCTTGGAGACGACGAGGGAGGAGCCGCCGGCCATGGAGGTGGAGGAGGCGTCCGCCGGGACGTTGGCGATGGCCCACTTGCCCTTGATCTGCGGCTGGCCCTCGTCGAGGAGCGTCACGTGCCAGGGGCCGCCGAAGAACATCGGGACCCGGCCGTTGCCGAAGTCCTTCACCACGTCGTAGCCGGGCTGTACGGACTTGTTGGAGAGGCCCTTGTCGAAGTACGAGCCGTACTCCTTCAGCGCCTTGACGGCCTGAGGGCTGTTGACGACGGCCTCGCCCTTGTCGTTGACGATCTCGCCGCCCGCCGAGTACAGGAAGGAGTAGAAGTTCTGCACGGTGTCCAGGCCGCTGGGCTGGATGGACAGCCCCCACTTCGTACCGGCCTTCTCCTGGTAGGCGGCCGCCAGCTCCTTCAGCCCCTTCCAGTCGGCCGGAGCCTTCGTCACGCCCGCCTTCTCGGCCAGGTCCGTGCGGTAGTAGAGGACCCGGGTGTCCACGTACCACGGCACGCCGTAGGCGGTGCCGTCCACCTCGCCCTGCTCCCAGCCCGCCGGGAAGAAGTCCTTCTTGTCGAAGACCTTGGTGTCCACCGGCTCCAGCACGCCGAGTTCGGAGAACTCGCCCAGGTAGCTCCCGCCCATCTGCGCCATATCGGGCAGGGTGCCCGCCGCCGCTGCCGAGACGAGCTTCTGGTGGGCGACGTCCCAGCCGATCGGAGTCACCTTCACGGTGATGTTCGGGTTGGCCTTCTCGTAGACCTCGGCCACGTCGGCGAGCTTCTCGCCCTCGGCCCCCATGGCCCACACGGTGAGCGTCTGCTTCTCGTCCGCCGCGACGTCGCCGCCGGAGGAGCCGCAGGCGGAAAGGGTCACGGCGAGCGCGAGCGCTACGCCGGCGGGAGCGGTTCTGGCGATGCGGGACATGGGAGGGCTCCTCCTTGAGCAATCCGGATGCTGCGCGATGTATGCGCTGCCTGTAAGCGCATACATCACTGTGCGCCAGTCGTTCGGGAATCCGCAAGAGGGTGCTGGGTCACACTCGTGCAACGCGCTCGACATCCTGGCGTCTTGTTGTTGAACCGTAATCGCGCTGTTTGTGGAACAACAGGCGATGTGACCGATTCGTCGTTCGGGTCGAAGAGTCTCGGAGGCGCGAAAGCCGAAGGGCCTCGGGGCCGAGGCCGGCGGGCCGGGGGCAGGGGGCCGGGAAGCCGGGGCCGGGGCAGGGGCAGGGGGTCGGAAAGCCGGGGCCGGGGCAGGGGGTCGGAAAGCCGGGGGCCGGGAAGCCGGGGGCCGGGGGCAGGCCCTGTCTCTTATACACATCTCTGATGGCGCGNAGCCCGCTCAGAGATGTGTATAAGAGACAGGTCGGAAAGCCGGGGCCGGGGCAGGGGGTCGGAAAGCCGGGGGCCGGGAAGCCGGGGGCCGGGGGCAGGCCCGGTGGGCCGTGGCCGGGTGTCTACCCTCGCGGCATGGCCTCCTCCGTCGCGTTCCCCCACGACTTCCCGTTCGATCCCGCCTACGGATACGACGCGCCGGACGCCCTGCTGGGCATCCCCGCCCCGCCCGCCCCGGAGGGCTTCGACGCCTTCTGGCGGGACCGCAGCGCGCGGGCCCGCGCGGTCGACACGCGCCCGGTCCTCGGCCCGGCCGAGGAGGAACGCGACGGCGCCCGGATCCACGGCGTGACCTACACCTCCGTGGGCGGCGTCCGGCTCGGCGGCTGGCTCGCCCTCCCGGCCGAGGGGCCCGTGCGGTACGGATTCGTCGTCGGGCACGGCTACGGCGGCCGCCAGGATCCCGGCCGCGACCTTCCGGCGCCGCTGCCCGGGTCCGCCGTGATCCTGCCGTGCGTCCGGGGCATGGGGGAGCGGGGTCGGGTCGACGGCATTCCGGACCTGGCCGCCGAGCACGTCCTGCACGGCATCGGCTCCCGCGACACCTACGTCATCGGCGACTGCGCGGCCGACCTGTGGTGCGCCGCCTCCGCCCTCACGGCACTCGTCCCGGAACTGGCCGGGGCGGGCCTCCCGGGCGGGCCCCGCCTCGGCTACCTGGGCGAGAGCTTCGGCGGCGGGCTCGGGGCCCTCGCGCTGCCTTGGGACGACCGCTTCGGCGCGGCCCAGCTCACCGTCCCCACCTTCGGCAACCACCCGCTGCGCCTGACCCTGCCCTGCGCGGGCAGCGGCGAGGCGGTCCGGGCGCACCACCGTGAGCACCCCGAGGTCACCGGTGTCCTCGGCTACTTCGACGCGGCGACGGCGGCGACCCGGCTGACGCTGCCCACGCTGGTCGCGGCCGCGCTGTTCGACCCGTCCGTGCCGCCGCCGGGGCAGTTCGCCGTGCACAACGCGCTGGCCGGCGAGCGCGAACTCCAGGTGCTGACGGCGGGGCACTTCGCGTACCGGGGCATGGCGGCCGAGGCGGCGGAGCTGGACGCGAACCGGACGCGGTTCTTCGGGGAGCGGCTGCGGGCCGTCTGACGACGGCGTCGTGATGAACGGGCTGCCGACATCCGACGCGACCGCGCCGAACCGGGCGCCCGACCACGGGAAGCCGACGGTGCGCGCGTACGTCACCGGCGCGTACGGGCCCTTCCGGATCGCGGACTTCGACGGCACGATGATCGGGCGCGACAGGGCGAGTTGAGCAGGGACACCCATGCGACCGGGGGGCCGGGCGCCGGAGGCGGAGGGGGAAGGGCGTGGACGGGGTCCCGACAGGCATGGTCGTCTTCGTGTGTGTGGTCATGGCTCCGGTCACGTTGCTGATGTGGGCTCTGGCGGTCTCGGAGTGGCGGGAGCTGCGGAGCCCGCCGAAGCCGCGTGATCCGGCGGTCCACTACGACCTGCGCCTGCACTCCTGGAAGGAAGCGCCCGCGGCCCTGCACCGATGGCAGGAGGGCGGTCCCGTCGGCACGGGCGGTTCGGCCGAAGAAGACGTCCGGGTGGCCGAGATCCTGGCGGTGCTGGACGGGAAGGACGCCGACGAGGGCGCCGGCGTGCACACCCGGCTGCGGTTGCGCCTGCCCGACGGGGAGGAGACGACGCTGCACACCGACGTCAGGAGCGCGCGGAACGTCCGGGCCGGAACGTTCCTCCCGGTCAAGCCGGTGCGCGAAGGCGTCACCCATGTCCTCGGCGACACCTGGGCCACCGCCGCGGACCTGTCGGGACACGCGGTCGGCCGGGTGTTGCTGCGCCACCGCCGCGCTCTCGGGCTGATCGACGACGAGGCGGCCGAAGCGGTGGACGGAGGGCGGCCCGAGGACGCCGACCTGGTGGAGGTGCGCCCCACCGGCGAGGTGCGGGCGGGGCACGTCGAGGTCGTGATCACCGCCAGGTGCGGCGACCACGGCCCGGTGACCGTCCGGGGCCTCCTCCGCCCGGAGGAGATAGCGACGGCCCGGCACACCGGACGGGTGCCGGTGGTCCGCTCACGAGGAGGGCGGTGGGAGCTGTGGCCTGCCTGGTTCTGACATGAGCACACATCGCCCGGACGTGGGGGAGCCGGACGCCTTCATGCTGGCGGAGCACGCCCGGCAGGTCCGCAGGATGCGCGTACGCCGCCGGACCACCCTGTCGTCGGCGGCGCTGACCGTCGCCGTCGCCGTGGCCGTGTGGACCGGCACCGACCTGTCGTGGCTGTGGATCCTGCTCTCCGCCCTGTCCGTGCTCCTGGTTCTCGCCTGCGCGAGCCACCTCGGCCCCCAGGACTCCGAGCGCCCGGTCCCGGACACGCCGGTAGAGGCCGCGGTCGTGGTCGGCGTCGAGATCATCAGCTGGGGCAGGGCCGACCGCGACGGCTTCCACGACGTACGGGTCATCGCCCGGCCCATCGGGTCGGACACCGGACAACTCGTCTACGGGCACCTGCGGTTCCACGCCGACCGCGGCTGCCGGATCACCGCGGGCATGCTGGTCGGCTTCCGCCGCCATCCGACGATGCGGTACCTGGTCCACGTCGAGCCCCACCACGACCCGCTCGCCCTGCTGGCCCTGAGGGACGCGGCCGAGGGGGTCGTGCCGGACCGGGGCGGGGCGGACGCCGCGGTGACGGGAGTGGTCGAGGAGGCCACCGTCGAGTCCGTCGTCATCGGCGACCGCCCCGACGGCGACCGGTGGGCGACCACCGTCACCCTCCGCGCCGCCGACGGTGCGCTGCTCACCGACTCGCGGCCACGACTTCCCGAAGAACTCGGCGGCTTCGAGCCCGGCCGGCGCGTCCCGGTCGTCCGGGGCGGGCACGCGCACCTCGCCGGACGGACCCGGTGTGCGGTGCTGCCCCGCACGCCCTGAGGCGGAGGCCTCCGCCAGGCGCGCGCCACTCCCGCCGGCCGGGCGGGGCCTCAGAACCTGCGCCACTCCCGCCGGCCGGGCGGGGCCTCAGGGCCTGCGGCCTTCCCCGGTTCAGCCGCAGCCGCAGCTCGCGCGGCGGGTCACGGAGACCGGCAGTTCCAGCGAGACCGGGGCGCGGCCCGGGTCCGCCAGGCGTTGGACCAGCAGTTCGACCGCCTGCTCTCCCAGGTGCCGGATCGGCTGGCGGACGGTCGTCAGGGGCGGGCGGACGATCCGGCTCAGCGGGATCCCGTCGAACCCGGTCACGGCGATGTCCTCGGGCACCCGCACCCCGCGCCGCTCCAGCGCCTGGAGTGCGCCGACCGCCATCTGGTCGTTGGCGAACAGCATCGCCTCCGGCCGCTCCACCCCCGTACCCTCCGACCGGTCCAGCAGGGTGCCCGCCGCCAGCGCGCCCTCGGCCTGCGTCATCATCCCGGCGCGCAGCTCCGGCCGGGAGGGCACCGGAAGGCCCGCGTCCCGGCACCCCTCCTGGAAGCCCCGGAACCGGGCCTGGGCGTCCGGTGAGTCCTCCTCGCCGCCGATGAACGCCAGCCTGCGCAGCCCGTGGTCCTCGATCAGATGACGGGTCAGTTCGCGCTCGCCCTCGGCGTTGGCCACCACGATGTGGTCCAGGTGGTCGATCTCGCGCGGTCCGGAGAGCATCACCACGGGAAGCCGGCGCGATATCACCTCCAGGTCCTCGGTCGGCACGGTCCGCGCCAGTACGGCGAACCCGTCGACCCGCCCCGCGACCTTCGCCACCAGGCTCTCCGGCCCGCCGTCCAGCGCGGCGGCGATCAGCAGGGCGTAGCCGTGCCGCCGTGCCGCCCGCTCCATGCCCCGGATGATCTGGTCGGAGTAGAGCATGACGGCCTGGTCGTCGTCCGCGTCGCTCGCGGCGGCGGAGATCTCGGCGTCCTGGTCCGCGAAGTCGGGGAAGCACAGCCCGAGCACACCCGTCGTCCGGCTGGCCAGGCCCCGGGCGCTGCCGGACGGCACGTACCCCAGCTCGCGGGCCGCCTCCATGACCTTCTCGCGGGTCTGGGCGCGTACGGAATCGGGGTTCCGGTACACCCGGGAGACCGTGGCAATGGAGACGCCCGACCGCTCGGCGACGTCGTACACCGTGGGGGCGCTCACTCGATTGACCGTCCGCTTCTTCTTTCGTAGCGCCGCGCCTGGCGCGTGTGCTGGTACCGGGCCGGCGGCCTGCTCGCCGCCCGACGCGCTCACGAGGCTCGTGAAAGCGCATTCACCCTAGATCGTGGGCCGCGGGGGGAGCAAGGCCGCACGGGGTCCCGCCGAACGTGCGCCGGGCCACACGCGGCCCGCGGGAGCGAAACGTTCCTCCGGCCGGGTGAGCTTGGGGCTGCCGCCCGCCGTGTCTGCGCCGCCTCGCGCGAGGGGGCGTTTCAGTGGACGGAAGGAATCAGTGTGATCAACTGCAAATGCCACCACATACGCACTATCCGGTCCATTCCGGTACGGGGTGGTCCGGGCCGGCCCCGGAGGTATCAGCCATGTCCCACGTCGGCGTCCCGCGCGGGACGGTTCGAAAGCGCCGATCGCTCGCGCTCCTCACGACGGGGGTGCTCACGATCCCGGTGCTGGCGGGCTGCAGCTCCGGCGGCGAGGAGACCTCCCGGGGCGCGCCCCAGGACATCGCCCCCGCCGCCCGCCACGCGGTCGCCGACGGTTCGACGGTGAACTGGGCGGTCGACGCGCTGCCGGCCACCTTCAACGCCTTCCAGGCGGACGCGGACAGCGCCACCACCCGGATCACCGGGGCCCTGCTCCCGGCCCTCTTCCCGATGGACGCGTCCGGGCAGCCGAAGCTCAACCCGGACTACCTGGAATCCGCGAAGATCATTGAGCGTGAGCCGAAGCAGGTGGTGCTCTACAAGCTCAACCAGCAGGCGGTGTGGAGCGACGGGCGGGAGATCGGGGCCCCCGACTTCGTCGCCCAGTGGCGGGCGCTCAGGGGCAAGGACTCCGCGTTCTGGACCGCCCGCAACTCCGGTTACGAGCGGATCGAGAAGATCGAGCGGGGCGCGGACGACCTCCAGGTACGGGTCACGTTCTCCAAGCCGTACGCGGACTGGCGCTCGCTGTTCTCGCCGCTCTACCCGAAGGAGATCACCGGCTCGCCGGACGCCTTCAACGACGGGGCGCGCACCACCCTGAAGAACACCGCCGGGCCCTTCGTCCTGCGCGGCGTCAGCAAGTCCAAGGGCACCGTCACGCTGGCCCGCAACCCGCGCTGGTGGGGCGACAAGGCCAAGCTGGACACCCTCGTCTTCCGGGCGGTCGCCGCCGAGGACCGCACCCAGGCCCTCGCGGACGGCACGGTGGACGTCGCCGACATCGACGCGGCCACCGCCGACCGCATCGCGCTCGCCCGCCGCGACCGGGGCGGCAACGGCCGGGCGCTCGCCCACGGCCCGGGCTCCGGGACCACGCCCGCCGCGGCCCTGCGCTCCTGGGCCCTGGCGCACGGCTCCGACGAAAAGGCCGCGGAGATCGCGCAGGCCGCCCGGGAGAAGAACCGCAAGGCCGTCATCGCGTACACCGCGGAACAGAAGGCCCTGCGCGACTTCGAGGTCCGCAAGTCCCTGGAACCCGCCTACACGCAGCTCGCGCTGAACGGCGAGTCCGGCCCCCTCGCCGACGACCGGGTCCGGCGGGCGGTGGCCCGCGCCCTGGACCGCGAGGAGCTGGCCCGGACGGTGCTGGGGCCGCTGGGCCTCCCGGCGGAGCCGCTCGGCAGCCACCTCGCCCTCGCGGGGCAGCCCGGCTACAAGGACGGCAGCGGGGCGCTCGGCGACCAGGACACCGAGGAGGCCCAGGCCCTGCTGGCGGACGCCGGCTGGACGCGGGGCGGCGCGGCGCAGCCGCCCAAGGACACCAAGGCGGGCAGCGAGGCGGAGAAGGAGAGCAACAAGACGGACAAGGCCGAGAAGGGCGACAAGAGCGACAAGGCCGACGCCGAGGGTGCGAAGAACGACGCGGAGAAGAGGACCGCCGAGGGCGCGAAGGACGACAAGGACGCGAAGAGCGAGAAGGCCGGGCAGGACACCGAGAAGAAGGCCGGGGACTCCGCGGCCGCGGGCAAGAAGGCCGACCAGGCCTCCGAGGACAGCGCCGCCTCCCGCGACGAGGGCCTCTACATCGTCGGCGAGGACAACAAGCCCGGCGCCCCGGCCCCCGCGCAGCCCCCCTCCACCGGCGGCGCCTTCGCCGTCCACGTCCTGGCTCCCGCCCGGACGGCCGCCGCCCAGGGCGCGGCCCTGCTC
>NZ_NTGZ01000068.1 GCF_002551245.1 Streptomyces sp. rh34
ATGTGTATAAGAGACAGGAACCGGGCCCGGTGGCCGCCGCGGCGGCTCCCGCTCCGGCGGCTCCGGCCGCGCCACCGGCCACGATGCCCGCGGCCTTGAGTGAATACCCGGCGGCGAACCATCCGATGACCGCGACGGGCAGCAGCGCCGGAATCCCGGCGTTCACATGGTCCAGCTCGCCCGCGGCCACCCGGCACTTGGCGCAGGCGTCGAGGTGCTTGCGCAGCCCGCGCTCGGCCCGGGTCCGCAGGCCGCCCCGGGCGTGGGCGCCGAGCCGGTCGGCGTACTGCGCGCAGTCCCCGCCGGTCGTGAGCGCCTGGCTGACGTGGGCCTGGAGGTAGGCCTGCTTGAGCCCTTCGCGGGCGCGGCTGGCCAGGACGGCGGTGGCGTTGGCGGTGAGGCCGAACAGCGGGGCGATCTCGCTCGGCGACTCCTCCTCCACCGTGGTGTGCCACAGGACCGCCTGCCAGCGTTCCGGAAGGCTCCGGAACGCCTGCATCGCCATCGTCTGATCGGCCTCGCGCATCGCCAGCACGTCGGCGCCGAGGTCGAGGGTGTCGTCGTCGGAGAGCTCGGAGGAACGGGAGGCCTGGGCGGCGAACACCGCGAAGTCGTCGACCAGATGCTCACGCTTCGCGCTCTTCGTCCAGGCGGCGGCGACATGGCGGACGGCGGTCATCAGATAGGCCCGGACCGCTTCCGTCGGCCCTTTTCCGCCCCGTACGGCCTGGAGCGTGCGTGCGAACACCTCGGCCGTCAGGTCGTCGGCGGTGTGCGCGTCCCGACAGCAGCTGCGGGCGTAGCGCAGGACGGCGCCCGAATGCCGCAGGAACAGCTCCTCGTAGGCCCGGTCGTCGCCGGCGCGCATGTCCTCGATCAGCCGGGCGTCGGACCGCCCGAGCTCCGGTGCTCCGCTGCGGCCCGCGCGCTGCTGCGGAACCGCGTGCGCGCCGACCGGCCCGGTGGCGTCCTCGTCGGCGACGGCGGGCCACGGGCCGGGCAGGACGGTGCCGCCCTCGCCCGCACCTTCCGACGGGCCGCGCACAGCCTGGGTCGGCACCTGCCCGGCGGACAGCCCGTCCGCTTTCGTGTCCCTGTCGGCCGCTGCGGTCTCGCCGAGCGGCTCTTCCTGCTGCTCGTTACCGCTCATCGCGGAAGCCCCCGTTACACCCTCGGACCCGAATACCGGCCAAGACTGCCACATGGCTCAATCGCGCTGGCCCCTCGGCCTCGCCAACCACTCATCCGGGGCGTCTTCTCGAATGCGGGTACTAGAAGCCCTACTTTCGGGGAAAGAGTCTCCGCTGATTCGTCCCCCGGAACCGTCCCCCGTTCGCCCTCACCGGCCGCCCTCACCGGCCCCGCGTGCCCACCAACCGT
Source organism: Streptomyces sp. rh34 (assembly GCF_002551245.1). Classification (GTDB taxonomy): domain Bacteria; phylum Actinomycetota; class Actinomycetes; order Streptomycetales; family Streptomycetaceae; genus Streptomyces. Next base: position 1,381 of record NZ_NTGZ01000068.1, read on the forward strand.
GCCCCCCGTCCGCGCCGGAGCCGCGCATGCCCACCAACCGTGCCCCCGTCCGCGCCCGGCCGTCCGCGCCGGAGCCGCGCGTGCTCGTCCGATGAGCGACCGGACGAGCGACACGGGACGGCGCCGACACCGGACGACCGATGCGGGACGAGAGGGACGGGACGAGCGGAGCGGGACGAGTGGGGCCCGCGGCCCCGGACGTCACGCCGGACGCGACCGCAGACCCTCCAGCAGGATGTCCAGCAACCGGGCCGAAGCCGCCGCCTGCTGAGCGGCGTCCGGCAGCGAAGGAGCCGCCGTGGCGATGACCAGCAGCACATCGGCCACCGTCACATCCCGGCGCAGCTCACCGGAGTCCCGCGCCCGGTCCACCAGCCGCCCCACGACCTCCAGCAGCTCGACCGCGCCGGTGTCCTCACCGAGGCCGTCCAGCCCGTCGGTGCCGCCGGAGCTCCGGCCGACGACGCGGAAGTCGTCCTGGCCCACGCCCTGCCGCTGCTGCGGAACACGGGTCTCGTCCCCCGCGCCCGGAGCCGAGGCCGCCCCGGAAGCCGCCGGCACACCCGGCTCCTCCCCGTCGACCCCGACCCGCAGCACGTGCGGCGGCAGCAGCCTGCCCGCGCCCGACGCCACGGACGTACGCAGGAAGCGGGAGAGCGCCGACCAGGGCTTCTCCTCCTGCCCCAGCGCCGTACGCGCCTGCTCGGTCAGCCGGGAGGTCTCCTCCTCGGCTATCCGGCGCACCAGCACGTCCTTGCTCGGGAACCGCCGGTAGACGGTGCCCACGCCGACGCGCGCGCGACGCGCCACGTCCTCCATCGGAGCGCCGTAACCCAGCTCCCCGAACACCTCGCGAGCCGCCCGCAGCACGTGCTCCAGATTGCGCTGTGCGTCGACGCGCAACGGAGCCGAGCGCGGCGCGCTCGCGGTCCCCGCCGCTCCCACTGTCGCCGTTCCCGACGTCGTCGCCCCGCTCGGGGCGTGTCCGGCAGCGGCCGAACCCATCGCCGCGGCACTCACCGCCGCCGCGGAACGAACGGCGTCCGCCGAGCTCATGACGCCGAGCGCTCCCACGGAGCCGAGGCGTCCTTGGTCCTCGGACGCGCGCGAGAGCGCAGCCTGGCCATGCGTATCCTGAATATGCATAACTTCCCCCGGTTATGACGTCTCCCCCCGGAGACTTCCCGCCGTTTCAGTCGGGGAGCGGAGCACAACGAAATCCGCACCCGACACCCCGACGGGTTACGAACATAGTTGAGCCCGCGTCAATTCAGAAGGGGCTAGTTCCACATGGGACGCCGCCCGATCGGACCAGGATCCGATCGACGCCGGGACATCACCCCTCCACTCACCCCAGTTGTAGCGTCTGACCTGCGCGGCTGTCGCCCCTCACCTCCCACGCGCCCCGCGTGCCGTGGGGGAACCTCCAGTCACACAATTTGCCGGGCCTGTGGACAAACCACTGACTCCGTTGCGTCATGGGGTGGTGATGGCTCCAGATTCCCGGGGGACGACCCCCGGCACCCGGCCAGGTGTGCGCATTCTCGTCGTCGGCGGCGGCTACGTCGGGATGTACACAGCGCTGCGTCTTCAACGGAAGTTGAAGCAGAGACTGAAGAGCGGCGACGCCGAGATCGTGGTCGTCACGCCCGAGCCGTACATGACCTACCAGCCCTTCCTCCCCGAAGCGGCGGCCGGCTCGATCTCGCCGCGCCATGTGGTCGTGCCGCTGCGCCGCGTCCTGAACGACTGCACGATCGTCATCGGCGAGGCCCAGCGCGTCGACCACGCCAAACGGACCGCGACCGTCACCACCCTCGCCACCGGCGAGGACGGCACCGGAGCGCTGGAGATCGCCTACGACGAGATCGTCATCGCCCCCGGGTCCGTCTCGCGCACCCTGCCCATCCCCGGCCTCGCCGAATTCGGCATCGGTTTCAAGACCGTCGAGGAGGCCATCGGGCTGCGCAACCACGTCATCGAGCAGATGGACATCGCCTCCGCGACCCGCGACCCCGCGATCCGCGACGCCGCTCTCACCTTCGTCTTCGTCGGCGGCGGCTACGCGGGCGTGGAGGCGCTGGCCGAACTGGAGGACATGGCCCGCTACACGGCGCGCTACTACCACAACATCAAGCCGGCCGACCTGAAATGGATCCTGGTCGAGGCCTCCGGACGCATCCTTCCCGAGGTCGGCGAGGCCATGGGCACGTACGCCATCGGGGAGCTGCGCGGCCGGAACATCGACGTACGTCTCGACACCCGCCTCGACACCTGCGAGGACCGCGTCGCCGTCCTCAGTGACGGCTCCCGCTTCCCCACCCGCACCCTCGTGTGGACCGCGGGCGTCAAACCGGCCCCCCTGCTGGCCGCCACCGACCTGCCCCTCACCGAACGCGGCCGGCTCCGCTGTACCGCCACCCTCGGCGTCGAGGACACGCCGCACGCCTGGGCCGCCGGCGACGCCGCGGCCGTACCCGACCTGACGGCCCCCGAACCGGGCCGCGAGACCGCCCCCAACGCCCAGCACGCGGTGCGCCAGGCGAAGGTCCTCGCCGACAACGTCCTCGCCTCGGTCGACGGCCGGCCGCTCAGGGAGTACCGGCACGCGTACGCCGGATCGGTCGCCTCCCTCGGCCTGCACAAGGGCGTCGCCCACGTCTACGGCCGCAAGCTCAAGGGCTACCCCGCCTGGCTGATGCACCGTACGTACCACCTCAGCCGGGTCCCGACGTTCAACCGGAAGGCGCGCGTCCTTGCCGAATGGACCCTGTCCGGACTCTTCAAACGTGAGATCGTCTCCCTCGGTTCGCTGGAGCACCCCCGCGCCGAGTTCGAACTCGCGGCGGGAGGCGGCTCGGGCGCCGCGGGGCTCCCCGGCCCCGCCCGCCGCCCGAAGGGTCTCGAAGAACCCCCGGACGACCGCCGGACGGACAACTGACAGACAGCTGACAGGCAACGGGCGGACAACTGACGGGCGACCGACGGGGCGACCGGCACGGCCCCGGCCGGGCAGCCGGCCCAGGCTCCGACCGCACATCCGACCGAGTCCGGCACCGGACCGATCGAGGGTCGGAACGGCGGCCGGGCGGCAACTGTCAGTACGGTCGGTCACACTGGACGTGTGACGATAGGTGGGCCCACACCTGCACAGAGTGACCCGGTCGGCAGTGACCAACAGTGACCAGCAGCGACGCACCGACCGCACGACGAGGCCCGGCTGCGCCTTCCCGGGGGCACGGCCCCCGGTGCTCCCGAACACGGCAGAAGAAGCAGCCCGCCCGAGCGGACCAGACCGACACACGAGGCCAGAAATACCGTGAACTTCACGCGTTGGAGCGCCCGCCTTCCCGGAACACAGCGCCGAGCCGCCGCGCGGGACGACCGTAGTTCCGTGCCGCCGGCCCGAGCCGAATACGCCGGGGCGGACGGCTCGCCCGCCCTGCCGGACGACGCCTCCCCGGCGCCTTCCGGCCCCGCCTCGACGGAGGCACTCCCCGGGCCCGCCCTCGACGACCTCTCCGCCCGGGAGATCCTCGGCCGGCTCCCCGCCCCCGTCGCCCTGCTGCACGGCCCGGACCACCGGATCGCGTACGTCAACGACGCGTACGAGGCCGCGTTCGGCCCCCGCCCGTCCGGTGTTCCCGCGGCCGAGGCCATGCCCGAGCTCGCCCAGCTCAGCGTGGTGCCGCTGCTCGACCAGGTCCTGCGCAGCGGCACCGCCCGTACGGTCAAGTCCCGCAGGACCGCCGGGGGCGGTTCGTACACCGTGACCTGCACCCCGGTCGCCGCCTGGGGCCACACGGAGTACGAGGAAGACAAGGGAGACAGGGGAGACAGGGCAGACAGGGGAGACGGCAGGGGAGGGGACAGAGGAGAGGGCAAGGGAGAAGGCGGCGTCCTCGTCTACGCCGCCGACGTCACCGACCACGCCGAGGCCGCGGAACGCCTGCGCACCAGCGAGCGCCGCCACCGCGAAACAGCCGTCACCCTCCAGCGCTCCCTGCTCCCGCAGGAGCTGGAACAGCCCGACGACCTCCGCATCGCCGCCACCTACCAGCCCGGCGGAACCGACGCCGCGGTGGGCGGCGACTGGTACGACGTCATCACCCTCGGCGCGGGCCGCACCGCCCTGGTCATCGGCGACGTGATGGGCCGCGGGGTCCGGGCCGCCGCCGTGATGGGCCAGCTCCGCACCGCCGTCCGCGCCTACGCCCGGCTCGACCTCCCGCCGCACGAGGTGATCCAGCTGCTGGACGGCCTCGCCGCCGAGATCGACGCCAGCCAGATCGCGACCTGCGTCTACGCCGTCCATGATCCGAACGAGGGGCAGCTCGTCTACGCCTCCGCCGGGCACCTCCCGATCCTCGTCCGCGACGAGGACGGCACCGTCCACCGTGCCGCCGAACCCACCGGCCCCCCGCTCGGCACCGGTGGCTGGGTCCACACCTCGGGCACCATCGCGCTGCCACCCGGCTCCACCGCGGTCCTTTATACGGACGGCCTGGTCGAACGGCGCAGCGAGGACATCGACGAGGGCGTCGCCTCACTGGCCCGCGCCCTCTCGGGCGCCAAGGGAACACCGCAGGTGGTCTGCGACCGGCTGATCCGCTCCCTCGGCGTGACCGCCGAGCACGACGACGACGTGGCGGTCCTGGTGGTCCAGCACCCCGCCCGTACAGGAACGAACGCGGAGCTGTTCCACAACGCCGCGCTCGATCTCCTCGGCGGCATCGAGGCCGCCCCGCGCGCCCGCGCCTTCGCCACCGGGGTCCTGACCTCGTGGCGCTTCCCCGTCGAACTCCGCGACCTGGGCGTCCTCGCCACCAGCGAACTGGTCGCGAACTCCCTCCAGCACGGCACCCCGCCGATGCGCCTGGGACTGCGTCGTACGGACCGCCGGCTGATCATCGAGGTCACCGACGGCGACGACCACCTGCCGCGCCGCCGCCAGGCCGAACCGGCGGACGAGGCGGGACGCGGCATCTCGATCATCGCCTCGATCGCCACCTCGTGGGGCAGCCGCCGCACGCCGGGCGGCGGCAAGGCGGTCTGGTGCGAGTTCGCCCTCCCGCGGTGAGCAGGGCGTTCCTCGGCGACCGGCTCAGCGACCGGCGGAGGCAGACGCCGTGGTAGCGGCCGTGGCGGAGGCCGAGGGAGACGCGGACCCGGTTGCCCCGGTCTCCGCGCCTTCTCCGCCCTCGGGCAGCGACACCGCCACCACCCGGGACGGGATGCCGGCGAGCGACGGCTGGTCCTGTACGGGGGTGAGCCGACGGCCCAGCCGCAGCGCGAGCACCGTGATGCCCAGCGAGAACAGCACGAAGGTCACGATGTACGGGCCGTGCAGCGACGCCCCCATCGGCCCGCCGACGGCCGGACCGACCGCGAGCGCGAGCTGCTTGCACAGGGCGAACGCCGAGTTGTACTGCCCGACCATCGACTCCGGCGCCAGATCGGCGACCAGGGGGGCGACGGTCGGCGACAGCATCGCCTCACCCAGCCCGAACAGCGCGTACGTCGAGATGAACGCGGCCGTCGCCATGGTCTGGCTGCCATGGCCCAGCCCCGCGTACCCCGCCACGATCCAGGCGAACGCCCAGATCAGGCCGACCGCGGCGATGACCCGGCTGCGCCGCCGCCGCTCCACGAGCCGCAGCACGACGAACTGCGCCACGACGATGACCGCGGTGTTGGCGGCCAGCGCGAAACCGAGGGTGGAGGGCTCGATCCCGGCGGCCTCCGTGCCGTACGCGGCCAGGCCGGACTCGAACTGCCCGTAGCAGGCGAAGAACAGCACGAACCCCAGCACGCACAGCTGCACCATGGCCCGGTGCGAGAGCAGCGCCCGCAGCCCGCCCTTGGCGGCGGACCCGTCCCCCGGGCGGGTCCCGCCGAGCGAAGCCGGACGAGGCATCCGCACGGTCGTCACCACGACGCCGAGCACCACGAACATCACGGCCTCGATCAGGAAGAGCATCGTGAAGCTCGCCGGACGGCTCACGTCCACCAGCTGCCCGCCGACGAGCCCGCCGAGGCCGAGCCCCAGGTTCTGCAGGAAGAACTGCGTGGCGAAGGCCCGCGTACGGGTCGCGGTGCTGGAACACCACACCAGCATCGTGGCGAGGGCCGGCTGCATGACGGCGGTGCCCGCGCCCAGGACGGCGGCGGACAGCACGGCGGCCGGAACACTGCTCGCGAACCCCAGGGCCGCCGCGCCGACAGAGGCCAGAACGGAGGCCACCACCAGCACGGGCAACGGGCCCCGCCGGTCGATGGCCCGCCCGGTGAACGGCAGAACGGCCAGCGCCGCCATCGCGAAGGCGGCCAGGACGACTCCCGCCGTCCCGGCGCCCAGATCCCGTACCTGCGCCACGTAGACGTACAGATACGGAACGGTGAACCCGAGCCCGAACGCGCTCAGCGCGCTGCCCAGCTGGATCCGCCGCAGCGCTGCGCCCATCTCCCTGGTCACACTCACCTACCTCAAGAACTCGAAGGCCTCGAGCGCGGAGCATCGAGACCTGACACGAAGAAATCAGACTCGAAGACTTTAGCACTAAAGTTAGAAGGTGAAAACTACAGGCTGAAGGACTTCAACGAGGGTGGGGGCGTGCCATACTGCCCGCCATGTCTGAGAGCACCGAGGAGCCCGGCCCCAGCGAGCCGAGCCTCGACGAACAGATCGCCGCCTACCAGCGCGAGTTCCGCGACCTCGACCCCCAGGTCGAACAGGTCGTCTCCGCACTGGGCCGTCTGAACCGCCGGATGAACGTCGCGTACGGGAGGCAGGTCGCCGCGCTCGGCATCAGCAACGCCGAGTGGGAGGTGCTCAAGACGCTGGTCCTGTCGGGCGCCCCCTACCGCCTGGGCCCCGGCGAACTGGCGAAGCGCCTCGGCCTCACCCCGGCCGCCATGACCCACCGCGTCGACCGGATGGCCGGCGAGGGCCTGGTCACCCGTGACCGCGACGAGAACAACCGGGTCCGCGTCATCGTCGAGCTGACCGACGAGGGCCGTACGAAGTGGCTCGAGGCGATGCGCATGGCGACCGACTTCGAGGAGGACCTCCTCCAGGACCTGTCCGGCGACGAACGCGGCGTCCTCGGCGAACTGCTGGTCCGCCTCCTGCGCCGTGTGGAACACGCCCAGCCGGACGCCGGCGGCCGGCTCACCGACCTGGACTGAAGGCCAGCCCGGCGGCCTTGCGGAGGCCACCGGGGGAGGGTTGACACACCCCTGGTGGATCCGTAAAGTTCTCCGAGTTGTCACGGAGCCGGAACGGTTCCGAGGCAGCCACTCCCGCCGCGAACGCGGCAACCAAACTTCAGCACGATCTCCCACTCGGGATGATTTCGGCATGCCGGAATTCATTGCGAAGGCCCGATTATGAGCCGCCGGGAGAATCCGCTAGAGTTTGAGCGTCGGAACGGCCCAACAGCCGGGAAGACAAGCCCCGCTGACTGGGAATCAGGCCCGAAAGGATCCGAAAGAGTCTGATAGAGTCGGAAACGCAGGACAGCAAGACAAAGCAGTAAACGAAGGGAAGCGCCCGGAGGGCCCCGGTGAAACGGGACCGAAGGAAGCGTCCGTTCCTTGAGAACTCAACAGCGTGCCAAAAGTCAACGCCAGATATGTTGATACCCCGGCCTGCTTCGGCAGGTTGGTGGTTCCTTTGAAAGTCCTGTCGTTCCGCTCCTTGTGGGTGGCGGCAGGCAAGAACACAGCGAGGACGCTGAGAACAACGGGTCTTATTCCGACCGGTTGTTCCGCTCTCGTGATGTGTGCACCCGATTACGGGTAAACATTCACGGAGAGTTTGATCCTGGCTCAGGACGAACGCTGGCGGCGTGCTTAACACATGCAAGTCGAACGATGAAGCCCTTCGGGGTGGATTAGTGGCGAACGGGTGAGTAACACGTGGGCAATCTGCCCTTCACTCTGGGACAAGCCCTGGAAACGGGGTCTAATACCGGATAACACTCTGTCCCGCATGGGACGGGGTTAAAAGCTCCGGCGGTGAAGGATGAGCCCGCGGCCTATCAGCTTGTTGGTGGGGTAATGGCCTACCAAGGCGACGACGGGTAGCCGGCCTGAGAGGGCGACCGGCCACACTGGGACTGAGACACGGCCCAGACTCCTACGGGAGGCAGCAGTGGGGAATATTGCACAATGGGCGAAAGCCTGATGCAGCGACGCCGCGTGAGGGATGACGGCCTTCGGGTTGTAAACCTCTTTCAGCAGGGAAGAAGCGAAAGTGACGGTACCTGCAGAAGAAGCGCCGGCTAACTACGTGCCAGCAGCCGCGGTAATACGTAGGGCGCAAGCGTTGTCCGGAATTATTGGGCGTAAAGAGCTCGTAGGCGGCTTGTCACGTCGGATGTGAAAGCCCGGGGCTTAACCCCGGGTCTGCATTCGATACGGGCTAGCTAGAGTGTGGTAGGGGAGATCGGAATTCCTGGTGTAGCGGTGAAATGCGCAGATATCAGGAGGAACACCGGTGGCGAAGGCGGATCTCTGGGCCATTACTGACGCTGAGGAGCGAAAGCGTGGGGAGCGAACAGGATTAGATACCCTGGTAGTCCACGCCGTAAACGTTGGGAACTAGGTGTTGGCGACATTCCACGTCGTCGGTGCCGCAGCTAACGCATTAAGTTCCCCGCCTGGGGAGTACGGCCGCAAGGCTAAAACTCAAAGGAATTGACGGGGGCCCGCACAAGCAGCGGAGCATGTGGCTTAATTCGACGCAACGCGAAGAACCTTACCAAGGCTTGACATATACCGGAAAGCATCAGAGATGGTGCCCCCCTTGTGGTCGGTATACAGGTGGTGCATGGCTGTCGTCAGCTCGTGTCGTGAGATGTTGGGTTAAGTCCCGCAACGAGCGCAACCCTTGTTCTGTGTTGCCAGCATGCCCTTCGGGGTGATGGGGACTCACAGGAGACTGCCGGGGTCAACTCGGAGGAAGGTGGGGACGACGTCAAGTCATCATGCCCCTTATGTCTTGGGCTGCACACGTGCTACAATGGCCGGTACAATGAGCTGCGATGCCGCGAGGCGGAGCGAATCTCAAAAAGCCGGTCTCAGTTCGGATTGGGGTCTGCAACTCGACCCCATGAAGTCGGAGTTGCTAGTAATCGCAGATCAGCATTGCTGCGGTGAATACGTTCCCGGGCCTTGTACACACCGCCCGTCACGTCACGAAAGTCGGTAACACCCGAAGCCGGTGGCCCAACCCCTTGTGGGAGGGAGCTGTCGAAGGTGGGACTGGCGATTGGGACGAAGTCGTAACAAGGTAGCCGTACCGGAAGGTGCGGCTGGATCACCTCCTTTCTAAGGAGCANGGAGGGAGCTGTCGAAGGTGGGACTGGCGATTGGGACGAAGTCGTAACAAGGTAGCCGTACCGGAAGGTGCGGCTGGATCACCTCCTTTCTAAGGAGCACTTCTTACCAGGCTTCGGTTTGGTCAGAGGCCAGTACACCGGCGAATGTTCGGTGCTGGTTGCTCATGGGTGGAACGTTGACTATTCGGCACGACAGGTTGATCACGGCTAGTACTGCTCTTCGGGGCGTGGAACGTGGTGAGAGATCGGTTGTGCCGGGCACGTTGTTGGGTGTCTGAGGGTACGGGCTCGTGTGAGTCTGTCCTTCGGTTGCCGGCCCCAGTGAACTCGCCCTGTAGGGGTGGGGTGATGGGTGGCTGGTCGTTGTTTGAGAACTGCACAGTGGACGCGAGCATCTGTGGCCAAGTTTTTAAGGGCGCACGGTGGATGCCTTGGCACCAGGAACCGATGAAGGACGTGGGAGGCCACGATAGTCCCCGGGGAGCTGTCAACCAAGCTTTGATCCGGGGGTTTCCGAATGGGGAAACCCGGCAGTCGTCATGGGCTGTCACCCGCTGCTGAACACATAGGCAGTGTGGAGGGAACGAGGGGAAGTGAAACATCTCAGTACCCTCAGGAAGAGAAAACAACCGTGATTCCGGGAGTAGTGGCGAGCGAAACTGGATGAGGCCAAACCGTATGCGTGTGATACCCGGCAGGGGTTGCGCATGCGGGGTTGTGGGATCTCTTTTTCACGGTCTGCCGGCTGTGAGACGAGTCAGAAACCGTTGGTGTAGGCGAAGGACATGCGAAAGGTCCGGCGTAGAGGGTAAGACCCCCGTAGCTGAAACATCAACGGCTCGTTTAAGAGACACCCAAGTAGCACGGGGCCCGAGAAATCCCGTGTGAATCTGGCGGGACCACCCGCTAAGCCTAAATATTCCCTGGTGACCGATAGCGGATAGTACCGTGAGGGAATGGTGAAAAGTACCGCGGGAGCGGAGTGAAATAGTACCTGAAACCGTGTGCCTACAAGCCGTGGGAGCGTCGCTGTATGTGCTTGCACATGCAGTCGTGACTGCGTGCCTTTTGAAGAATGAGCCTGCGAGTTAGCGGTGTGTAGCGAGGTTAACCCGTGTGGGGAAGCCGTAGCGAAAGCGAGTCCGAACAGGGCGATTGAGTTGCACGCTCTAGACCCGAAGCGGAGTGATCTAGCCATGGGCAGGTTGAAGCGGAGGTAAGACTTCGTGGAGGACCGAACCCACCAGGGTTGAAAACCTGGGGGATGACCTGTGGTTAGGGGTGAAAGGCCAATCAAACTCCGTGATAGCTGGTTCTCCCCGAAATGCATTTAGGTGCAGCGTCGTGTGTTTCTTGCCGGAGGTAGAGCACTGGATAGGCGATGGGCCCTACCGGGTTACTGACCTTAGCCAAACTCCGAATGCCGGTAAGTGAGAGCACGGCAGTGAGACTGTGGGGGATAAGCTCCATGGTCGAGAGGGAAACAGCCCAGAGCATCGACTAAGGCCCCTAAGCGTACGCTAAGTGGGAAAGGATGTGGAGTCGCAGAGACAACCAGGAGGTTGGCTTAGAAGCAGCCACCCTTGAAAGAGTGCGTAATAGCTCACTGGTCAAGTGATTCCGCGCCGACAATGTAGCGGGGCTCAAGCGTACCGCCGAAGTCGTGTCATTCATACACATAGGGCCAACGCCCGTATGGATGGGTAGGGGAGCGTCGTGTGCCGGGTGAAGCAGCCGCGGAAGCGAGTTGTGGACGGTTCACGAGTGAGAATGCAGGCATGAGTAGCGATACACACGTGAGAAACGTGTGCGCCGATTGACTAAGGGTTCCTGGGTCAAGCTGATCTGCCCAGGGTAAGTCGGGACCTAAGGCGAGGCCGACAGGCGTAGTCGATGGACAACCGGTTGATATTCCGGTACCCGCTTTGAAACGCCCAGTACTGAATCAGGCGATGCTAAGTCCGTGAAGCCGGCCCGATCTCTTCGGAGTTGAGGGTAGTGGTGGAGCCGATGAACCAGACTTGTAGTAGGTAAGCGATGGGGTGACGCAGGAAGGTAGTCCAGCCCGGGCGGTGGTTGTCCCGGGGTAAGGGTGTAGCCCGTGTGGTAGGTAAATCCGTCACACATACAGGGTGAGACCTGATGCCGAGCCGATTGTGGTGAAGTGGATGATCCTATGCTGTCGAGAAAAGCCTCTAGCGAGTTTCATGGCGGCCCGTACCCTAAACCGACTCAGGTGGTCAGGTAGAGAATACCGAGGCGTTCGGGTGAACTATGGTTAAGGAACTCGGCAAAATGCCCCCGTAACTTCGGGAGAAGGGGGGCCATCACTGGTGATAGCACTTGCTGCTTGAGCTGGGGGTGGCCGCAGAGACCAGCGAGAAGCGACTGTTTACTAAAAACACAGGTCCGTGCGAAGCCGTAAGGCGATGTATACGGACTGACGCCTGCCCGGTGCTGGAACGTTAAGGGGACCGGTTAGCTGCTTTTCGGAGTGGCGAAGCTGAGAACTTAAGCGCCAGTAAACGGCGGTGGTAACTATAACCATCCTAAGGTAGCGAAATTCCTTGTCGGGTAAGTTCCGACCTGCACGAATGGCGTAACGACTTCTCGACTGTCTCAACCATAGGCCCGGTGAAATTGCACTACGAGTAAAGATGCTCGTTTCGCGCAGCAGGACGGAAAGACCCCGGGACCTTTACTATAGTTTGATATTGGTGTTCGGTTCGGCTTGTGTAGGATAGGTGGGAGACTTTGAAGCGGCCACGCCAGTGGTTGTGGAGTCGTCGTTGAAATACCACTCTGGTCGTGCTGGATGTCTAACCTGGGTCCGTGATCCGGATCAGGGACAGTGTCTGATGGGTAGTTTAACTGGGGCGGTTGCCTCCTAAAGAGTAACGGAGGCGCCCAAAGGTTCCCTCAGCCTGGTTGGCAATCAGGTGTTGAGTGTAAGTGCACAAGGGAGCTTGACTGTGAGACCGACGGGTCGAGCAGGGACGAAAGTCGGGACTAGTGATCCGGCAGTGGCTTGTGGAAGCGCTGTCGCTCAACGGATAAAAGGTACCCCGGGGATAACAGGCTGATCTTCCCCAAGAGTCCATATCGACGGGATGGTTTGGCACCTCGATGTCGGCTCGTCGCATCCTGGGGCTGGAGTCGGTCCCAAGGGTTGGGCTGTTCGCCCATTAAAGCGGTACGCGAGCTGGGTTTAGAACGTCGTGAGACAGTTCGGTCCCTATCCGCTGCGCGCGCAGGAATATTGAGAAGGGCTGTCCCTAGTACGAGAGGACCGGGACGGACGAACCTCTGGTGTGCCAGTTGTCCTGCCAAGGGCATGGCTGGTTGGCTACGTTCGGAAAGGATAACCGCTGAAAGCATCTAAGCGGGAAGCCTGCTTCGAGATGAGTATTCCCACCCTCTTGAAGGGTTAAGGCTCCCAGTAGACGACTGGGTTGATAGGCCAGATGTGGAAGCCCTGTAAGGGGTGGAGCTGACTGGTACTAATAGGCCGAGGGCTTGTCCTCAGTTGCTCGCGTCCACTGTGTTAGTTCTGAAATAACGAACGGCCGTGTTTTCATCCGGTGTTGGTTAATTTCATAGTGTTTCGGTGGTCATTGCGTTAGGGAAACGCCCGGTTACATTCCGAACCCGGAAGCTAAGCCTTTCAGCGCCGATGGTACTGCAGGGGGGACCCTGTGGGAGAGTAGGACGCCGCCGAACAATGTTTCAGACTCGATCGGCGGGCCGTGCGGGCCGTGCGATCCGAGGGACGCGTGCCCCCCGCACCGCCTGCATCGCCAAGGGGGTGCAGGGCGGCTTGCGGAAGCCTGTTGGAAGAGCCGCCCGAGAGCCCCTGCCCGGGCCGGCCGGGATTTTGGGCATCCCCGGATCCCGTGTATGGTTTACCTCGTTGCCACAGCGCAGCGAGGCCCCAATAGCTCAGTCGGTAGAGCGTCTCCATGGTAAGGAGAAGGTCTGCGGTTCGATTCCGCATTGGGGCTCAGTGAAACGCGAAAGGCCCCCGCCCATGGCGGGGGCCTTTCGCGTTGAAGGTCAGACGAGGGGCGGTTCCGGGACGCGCATGGCCAGGATCGCCATGTCGTCCGAGGCAGGCTCGGCCGCGAAGCGTTCCACGGCCCGCAGAATGCGTGAGGCGACCGCTCCGGCCGTCAGGCCCGTACAGGTCGACAGGACGTCCGCGAGGCCGTCGTCGCCCAGCATGCGGCTTCCCTCGCGGCGTTCGGTGACGCCGTCCGTGACACACAGGAGGACGTCGCCCGGGTTGAGGACGACCTCCTGCTCGTACAGGTCGAGGTCCTCGATGACACCCAGCAGGGGCTGGGGTTCCGCGGCGGACTCGACGGAGCCGTCCTGGCGCAGGCGCAGCGGCAGGGGGTGGCCGGCGCAGACGACCTTCAGGAGGGCGCTGCCGTCCTCTTGGGGCCACAGCTCGCCGTACAGGAGGGTCAGGAAGCGGCTGCGGGCGCCCTCGTCGAGGATCGCCGCGTTGAGGCGCTCCAGGACCGCCGGACCGCCGAAGCCCTCGCGGGCGAGCAGGCGCAGCGCGTGGCGGGCCAGGCCCGTGACGGCGGCGGCCTCGGGCCCCGTACCGCACACGTCGCCGATGGCGAAGCCGTACGCGCCGTCGCTGATCGGGAAGACGTCGTAGAAGTCGCCGCCGACCTCGTTGCCCTCGCCCGCGGCGCGGTAGATGACCTCGATCTCGACGTTCGGCACGTCGGGGAGGCCCGGGGGCAGCAGGCTGCGCTGGAGGGACTGGCTGATCGCCATGCGCTCCGAGTACAGGCGGGCGTTGTCCAGGGCCAGGGCGGCCCTGCGGGAGAGGTCCTCGGCCAGTTCCAGGATCTCCTGGCGGAAGTGGTCGTCCGAGGGCTTCCCGAGCGTCAGCATGCCGATCACGCGGTTGCGGGCGACCAGCGGGAGGACCACCGTCTCGCCGCCGACCGCCTGGGCCGTGGCGAGGATGGTGCGGGTGGCCGTGCTCATGCTCAGCGGTGCGTCGCGTTGCAGGCTGCGGGTCGAGGTGCTCAGCGCCGCACGGTGGCCGGCCTCCGAGGGCGCGGCCCAGACACGGGCGCCCGGGGTCGGTACCGGATCCGGCGGGGCCATCTTGGAGAGCAGGGCCTTGAGCCCGTCGATGAGGTCCTCGTCCTCGTGGAGCACGTACGAGAGGTACGGGTCGGAGGACTGGTCCGCGATCGTGTAGACAGCGCACCAGGTGGCCAGGGTCGGGACCGTCATCTGGGCCATGAGGGCCAGGGTCTGGTCCCGGTCGAGCGTGCCGGCCAGCAGGTCGGAGGCCTCGACGAGGAAGGACAGGGAGCCGCGGCGCAGCCGTTCCAGCTCGCCGAGGCGCGCGGACTCCACGGCCAGTGCGATGCGGTCCGCCGCGAACTGGAGGCGCAGGGCCTCCTCGTTGGTGTAGCGGCCCGCGCCCTCCGCCGCGACGCCGAGGGAGCCGGTGAGGCGGCCCTCGACCTTCAGCGGGACCGTGACGACCGAGCGCATCCCGGTGTCGGTGAGCAGGGGCACGGCGCCGGGGACGGCGGTGAGGTCCTCGTGGACGGCCGGCATCCGGGCGGAGCCGTAGCGTCCCGTCCCGGCTTCGACGGGGACGCGGGCGAAGCGCTGGCGGGCCGAGGGGAGGCCTGTGGTGGCGCGGACCTCCAGCTCCGTCTCGTCGTCCGTGGCGAGCAGGAGGAACGCCGCGTCGGCGTCGAGCATGTCGCGTGCCCGCTCGACCGTCCGCTGGAGGAGGCCGTCGAGATCGTCGGGTGCCGGGGAGCCGATGAAGACCTCGAACGGGTCCGCGGTGCGGTGGTCGGAGGAGGCGTCGGAGACCGGGGTGCGGACGGGGGACTGGAGCACGGCGCGCTCGTCGTCGCGGACGAGGAGGCAGACCGTGGAGGGCTCGCCGTCGGTGTCGCGGACCCGCAGGTGCGAGGAGTAGACAGCGATGGTCCGGCCGTCGGCGCCGCGGATTCCGTAGCTGCCCTCCCAGCGGGAGAGCTGGAGGGCGTCGGCGATGCCGGTGTTGGTCCCGGGTGTGTGCGGCCAGGCCACGAAGTCGGTGAACTGCTTGCCGGTGACCTGTTCCGCGGTGTGCCCGAAGACGTACGTGGCGTCGTCGTTCCATGCGCTGATCGCGCCGGTGCTGTCGATCTGGACGACGGCGACCCGGACCCGCTGGTCGGTGACGGGGAGGAGCGAGGTGGGCAGGACGGGGCCCGCCGAGCGGATGCCCACCGGCCGGTCGGGCAGGTCCAGCTGGAACCAGACGTGCTTCCGGGTGGGGGAGTACTCGACGCCCCAGCGGGAGGCCAGGGCGGCGCAGAGCAGCAGACCGCGGCCGTTCTCGCGGTCGGGGCTGCCGAAGTCGAGGCCGTTGCTCTGGAGCGGGACCTCGCGCTCCGGATAGTGGTCGGCGACCTCGACGCGGACGCCGTCCCCGCTGCGCAGGCACAGCACGTCGGCCGCCGTCCCCGCGTGCACGACGGCGTTGGTCACGAGCTCACTGGTGAGGACGACGGCGTCGTCGACGACATCGTTGTAGCCCCACCCCTGGAGCGTGTCCCGGACGAAGGCGCGGGCGGTCGCGACGGAGCGCCCGACCGGTTCGAAGGTGGCGGCCGCGCGCGCGGTGATCACAGCACTCCCCATATGGTGTCTCGTCGCTTCCCCGAGTCCTGTGCCCGTTTATCGCCGCTTCGATTCGCTTGCCAGGCTAGACGTTCGTCAAGGGTGCCGGTTACACGAGGGCCGAGTTCGGGACAGGGCGGTCCGGCAGTGGTGCGCGGGCGCACAAGTATGGACTCCCGGTACAAGGGATGGGGGGCAACCGGGACAGGTTGCTCGCCGACCTGTCCCGGCCTGGTACGTTGCAACGATTTGACGTCCGCCCGGTCGCCCGTTGACGGTGTGCTGTGGCGGTGAGCCAAAGTGGAACTGGGCAAGCTTCCTGATAGGCCCGAGTGAAACGGTCAACCCCTGCGGGAGGGACACGGTGGAGTCTGGCGTGGCGGCGCAGGGTTCGAAGGCGCGTACAAAAGGCGGACAGTCCGTGAAAAAGCAGCGCAATGGCACCGTCGAAGTGGACGCGGCAGCTCTGAACAGGCTGCTCGCGGGCCTTGTGGCGATGCGCGACGGCAACTTCCGCCGGCGGCTCACCGTCTCCGGCGACGGTGTGATGACGGAGATCTCCGCGGTCTTCAACGAGGTCGCGGACCGCAATCTCCACCTCACCGGTGAGCTGGCCCGGGTGCGGCGTGTGGTCGGCCGGGAGGGAAAGCTCACGGAGCGGCTGGAGACGGGTGCCTGCGAGGGTTCCTGGGCCGCCGCGATCGATGCCTCCAACGAGCTCGTCGACGATCTCGCGCGACCGGTCTCCGAAGTGGGCCGGGTGCTGTCGGCGGTCGCCGACGGTGATCTGGAGCAGCGGATGGAGCTGCGGTCGCACACGACGGACGAGACGGTACGTCCGCTGCGCGGCGAGTTCCTGAAGGTCGCCCGTACGGTCAACAACCTGGTCGACCAGCTGTCGGTCTTCACCGAGCAGGTGACCCGGGTCGCCGTCGAAGTGGGTACCGAGGGCAAGCTCGGCGGGCAGGCGCAGGTGCGCGGGATGTCCGGGTCCTGGAAGGACCTCACGGACTCCGTGAACACCATGGCGTACCGGCTGACGGCCCAGGTGCGGGACATCGCGCTGGTGACGACGGCGGTCGCCAAGGGTGATCTGTCGCGGAAGGTCACCGTCCACGTGGCCGGCGAGATGCTCCAGCTGAAGAACACCGTCAACACGATGGTCGATCAGTTGTCCTCGTTCTCCTCTGAGGTGACACGCGTCGCCCGTGAGGTGGGTACGGAGGGCGAGCTGGGCGGTCAGGCGACCGTGCCGGGCGTGGCAGGCGTGTGGAAGGACCTCACCGACTCCGTCAACACGATGGCGGGCAACCTCACCTCCCAGGTGCGCGGGATCGCGGAGGTGACGACGGCGGTCGCCAGCGGTGACCTGACGCAGAAGGTCACGGTGAGCGCACGCGGCGAGGTCGCGCAGCTCGCCGAGACGATCAACCAGATGACCGAGACGCTGCGCACCTTCGCCGACGAAGTGACGCGGGTGGCGAGCGAGGTCGGCGGCGAGGGGCTGCTCGGCGGGCAGGCGCAGGTGCCGGGTGCGGCCGGGACCTGGAAGGACCTCACCGACTCGGTGAACACGGTCTTCAGGAATCTGACGACCCAGGTGCGCGACATCGCGCAGGTGACGACGGCGGTGGCCAGCGGCGACATGTCGCAGAAGGTCACGGTCGACGTGGCCGGGGAGATGCTGGAGCTGAAGAACACCGTCAACACGATGGTGGACCAGCTCCAGTCGTTCGGTTCCGAGGTGACCCGCGTGGCCCGGGAGGTCGGCGTCGAGGGCCGGCTCGGGGGCCAGGCCGAGGTGCCGGGAGCCGCGGGGACGTGGAAGGACCTCACCGACTCGGTGAACACCGCGTTCCGCAACCTGACCGGTCAGGTCCGGGACATCGCGCAGGTCACCACAGCGGTCGCGAACGGCGATCTGTCGCAGAAGGTCACCGTGGACGTGGCCGGGGAGATGCTGGAGCTGAAGAACACGGTCAACACGATGGTGGCGCAGCTGTCCAGCTTCGCCGACCAGGTGACGCGGATGGCCCGGGACGTGGGCACCGAGGGCCGCCTAGGCGGTCAGGCGCGCGTGGACGGTGTGTCGGGTACGTGGAAGGAACTGACGGACTCCGTCAACTTCATGGCCGGCAACCTCACCTCTCAGGTGAGGCAGATCGCCCAGGTGACGACGGCGGTGGCGCGGGGTGACCTGTCGCAGAAGATCGACGTGGACGCCCGGGGCGAGATCCTGGAGCTCAAGAACACCATCAACACGATGGTGGACCAGCTCTCCGCCTTCGCCGACCAGGTCACCCGGGTGGCCCGCGAGGTGGGCACGGACGGGCGTCTCGGTGGTCAGGCGCAGGTGCCCGGTGTGGCCGGAGTGTGGCGTGATCTCACCGATTCGGTGAACGGGATGGCCGGAAACCTCACCGCTCAGGTCCGTAACATCGCGCAGGTCGCCACGGCGGTCGCGCGCGGTGACCTGTCGCAGAAGATCGACGTGGACGCCCGGGGCGAGATCCTGGAGCTGAAGAACACCCTCAACACGATGGTGGACCAGCTGTCCAACTTCGCGGAGCAGGTGACGCGGGTCGCCCGCGAGGTGGGTACGGAGGGAATCCTCGGCGGTCAGGCCGAGGTTCAGGGCGTGTCCGGTACGTGGAAGGACCTCACCCAGTCCGTCAACGGCATGGCGAACAACCTGACCCTCCAGGTCCGCAACATCGCCGAGGTCACCACCGCGGTCGCCAAGGGCGATCTCTCCAAGAAGATCACCGTCGACGCCAAGGGCGAGATCCTCGAACTGGTCACGACCGTCAACACCATGGTCGACCAGCTGTTGAACTTCGCGGACGAGGTCTCGCGCGTGGCCCGCGAGGTGGGTACCGAGGGCATTCTCGGCGGTCAGGCACGGGTGCGCGGGGCGACCGGCATCTGGAAGGACCTCAGCGAGAACGTCAACCTGATGGCCAACAACCTGACCAGCCAGGTGCGCAACATCTCCCGGGTCTCCTCGGCGGTCGCCAACGGCGATCTGACGAAGAAGGTCACCGTGGAGGCGCGCGGCGAGGTCGCGGAGCTGGCCGACACCGTCAACACGATGGTGACGACGCTGTCCTCGTTCGCCGACGAGGTCACGCGCGTGGCCCGTGAGGTGGGCACGGAAGGCGAGCTGGGCGGCCAGGCGCGGGTGCCGGGAGTCGCCGGTACGTGGAAGGACCTCACGGAGTCCGTGAACTCGATGGCCTCCAACCTGACCGGTCAGGTGCGGCAGATCGCCACGGTCACGACCGCCATCGCCAAGGGCGACCTGACCAAGAAGATCGACATCGACGCGCGCGGTGAGATCCAGGAGCTGAAGAACACCATCAACACGATGGTCGACCAGCTGTCCTCGTTCGCGGAGCAGGTGACCCGGGTCGCCCGCGAGGTGGGCACCGAGGGGCAGCTGGGCGGTCAGGCGCGGGTGCGGGACGTCGACGGCACCTGGCGCGACCTCACCGAGTCGGTGAACGAGATGGCCGGGAACCTGACCCGTCAGGTCCGCGCCATCGCGGCCGTCGCCACCGCGGTGACCCGCGGCGATCTGAACCTGAAGATCGACGTGGACGCGGCCGGCGAGATCCAGGTGCTCCAGGACAACATCAACACGATGATCGCGAACCTGCGCGACACCACCCTCGCCAACAAGGAGCAGGACTGGCTGAAGGGCAACCTGGCCCGCATCTCCGGTCTGATGCAGGGCCGCCGCGATCTGGACGACGTGGCCTCGCTGATCATGAGCGAGCTGACGCCGGTGGTCTCGGCGCAGCACGGCGCGTTCTTCCTGGCGATGGCCACGGGCGACTCGGACGAGGTGGGTCCGGACGACGGTGCGGCCAGCGCGTACGAGCTGCGGATGCGGGGCAGTTACGGCTACTCGGCGGGTTCGATGCCGACCTCCTTCCGTCCCGGTGAGACGCTCATCGGGACGGCGGCCGAGGAGAAGCGGACGATCCAGGTGGACAATGTGCCGCCGGGCTATCTGAAGATCTCCTCCGGGCTGGGCGAGGCTCCTCCGGCGCATGTGATCGTGCTGCCGGTGCTCTTCGAGGGCAAGGTCCTCGGCGTGATCGAGCTGGCCTCCTTCCAGCCGTTCACGCATATCCAGCGGGACTTCCTCAACCAGCTCGCCGAGATGATCGCGACGAGCGTCAACACGATCAGTGTCAACACCAAGACCGAGAAGCTCCTTGAGCAGTCGCAGGAGCTGACCGAGCAACTGCGGGACCGCTCGCAGGAGTTGGAGAACCGGCAGAAGGCCCTCCAGGCGTCCAACGCCGAACTGGAGGAGAAGGCCGAGCTGCTGGCCCAGCAGAACCGCGACATCGAGGTGAAGAACACCGAGATCGAGGAGGCGCGGCAGGTGCTGGAGGAGCGGGCCGAGCAGCTCGCGGTCTCGATGCGCTACAAGTCCGAGTTCCTGGCGAACATGTCGCACGAGCTGCGTACGCCGCTCAACTCGCTTCTGATCCTGGCCAAGTTGCTGGCGGACAACGCCGAGGGCAACCTCTCGCCGAAGCAGGTGGAGTTCGCCGAGACGATTCACGGGGCCGGTTCCGACCTGCTCCAGCTGATCAACGACATCCTCGACCTGTCGAAGGTCGAGGCGGGCAAGATGGACGTCAGCCCGACCAGGATCGCGCTGGTCCAGCTGGTCGACTACGTGGAGGCGACCTTCCGCCCGCTCACCGCGGAGAAGGGGCTCGACTTCTCCGTACGGGTGTCGCCGGAGCTTCCCGCGACGCTGCACACCGACGAGCAGCGGCTGCTCCAGGTGCTGCGCAACCTGCTCTCCAACGCCGTGAAGTTCACCGACAGTGGTGCGGTGGAGCTGGTGATCCGGCCGGCCGGCGCCGATGTGCCGAACGCGATCCGGGAGCACCTGCTGGAAGCCGGTTCGCTGCGGGACGCGGACGCCGACCTGATCGCCTTCTCGGTCACCGACACCGGGATCGGGATCGCGTCCAGCAAGATGCTGGTGATCTTCGAGGCGTTCAAGCAGGCGGACGGCACGACGAGCCGGAAGTACGGCGGCACCGGCCTCGGCCTCTCCATCAGCCGGGAGATCGCGCGGCTGCTCGGCGGCGAGATCCACGCGGCGAGCGAGCCGGGACGGGGTTCCACCTTCACCCTGTACCTGCCGCTGCACCGCGCCGAACTGCCGCCCCAGGGCTATCCCCCGGTGGGTTCCGGTTCCGCCGAGGTGCTGGGCGGTGCGGGAGAGATGGGGCACACGCAGGGGCAGTCGGCTCCGTACGGCGACCCGGCCAACTCCGCCGGGATGTTCCGGCGGCGCCGCAAGGCCCTCGGGGACGCGGCCCGCCGGGCCGCGCTGCCGGCCGGCCGGACCACGTCCGAAAGCTCCCCGCAGCAGGAGGAGTGGGTGCAGGGGGGCCAGGGCGAGAGCCAGGTTCAGGGCGAGGTCGCGGCGGAGGAGCGGGAGCCCCGGCGGACGTTCCGCTTCCGCGGTGAGAAGGTCCTCATCGTCGACGACGACATCCGTAACGTCTTCGCACTCACCAGCGTGCTGGAGCAGCACGGGCTGGCGGTGCTGTACGCGGAGAACGGCCGTGAGGGCATCGAAGTCCTGGAGCAGCACGACGATGTGACGGTCGTGCTGATGGACATCATGATGCCCGAGATGGACGGTTACGCGACGACGACCGCGATCCGTCGGATGCCGCAGTTCGCCGGGCTGCCGATCGTCGCGCTCACCGCGAAGGCGATGAAGGGCGACCGGGAGAAGGCCATCGAATGCGGGGCTTCCGACTATGTGACGAAGCCGGTCGATCCTGATCACTTGCTTGCGGTGATGGAGCAGTGGATGCACGGAGAGTGATTGAGTGTGGAACGAATGAGCGTGAATTGTTGACCGACTGTGCTCACACGGGTGTGAACGCCCTGCATTCGGGGAACCTTCTGGTCTCCCACCGCGTTTGCGGTATGTGCACAGTGACATCGCGGTGACAGGGTGTGGTGACGGGCGGGGTGCGGCTACCATGACCGGCACAAGGACGGACGGCGTAAGGGAGTCGTCCCCTGGGGCGGCACCCGGTGCATTTCCGGGGCGAGGAGGGCGGGCCATGGTGCAGAAGGCCAAGATCCTCCTGGTCGATGACCGGCCGGAGAATCTGCTGGCGCTGGAGGCCATCCTCTCTGCGCTCGATCAGACACTGGTCCGGGCATCGTCAGGGGAGGAAGCGCTCAAAGCGCTGCTCACGGACGACTTCGCGGTCATCCTGCTGGACGTCCAGATGCCGGGCATGGACGGTTTCGAGACCGCCGCGCACATCAAGCGGCGGGAGCGGACCCGGGACATCCCGATCATCTTCCTCACCGCGATCAACCACGGTCCGCATCACACCTTCCGCGGCTACGCGGCCGGCGCGGTGGACTACATCTCGAAGCCGTTCGACCCGTGGGTGCTGCGGGCCAAGGTCTCGGTCTTCGTCGAGCTGTACATGAAGAACTGCAAGCTTCGCGAGCAGGCCGCTCTGCTGCGCCTCCAGTTGGAGGGCGACGGCCACGCGGGTGGCGAGCACGAGAAGGAGCCGACCGGTCTGCTGGCCGAACTCTCCGCGCGGCTCGCGGCGGTCGAGGAGCAGGCGGAAGCGCTCTCCAAGCAGCTCGACGACGAATCCGCGGACGCCGCGGCGGTAGCCACCGCCGCCCACCTCGAACGCAAGCTGACCGGCCTGCGCCGCGCGCTCGACGCGCTGGAGCCGGGCACCGGCGGGGGTACGGGCGTACTGCCCGCACAGAGCTGACGATTCCCGTCCCTCCGGCTCGGCGCGTGCCTGCCGCCGCCGTGAGGCGACGTCAGTTCCCGGCCGCCCGAAGGCGACACGGTCGGGTGAACCAGTAGGCGAACGTGTTCACGGGCGACGACAGCGGTAACCTCGGCACCATGGCCTCACGTACGTCCGGCAAGGGTTCCCAGGGCACGGCGGGCACCGCGAAGCGCGTCGGCCGTACCTCGGGCCCGGCGAAGAAAGCCGCGCCCGCCAAGAAGACCGCGCCCAAGAAGTCGGCCGCGCCCCCGAAGAAGGCTCCCGCGAAGAAGACGGCGGCCAAGAAGCCCGCGCCGTCACCCACCGGGGGCATCTACCGGCTGGTGCGGGCGGTCTGGCTCGGGGCGGCGCACGGCATCGGCGCGCTGTTCCGCTCGATAGGGCGCGGGGCCAAGGGACTTGACCCCGCGCACCGCAAGGACGGGCTCGCCCTGCTGCTGCTCGGCCTGGCGCTGATCGTCGCCGCGGGCACCTGGTCCAATCTCCAGGGACCGGTCGGCGACCTGGTAGAGATGCTGGTGACCGGGGCCTTCGGGCGGCTCGACCTGCTCGCGCCGATACTGCTGGGCGCGATGGCGGTGCGGCTGATCCTGTACCCGGAGCGGCCCGACGCCAACGGCCGTATCGTCATCGGGCTGTCCGCCCTGGTCATCGGAGTCCTCGGCCAGGTCCACATCGCCTGCGGTTCGCCGGGCCGGGACGCGGGAACCGAGGCGATGCAGGACGCGGGCGGGCTGATCGGCTGGGCCGCCTCGAAGCCGCTGATCTTCATGATGGGCGAGGTCCTCGCCGTACCGCTGCTGGTGCTGCTGACCGTGTTCGGGCTCCTCGTCGTCACCGCCACCCCGGTCAACGCCATTCCGCAACGGCTGCGTCAGCTCGGCGTCCGCCTCGGCATCGTGGATCCGGCACCCGAGGCCGGTGAGGGGTACGAGGACGACGACGAGCGCTACGACGAACAGTGGCGCGAGGCGCTGCCCGAGCGGACCCGACGGCGTGGCACGCGGCGCCCGGACGCGGACCCCGTCCACGACCACGACCAGGCGGAGGCGGAAGCGCTCACCAAGCGCAGGAGGTCCCGCAGGCCCTCCGCGCAGCCCGCGATGAACCGGCCGCTGGACGCGGTGGACGTCGCCGCGGCCGCTGCCGCCGCCCTCGACGGGGCCGTGCTCAACGGCATGCCGCCCTCGCCGATCGTCGCCGACCTGACCCAGGGCGTCTCCGCGGACCGGGAGCGCACCGGGACACCCGTCCCCGGGGCCCGGGAGGCCGAGCGGGACGGCGCGGGGAAGGCCGGGGCCGGGCGCGGGCAGGACCGGCCCGGTGCCGCCGACAACGCGACCGGCGGTGACCGTTCCGGTGGTGCCTCCGGCCGGTCCGGCGCCGTTCCCGACCTGACGAAGCCCGCGCCGGAGCGTTCCGAGGGCCTGCCCGCCCGTGCCGAGCAGCTCCAGCTGTCCGGCGACATCACGTACTCGCTGCCCTCGCTCGACCTGCTGGAGCGCGGCGGACCGGGCAAGACCCGCAGCGCGGCCAACGATGTGGTCGTCGCCTCGCTGACCAACGTCTTCACCGAGTTCAAGGTCGACGCCGCGGTCACCGGGTTCACGCGGGGCCCGACCGTCACCCGCTACGAGATCGAGCTCGGCCCCGCCGTGAAGGTCGAGAAGATCACGGCACTGGCCAAGAACATCGCGTACGCCGTGGCCAGCCCGGACGTGCGGATCATCTCGCCGATCCCCGGCAAGTCCGCCGTCGGCATCGAGATCCCCAACTCCGACCGCGAGATGGTCAACCTCGGCGACGTGCTGCGCCTCGCGGACGCGGCCGAGGACGACCACCCGATGCTCGTGGCGCTCGGCAAGAACGTCGAGGGCGGCTACGAGATGGCCAACCTCGCCAAGATGCCGCACGTCCTGGTCGCCGGCGCCACCGGTTCCGGCAAGTCCTCCTGCATCAACTGCCTGATCACCTCGATCATGGTGCGGGCCACCCCGGACGACGTGCGGATGGTCCTCGTCGACCCCAAGCGCGTCGAGCTCACCGCGTACGAGGGCATCCCTCACCTCATCACCCCGATCATCACCAACCCGAAGAAGGCCGCCGAGGCGCTCCAGTGGGTCGTGCGGGAGATGGACCTGCGCTACGACGACCTCGCCAACTTCGGCTACCGGCACATCGACGACTTCAACCACGCGGTCCGCAACGGCAAGTGCAAGGCGCCCGAGGGCAGCGAGCGGGAGCTGTCCCCGTACCCCTACCTGCTGGTGATCGTCGACGAGCTGGCCGACCTGATGATGGTGGCCCCGCGCGACGTCGAGGACTCGATCGTCCGCATCACCCAGCTGGCCCGCGCGGCCGGCATCCACCTGGTGCTCGCCACCCAGCGGCCCTCGGTCGACGTGGTGACCGGCCTGATCAAGGCCAACGTGCCCTCCCGGCTCGCCTTCGCCACCTCCTCGCTCGCCGACAGCCGGGTCATCCTCGACCAGCCGGGCGCCGAGAAGCTCATCGGCAAGGGCGACGGGCTCTTCCTCCCGATGGGCGCCAACAAACCCACCCGAATGCAGGGAGCGTTCGTCACCGAGGACGAGGTCGCCGCCGTCGTCCAGCACTGCAAGGACCAGATGGCCCCGGTTTTCCGGGACGACGTCGTGGTGGGAACGAAACAGAAGAAGGAGATCGACGAGGACATCGGCGACGACCTGGACCTGCTCTGCCAGGCCGCCGAACTGGTCGTCTCCACCCAGTTCGGATCGACCTCGATGCTCCAGCGCAAGCTCCGGGTCGGCTTCGCGAAGGCCGGCCGGCTGATGGACCTGATGGAGTCCCGCAACATCGTCGGACCCAGCGAGGGCTCCAAGGCGCGCGACGTCATGGTGAAACCCGACGAGCTCGACGGGGTGTTGGCCGTCATCCGCGGGGAACCCGCTCCGTAAAGGTTTTGTGGGCAACCGTTTCGTACGGTCGTACGTCCAGTTGAAGGGAGGGACGGAACCGTGCTCCTCCCCGCAGCTCGCTCCGTCGTCACCTCACCCGTACCTCCACCCCGTTCGGCCCACTACAGGTTGCCCAGTCCTCGATCGGGGCCGTGCTCCGTCCCCGCTCCGCCCCGGAGCCGGCGGCGGGGCCGTCCGGCGAACCCGATGGCGTACAAAGTCGTCCCTCCCGGTTGCCCCTCCCTTTCGTACCCCCCCTAGACTGAACATCCAGCAGGTGGCTCACGCTCGAAAGGCGCCCCCGTGTCCATCGGCAACTCCCCCGAAGACGACCGGCCTTCGATCGGTCGTGCCCTTCAGCAGGCTCGTATCGCCGCGGCTCTGACGGTCGAGGAAGTCAGCAGCTCCACCCGGGTGCGCATCCCCATCGTGCACGCGATCGAGCAGGACGACTTCTCCCGCTGCGGCGGCGACGTCTACGCCCGCGGCCACATCCGCACGCTCGCCCGTGCCGTCGGCCTCGATCCGGAACCGCTGGTCGAGGAGTACGACGCCGATCACGGCGGCCGCCCCGCACCGACCCCGGCGGCACCGCTGTTCGAAGCCGAACGCATCCGCTCCGAACCCCGGCGGCCCAACTGGACCGCCGCCATGGTCGCGGCCATCGTCGCCGTCATCGGGTTCGTCGGCTTCACGCTCTTCAGCGGCGAGGACGAACCCTCGAACACCGCGCAGATCGCGGAGGGCTCCGAGCCCGACAAGACCGTGGCCAAGCCCACCGCCACCAAGCCCTCCGACCCCAAGCCCGTGCCCTCCGAGAGCGCCATCGCCGCCGCCCCCCGGGACAAGGTGACGGTCAAGCTCAGCGCGACCCGCGACGAGAGCTGGATCTCCGCGAAGGACCACAACGGGCGGCTGCTCTTCGACGGGCTGCTGCTCAAGGGCGAGTCCAAGACCTTCCAGGACAAGGAGCGCATCGACCTCGTCCTCGGCAACGCCGGAGCGATCGAGCTCTTCGTCAACGGCAAGCAGGTCGAGGACCGCTTCGGTCCGGGCCAGGTCGAACGGCTTTCCTACACCAAGGGCGACCCCGAGGCCGGCTGATCCGCCGCCCTCCGCTCCGTACACGTCCCGACGGGCGTCCGGCCTCGTGCCGGACGCCCGTCGGCGTTCCCCGACCCGGACTCTGTTACTCCCCGTAGCGGGGAAATGGGCGGCGGCAGGGGCCGGTCACCCTGCACGGCAGGGGGGCCGCCGGAACGAAGTAGTCTTGAGTCCATGCCCGAACGCCGTACCGTCGCCCTTGTCACTCTTGGCTGCGCCCGTAACGAGGTGGACTCGGAGGAGCTTGCAGGCCGCTTGGCAGCGGACGGCTGGGACCTCGTCGAGGATGCCTCCGACGCGGATGTCGCAGTCGTCAACACCTGTGGGTTCGTCGAAGCCGCCAAGAAGGACTCCGTCGACGCCCTGCTCGAAGCCAACGATCTGAAGGATCAGGGCCGCACCCAGGCCGTCGTCGCCGTCGGCTGCATGGCCGAGCGCTACGGGAAGGACCTCGCCGAGGCCCTCCCGGAGGCGGACGGCGTCCTCGGATTCGACGACTACGCCGACATCTCCGACCGGCTCCAGACCATCCTCAACGGCGGCATCCACGCCTCGCACACCCCGCGCGACCGCCGCAAGCTGCTGCCGATCAGCCCGGCCGAGCGGCAGGACGCCGCCGTGGCGCTGCCCGGCCACGCCCAGGAGACGCCCGCCCCCGCCCCCGAGGACCTCCCCGAGGGTGTCGCACCGGTCTCCGGGCCGCGGGCGCCGCTGCGCCGCAGGCTCGGCACCAGCCCTGTCGCCTCGGTGAAGCTCGCCTCCGGCTGCGACCGCCGCTGCTCCTTCTGCGCCATCCCCTCCTTCCGCGGCTCGTTCATCTCGCGGCGTCCCTCGGACGTGCTCCAGGAGACCCGCTGGCTGGCCGAACAGGGAGTCAAGGAGGTCATGCTCGTCTCCGAGAACAACACCTCCTACGGCAAGGACCTCGGCGACATCCGCCTTCTGGAGACCCTGCTGCCCGAGCTGGCCGACGTGGACGGCATCGAGCGGATCCGGGTCAGCTACCTCCAGCCCGCCGAGATGCGCCCGGGCCTCATCGACGTCCTCACCTCGACGCCGAAGGTCGCCCCGTACTTCGACCTCTCCTTCCAGCACTCCGCCCCCGGCGTGCTGCGCGCGATGCGCCGCTTCGGCGACACCGACCGCTTCCTGGAGCTCCTGGACACCATCCGGAGCAAGGCCCCCCAGGCCGGTGCCCGCTCCAACTTCATCGTCGGCTTCCCCGGCGAGACCGAGGCGGACCTCGCCGAGCTGGAACGCTTCCTCACCGGTGCACGCCTCGACGCGATCGGTGTCTTCGGGTACTCGGACGAGGAGGGCACCGAGGCGGTCGGCTACGAGAACAAGCTCGACGCGGACACCATCGCGGAGCGCCTCGCCCACATCTCCCAGCTGGCCGAGGAGCTGACCTCGCAGCGGGCCGAGGAGCGCGTCGGCGAGACCCTCCAGGTGCTGGTGGAGTCCGTGGAGTCGGAGGAGGACGGCGAGGTCGCGATCGGGCGTGCGGCGCATCAGGCCCCCGAAACCGATGGCCAGGTGGTCTTCACCACACGCGAGGGACTCGTGCCGGGCCGTATGGTCGAGGCAAAGGCAGTGGGCACCGAGGGCGTCGACCTGGTGGCCGAACACCACGAGCTTGCGGAGGCAGCCAGATGACCGGAGTCCCGGCATCCGCGGCAGGCGGTTCCGGCGCGCAGCCGGTCCGCGGCGGCAAGCTGGGCACTGCGGCCGTCAACCAGGCCAGCCTCTGGAACATCGCCAATATCCTGACCATGGTGCGGCTGCTGCTCGTGCCCGGGTTCGTCCTGCTGCTGTTCCACGACGGCGGATACGATCCGGTCTGGCGCGCGTTCGCCTGGGCGGCCTTCGCCGTCGCGATGATCACCGACCTGTTCGACGGTCATCTGGCACGGGCGTACAACCTGGTCACGGACTTCGGGAAGATCGCCGACCCCATCGCCGACAAAGCGATCATGGGCGCGGCACTGGTCTCCCTCTCGGTCCTGGGCGACCTGCCGTGGTGGATCACCGGAGTGATCCTCGCCCGTGAGCTGGGCATCACGCTGATGCGGTTCTGGGTCATCCGGCACGCGGTGATCCCGGCCAGCAGAGGCGGCAAGCTGAAGACCCTCGCGCAGGGGACGGCGGCCGGGATGTACGTCCTGGTGCTCACCGGGCCCCTGGCGACCTTGCGTTTCTGGGTGATGATGGTCGCCGTCGTGCTGACGGTCGTCACCGGACTCGATTACGTACGCCAGGCCGTCGTCCTGCGCCGCCAGGGCCTCGCCGCCGAGCGCGCCGCCGCGGCCGAGCGGGCCACAGAGGCCGAGCGGGCCACAGAGCCCACGGAGGCCCTTCAGAGCAGCGCCGGCACCGCGGCCGACGCCGGCCCGGCTGCCGGAGCCGTGGCCCTGTCTCTTATACACATCTCTGAG
>NZ_NTGZ01000069.1 GCF_002551245.1 Streptomyces sp. rh34
CCGTCATCCACCGGCTGTCCGTCAAGGAAGGGGACGCCTGCATGCTGTACGACCGGCACCCGGCCGCGCACTCCTGGGACGTGAGGGATCCGCTCGCCGATCTGATGGCGGAGCGGATCCGGGAGGACGTACGACGCGACCGCGACGGAGGCGGCGGGGTGGCGACCTGAGGCCCTGTGTCCCGCCCGGGGGTAATCCCGCAGGTCCGCCCGAGGCTCAAGCCCCGAGCCGCGAGCACCGGGCTTCGAGCTCTCTCTGTAGGAATGGGTGGTTGGGTTCAACCCGCCCACCCTCCCTCCCCGCTCCCTGACCAGATCCCGAACCGCCCAGTGGGCTGCGCGAATTCGACCGGAAGTGACGGTTGGTGACCAGGTTGCGCCGGAGCGTACGCACGCTCTAGGTTCACGATCAGCAACCCACTATCCGTAAAACGGACAACCCCGGTGGTGCTACCAACACCGACCGGGGTCTGACCGTACGAGATCGAATGCGAGTCGATCCCCCATGGCTGCCGCCAACCTTAGTGCCGCCCTGCGCGCGCCCGCCCACCCCATGGCGAAAGCCGGGTACGGGAAGCGTCACGCCCCCGACCAAGCCTCGCCCCGCGCCGACGACTTCGCCGGTCTGGAGCCGCGTGAGGCGGCCATCGCCGGGTACATCGACCGGCTCCCCGAAGGCGCGGCGATCGGCTACAAAGTGCTCGCCGAGGAGCTGCCGGACTACGGACAGCAGGCGTGCCGCAGCGCGCTCGACCGGCTGACCCGTTCCGGACACCTGCGGCGCGTCCGGGTCCAAGTCACCCTGCCCGACCGTCAGATGCGCTGGGTGACGCGTACGTACTTCTCCCGGACCGCCCGCGACGCCGACTGGTGGGCCGCCCATGTGCGGTTCGTCCGGGGCCTGGACGCGCCCGGCCAGCCCCCGGCGCCGGCTGCCGCGGAGACGGCCGAGGAGCCCGAGCCCGGTGTGCGCGCCCCGCGCTCGGAGGCGTACGACGTGCTCGCCGGGCTCGGGCGCCGCGAGCCCCGGCTCCAGCTCTCCGAGGGCGACTGCGTGGAGCTGGAACACCTGGTCGGGGAGTGGCTGGCGCGCGGCGTCGGCCGCGAACAGATCACCCAGGCCCTGACCTCGGGCCTGCCGCCGTCCGTGCACTCCGCCGGACCCCTCCTCCGTAAACGACTGGAGACCAAGATGCCGCCGAGCTCCGCCCCCCGGCCGGAGAACGACCACCCGAGCGAGCAGATCGTGAACATCGTGATGATGTGCCTGTTCTGCGACGAGGACGAGACGACGACCACGCTCGACCACGGCGTCTGCCGCGACTGCCGCGCCGAGATCGCCCGCGACGAGGCGATGGGCCTGACCGGCGACGTCCCCGACACCTTCCTGGCCCGGCCGCGCGCCGAGGTCGATGTCGCCGCCCGCATGGCCGAACTCCGCTCGGCCACCGCCCGCCCGGTCCTTCCGGCTCCGAGGCCGCGCCGATGAGCGTGCGGGAGATCCCCGTCGGGGCCCCATGGAGGCAAGGAGGCGACGCCATGACCCCCAGGACCAGATATCCAGTGGCGGTGTCGCGTCCGGTTGTTAACCTCGCTCAGCTCTTGATCTCCGATCTTCAAGGGCAGAACCGGGGAGGGAACGCGCATGGCAGGACGTACAGGACACGGACGAGCGAGACAGGCGGCCGTAGCGGCCGTGATCGCCGCCGGGACGGTGCTGGCGACGCCGGGCACCGTACTGGCGGCGGGTGCCGGGCTCCCACCGAAGCAGCCGCAGATCGCCGATCTGGCGACGGAGAACTCGGCGTGCGTATCCGGCGGGAAACGGCCGTACGTGAGCTCCGTGCCGCGGGTGACGGCGCGGCTGTACGGACCCGGGGGCGGGCAGCCCGGTGAAGCAAGCCGGGTCCGGGGCGAGTTCGAGGCGTGGTGGCAGGGCGAGGGCGGCGTCGAGGAGCGCGTGACCACGACCACCAGCACGATGCTCGACACCGCCCCGTTCAGCTGGCAGCTGCCGACCACCATCCCCGACGAGACCGTCGTGTCCTGGCGGGTGCGGGCCGTCAACGACGCGGGTGTCTCCGCCTGGAGCAGCGAAGGGCCGGGCGCGCCCTGCGAGTTCGTGTACGACCGCACCATCCCCGACGTCCCGGTCGTCACCTCCTCCGACTATCCGGACGACAACACCTGGACGCCCGGCGCCGGGGTCCGGGGGACCTTCCGCTTCACGGCGCAGGCCGGGGACATCGTCGGATTCGCCTGCTCCTTCAACGGTGAGCTGCCGCGCATGGCCGACGTCCGGCCCGACGGTTCGGCCGAGATCAGCTTCGTGCCGGAGAAGTCCGGCGTCCAGGTCCTCTCCGTGCAGGCGCAGGACCGCGCGGGCAACCGTGGCCCGCGCACCGACTACACCTTCCGGACCGGGGAGGGGCCCGCGCCCGTGGCCCGGTGGAAGCTCGCCGACGCGACGGGTTCCCGTTCGGCCGCCGCCGAGAACGGCACCGCGGCCCGGGCCGGTGCGGGGGTCGCGTTCGGCGCGCCCGCGCCCTCCGGCACCCCGCTCACCTCCACCGCCTCGCTCGACGGAACGGGCCACGGCTTCCTGACCCCGGGCGCCCCGGTCGTCGTCGACACCGCGAAGGACTTCGCGGTCGGCGGCTGGGTGCGACCGGCGAGCGTGAACGGCACCCGTACGGTCCTCTCGCAGGACGCGGGCACGGGGCGTGCCTTCGCGCTCGGGCTGACGCAGGCCGGTACCGCCCCCGCGTGGTCGTTCGCCGTCGGCGGGGCGCGGGTCACGGGCGGGCTGCCCGAGACCGGCGACTGGGCGTACGTGCTCGGCCAGTACGACGCCGGGACCGGCACGGCCCGGCTGTACGTGAACGGCCGCGCGGTCGGCGAGGAGACGGCCGCCGTCCCCGTGGCGGGCGAGGGCGACTTCCAGATCGGCCGGGCGCGCGGGGCGCGGGGCTACCGGGACCGCTGGCAGGGCGAGATCGGTGACGTACGGGCGTACGACCGAATCGTGGTGCCGGAGGAGCTGACAGCCCTCGCGACCCGTGCCGCGCGGCGGGTCGGCCACTGGGCGCTGGACACCGCGCCCGACGGCCTCGCCCCGGAGACGGGCGGGGGCGCCCCCGTGAAGCTGGGAGCAGGCGCCTCGATCTTCCGCCTCGACCATCCCTGCGACGTTTTCGACCCGGACTGCGTCCAGGACTGGCCGCTGGAGGGCGACGGGCACCTCCGTCTCGACGGCGTCTCGGGCCACGCGGCCACGGACGCGCCGGTGGTCGACACCTCGGGGAGCTTCACCGTGAGCGCCCGCGTCCGGCTCACCGACGACGCCCCTGCGGGGCCGATGACGGCGATCTCCCAGGGCGGGGAGCACGGTGACGCGTTCAAGGTGCGCTTCGACCCGGAGAACTCCAGCTGGGACCTGGTGCTGGCGCACGCGGACGAACCGGGAGCCCCGGAGACCGTGCTCCGCCGGATCGAGTGGCCCGACGGTGACATCGGAGTGGGCCACCGGGTGACCGTCGTCCACGACGCCTCGCGGAACCAGGTGTCCTTCTACCTCGACGGGGTGAAGTACGCGGAGGGCGGCACGGCCGACTTCGACGCCGCCTGGAAGAGCACCGGTGGGCTCCAGCTCGGCCGGGGCCGCACCGCCGACGGCTGGGGTGAGCACCTGAAGGGCGTCGTGGACAGCGTGTACGCCTACGAGGGTGTGCTGTCCGAGACGGAGATACAGCAGCTGCCGTAAGCCGCGGCGTACGCGCCCGCCGGACGGATGAGGGGGCTCGCCCCTCATCCGTCCGACGGGTCCCGACTCGCGCATTTCCTGCGGACGGTGTGGGCTGGGACACAAACGGGAGTGCTCCCGGGCTGCGTGGGCAACAGCCCCGTACGAGCGGTTCGGGGCGACACGCCGTACCGGCTGATGAGCGGGACATCTCATCAGCTGATATGAGCGGGTCGATTCCGGGCTGCTCGTTAAACTGAGCCGACCGCAGTAATGACTGAGCGAGGAGCGCACGTGGGCCTTGTCGTGCAGAAGTACGGAGGCTCCTCCGTAGCCGATGCCGAGGGCATCAAGCGGGTTGCCAAGCGAGTCGTCGACGCCAAGAAGAACGGCAACCAAGTGGTTGTCGTGGTGTCCGCGATGGGCGACACGACGGACGAGTTGATAGACCTCGCCGAGCAGGTGTCTCCGATGCCTACCGGCCGTGAATTCGACATGCTGCTGACCGCCGGCGAGCGGATCTCCATGGCCCTCCTGGCGATGGCGATCAAGAACCTGGGCCACGAGGCCCAGTCGTTCACGGGCAGCCAGGCCGGTGTCATCACCGACTCGGTCCACAACAAAGCGCGCATCATCGACGTCACGCCGGGCCGCATCCGGACCTCGATCGACGAGGGCAACATCGCCATCGTCGCCGGGTTCCAGGGCGTGAGCCAGGAGGGCAAGAACATCACGACCCTCGGCCGCGGCGGGTCGGACACGACCGCCGTCGCGCTGGCCGCCGCGCTGGACGCCGAGGTCTGCGAGATCTACACCGACGTCGACGGCGTCTTCACCGCGGACCCCCGGGTCGTGAAGAAGGCGAAGAAGATCGACTGGATCTCCTTCGAGGACATGCTGGAGCTGGCCGCGTCCGGTTCCAAGGTGCTGCTGCACCGCTGCGTCGAGTACGCACGCCGTTACAACATCCCGATCCACGTCCGCTCGTCCTTCTCCGGACTGCGCGGCACCTGGGTCAGCAACGAGCCGCAAGGGGACCAGCAGGTGGAGCACGCGATCATCTCCGGAGTCGCCCACGACGTCTCGGAGGCCAAGGTCACCGTCGTCGGCGTCCCGGACAAGCCGGGCGAGGCGGCCGCGATCTTCCGCGCCATCGCCAACGCCGAGGTCAACATCGACATGGTGGTGCAGAACGTCTCCGCCGCGACGACCGGCCTGACGGACATCTCCTTCACCCTGCCCAAGGCGGAGGGCCGCAAGGCCATCGACGCCCTGGAGCGGACCCGGAGCACCATCGGTTTCGACTCGCTCCGCTACGACGACCAGATCGCGAAGATCTCCCTGGTCGGCGCCGGCATGAAGACCAACCCGGGCGTCACGGCCGGATTCTTCGAGGCGCTGTCCGACGCGGGCGTGAACATCGAGCTGATCTCGACATCCGAGATCCGCATCTCGGTGGTCACCCGCGCCGACGACGTCAACGAGGCCGTCCGCGCCGTGCACACCGCCTTCGGTCTCGACAGCGACTCCGACGAGGCCGTCGTCTACGGAGGCACCGGCCGATGACCGGACACCGCCCTTCGCTCGCGGTCGTCGGCGCGACCGGGGCGATCGGCGGTGTGATGCTCCGGATCCTCTCGCAGCACGCGGATGTCTGGGGCGAGGTCAGACTCGTCGCCTCGCCGCGCTCGGCCGGCCGCAAGCTGGTCGTGCGCGGCGAGGAGAGCGAGGTCCTCGCGCTCGCCGAGGACGTGTTCGACGGCGTCGACGTGGCCCTCTTCCTGGTGCCGGACGAGGTGTCCGCCCGCTGGGCCCCGATCGCCGCCGCCAAGGGTGTCGTCGTCATCGACGACTCGGCGGCC
Organism: Streptomyces sp. rh34; assembly: GCF_002551245.1. Taxonomy (GTDB): domain Bacteria; phylum Actinomycetota; class Actinomycetes; order Streptomycetales; family Streptomycetaceae; genus Streptomyces. The sequence continues at coordinate 5,604 of NZ_NTGZ01000069.1, forward strand.
TTCCGCCTCGACGACGACGTGCCGCTGGTCGTCCCGGAGATCAACCCCCATGCCGCCCGGCTCCGGCCGCGCGGCATCGTCGCGTCCCCGAACTGCACCACGCTGTCGCTGATCGTCGCGATCGGCGCGCTGCACGCCGAGTTCGGGCTGCGCGAGCTGATCGTCTCCTCCTACCAGGCGGTCAGCGGCGCCGGCCGGGACGGCGTCGCGGCCCTGCGCGAGCAGCTGGCGCTGGTGGCCGGCACGGAGCTCGGCACCCACCCCGGGGACGTACGCCGGGCCCTGGGGGACGGTACGGAAGCGACGGCGAGCCCGTTCGCCGCACCCGTCGCCCTGAACGTCGTGCCCTGGGCCGGTACGGACGCCGGGGACGGCTGGTCCTCCGAGGAGATCGCCATCCGCGAGGAATGCCGCAAGGTGCTGGGCCTGCCGGATCTCAAGGCCACCGCGACCTGCGTGTACGTCCCCGTCATCGCCACGCACTCGATGTCCGTCCACGCCCGCTTCGAGAACGAGATCGCCGTCGACAGGGCGCACGAGATCCTGGCGACCGCCCCCGGCGTGGTGCTCTTCGACAGCCCGGCGTCCGGAGATTTCCCCACTCCGTCCGATGTGGTGGGCACCGACCCGACGTGGGTGGGCCGCGTCCGGCGTTCGATGGACGACCCGCATGCCCTGGAAATGTTCCTTTGCGGTGACAATCTCCGAAAAGGTGCGGCTTTGAACGTGGCGCAGATCGCCGAATCGGTCGCCGCCGAATTTCCCCGGGCGTGATCGAACCTGTTTTGTAGGATCTGTGAACGCCCTATGAGCAATTTGCTGGTCTGAACCTCTTGAGCTGGGGCGTTGTCGTATCCGACGATGATCTCCCGGCCATCTGCAACCGCACCTCGGCCGGGCTGCGTCTATGCGGTCACTTCTTGCGTGGCCAGACGCTATGACGGGGCATTTGGGGAAGAGCAGGTACGTATGAGGGCATGTCGCACAGCGTCGAACGTGGCGCCGTACGCGTACAACCCTGACGGGGGGCAGTGTGTCCAACAGGCGTGGCAGCAGAGGTTCTCGACATCACAGTGGTGGGCCCGTTGCGAGGCGCGTCGACGCGTCCGCTCCGGCGGCCCCGTGCGCCCGGCGGCATGCCGGTGATCGCGCCCATGCCCGCCGCACGTGCGGCACAGTTGCCCTCGCAGCGCGGGGGCGCTGAGGAGACGGTGGCAGCGGGAACCACGGTCGACCATCTCACCGAGACCTATCGCGCCCATTACCGCTCCCTGCTCGGCCTCGCGGCCCTGCTGCTGGACGACACCGCGTCCTGCGAGGACGTGGTGCAGGAGGCGTTCATCCGCGTGCACTCCGCGCGGAGCCGGGTCCGCGAACCGGAGAAGACCCTCGCGTATCTCCGGCAGACGGTGGTCAACCTCTCGCGCTCCGCGCTGCGCCGCCGCATCCTCGGGCTGAAGCTGCTCTCCAAGCCGATGCCGGACATGGCGAGCGCGGAGGAGGGCGCCTACGACCAGCTGGAGCGGGACGCGCTGATCAAGGCGATGAAGGGGCTCCAGCGACGCCAGCGCGAGGTGCTGGTGCTGCGCTACTTCGCGGACATGACGGAGGCCCAGGTCGCCGAGACGCTGGGTGTCTCGCTCGGCTCGGTCAAGGCGTACGGTTCCCGGGGTATCGCGGCGCTGCGCGTCGTGATGGAGGCCCAGGCATGAGCGGGCCCGAGCAGCGCGACGAGCACAGGCACGAGAATGACCCGACGGGAAACAGAACTGTGAACCACGGGCCGGAGAAGACTCCGCACACCGATCCGGACCGCCCGCACGGCGGGAGCGCGGGGTCCGAGCCGGACGCGACCCCGGAAACCGTGCCGCCCGCGGGGGCGGACAGCGAGGCCGCCGAGGACCCCGACGAGCGGGACCCGGGGACGGCGGAAGCCGCGGCGGACGCGCATACGGATCCGAGCACGGACACGGACTCGGATGCGGAGACCGTCGTGAGCGCCGAGACCGCCGACGCCGACGAGACCGGCTCCAGCACGGACACCGGCAGGGCTCCCGGCTCCGGCAGGTCCTCCGCGGGGCCGGACGACGCCCTCGTCGGCACGCTGACCGACCTCTTCGGCCGTGACCGGGGCGCACCCGCCTCCGACGAGCTGGACGAGGTGGCCCTGCGCCGCATGCTGCACGGCGCGGTGCGGGAGCTGGCTCCCTCCGAGGGGACCCTCGACCACCTCCACCGTGCCGTCCCCGCCCGTCGGGCCAGGCGACGGCAGGCCGTCGTCGGGGCGGCCGCGGCGGCCCTGCTGATCGGTACCGCCGTCCCCGCCTTCGTCCACGTCGCGACCTCGGACGGCGCGTCCACCGCCCGCCCCGCCATCGCCGGACACGGCGAGCAGGCCCAGGGCGGCAACGGGGACGAGACCGGCCCCGAGGCGCCCGGCCGGCGGACCGTGCCGCCCATCGAGCGCGGGAGCGAGGGCGGCACCGGCGAGGCCGCCCCGGATCCCAGCCCCACCAAGGGCGAGGGCAGTGACCCCGACGGCGCGGTGACGGGCGAGGCGACCGACTCCCCGAGCGCGGATTTCGCCTCCCTGCCGGTCTGCGACCCGAGCCAGCTCGGCGTCGCGTCCGCGGGTACCGACGCACCGGGCGCCGACGGCACGGTCTACGGCAGCTTCAAGATCGCCAACGTGTCCGGCACGGACTGCACGGTGAGCAGCAACGGCACGGTCGGCTTCACCGCCATGGGCGCGGCCGACCCGCTCAAGATCGGCGTGGTCCAGCACGCGGCGGGCGACGCGGCCCCGGGGCTGCCCGACCCCTCGCGGGAGCCGGGCACGGTGCTGTTGAAGCCGGCCATGGCGTACGAGGTGCGGTTCGCCTGGGTGCCGACCGACACCTGTCCGACCGAAAACCCCTCGCCGAGCCCGACCCCGTCGGCGGACGGGGCCGGAGGACCGGTCGGCGAGGGGGGCACCGATCAGCCCTCCGGCGTCGACACGCAGGCGCTGCACGAGGACGGCGGGGGCACGGCGGAGGGCAGCGTCGCCGTGACGCACACCCCGGAGGCGGGAGCGCCCACCGCGGAGACGAAGATCCCCAACGCCTGCTCCGGCACGATCTACCGTACGGGCGTGCTCGCCACGTCGTAGTCCGGCGAGGCCGGGTCCTCGGGGGCCGACGGGTTCTCGGGGGCCGCCTGGGCGGACAGGTCCTCCGGGGCCGCCGGGTCCTCCGGGACGAGGCCGAGCGCGATGTCGCGCACGGCCTCGGCCTCGCGGCGCACCAGCCGGAACCACATGAAGAGCACGAAGCCGGCGAAGACGAACCACTCGCCCGTGTACCCCAGGTTCTGGAAGGCCTTCAGATCGAGGCCGCTGCCCTCGGGGGCCGCCGCGGGCACCGGCTTCATCGCACCGCCCGTGCCGCCCGCCTCGGCCTCGGGAAGCGTCACCCAGGCGTCGTACACGTCGTACGGCACGAGGTTCACCAGGGTCGCGGCGCTGATCATGCCGACCTGGCCCCCGGGGAGCCCGCCCCGGACGTCGACGCCGTCGCTGTGGGCGTTCTCGGAGGCCTGGAGGTCGCCGGTCACCGTGACCTCGCCCTCCGGCGCGGCGGGCACCCGGGCGCCGCTCGCGGATCCGGGCAGCCAGCCCCGTACCACCGGCAGGGCCTTGCCGGTGTCCGTGCGCAGCATGTTCAGGACGTAGAAGCCCTGACGGTCCTCCAGCTCGCGGCCGGGCACCAGGAACTGGTCGGCGTACGTACCCGTGGCGACGGCCGGGCGGCCGGACGTCACCTTGTCGACGGGCAGCAGCTCGTCCAGGGGTTTCGCGGCCCGGGTGCTGGGATCGGGCTGCTTCTCCGCCTGTTCGTGCGACTGCACACGGTCCTCGAAGCGGCCGAGCTGCCAGGTGCCCATGAACACGCAGAACGGGATGGCCAGCACGACGAAGAGGTTGATCCCCCACCATCGCGGGGTCAGCAGGAACCGGTACACCCCTCAAAGGTACGGTTCCCCGCCCCGGACTCCCGGAGCGGGGTCCGCCATTTATTCCGCCCTTACGCCCGCCTCGGGGCCCTGGGAGGCGGCGACGACGCCTCCTCCCAGGTGCTTGAGGGCGAACTCCAACTCCAGCCGCACCTGCTTGATCCGCTCCTCCACCACCAGCGAGCCGTGCCCGGCGTCGTACCGGTACACCTCGTGGACCGCGCCGCGCGCCGCCAGCCGGTCCACGTAGTTCTCCACCTGACGGATGGGGCAGCGCGGGTCGTTGACGCCCGCCGAGATGTAGAGGGGGGCGCGCACCGCGTCGACGTACGTCAGCGGGGACGAGGCCTCGAAGCGCTCGGGAACCTCCTCCGGCGTGCCGCCCAGCAGCGTGCGGTCCATCGCCTTCAGGGCCTCCATCTCGTCGTGGTACGCCGTGACGTAGTCCGCGACCGGCACCGCGGCCAGGCCCAGCGCCCAGGAGTCCGGCTGGGTACCGAGCCCGAGCAGGGTCAGGTAGCCGCCCCAGGAACCGCCCGCCAGGACGAGGCGCTCCGGGTCCGCGAGCCCCGACGCCACCGACCAGTCCCGTACGGCGGCGATGTCCTCCAGCTCGATCAGGCCGACCCGGTGCTTCAGCGCGTCCGTCCAGGCGCGGCCGTAACCGGTGGAGCCCCGGTAGTTGACCCGGACGACCGCGAAGCCGTGGTCCACCCAGGCCGCGGGCCCGGAGGCGAACGCGTCGCTGTCGTGCCAGGTCGGGCCGCCGTGGATCTCGAAGATCGTGGGGAAGGGCCCTTCGCCGGCGGCGGGCTTCTGCACGAGGGCGTGGATCCTGCCCCCCGGCCCGTCCACCCACGCGTCCTCGACGGGCACCGACGGCGGGGCCTTCGCGCCCGGCGGGTCCAGGACCACCGCGCCGCTCGTCGACCGCACCACGGGCGGCCGCTCGGCCGAGGACCACAGGTACTCCACCGTGCCGTCCGGGCGGGCCGTGGCGCCCGACACCGTGCCGGCGGGCGTCTCCACGCGCACGGGCTCCGGGGCCCCCGGCTCGTACCGCCACAGCTCGCTGCGGGCCTCGAAGCCGTGCTCGATGAGCAGCGCGGAGCCGTCCGGATACCACTCGGCCCCCACATCGCCCGGCAGGTCGACCGGCAGTGCGGTCTCCGTGCCCGCGACCGGGTCCCAGATCATCGGCTCCCAGCGGCCCCGGCGCTGGTGCCCGACAAGGAGCCGGGTGTCGCCGGCCACCGGGGCGAAGCCCAGTACGGCGAGCCCCAGCTCCTTCGTGCCGCCCTCGGTGTCGTCCAGCTCGGCCACCGTGGAGCCGTCGGGGCGCACCACGCGCAGCGCGGAGTGCATCGCGTCGCCGTGCTCGGTGTGCTCCAGCGCGATCAGGGTCCCGTCGTGGGAGAGGTCCCCCACCCCCGCGGACTCCCGGTGCCGGTAGATCTCGACGGGCTCGGCGCCCGGCGTCCGCACCAGGTGGATCGTCGTGCCGTCCTCGTCGGTCGAGCGGCCGATCACCGCCGAACCGTCCCGTCCGATGGCCAGGCCCGCCGGGTAGGAGGGGGCGAGGCCCGGGGCGGCCGGCTCGTCCTCCCCGCCGCCGAACGGCTGGCGCATCCACACCCCGAACTCGTCGCCGTCGGTGTCGCTGAACCACCAGATCGCTTCGCCGTCCGGCGTCAGCACGCCGTCCGTCGTGCCGTTCGGCCGGTCCGTGACCTGGCGCTGCCGCCCACTCGCCCGGTCCCACGCGTACAGCTCGTAGGTCCCGGTGGCGTTGGAGACGAACAGCGCGCGGTCGGGGGCGTCCTCGGCCCAGTCGGGCAGGGAGACGCGCGGCGCACGGAACCGCATCTCCCAGTCGGGCACAGCTGCTGCATCAGTCGTCATGCCCCCATCCAACCCGATGCCGCGGCAGGCCCGTGACGGGATTCAGAAGACGTGAAGTCGACGTGAAGTCGCCATCGTGCGCCCGAATTCCCCTTTCGGTCCGCACGTACGGACCGAAAGGGAGGCGAAGCCGTCCTTCCGGGCCCCGGTGCAATCGCCTGTGTACGAATTCACACGCATTCACACGCATTCACCGGGGGAGTCGAGGCGTTCCGTTCACGCACGGCAGAAAAGGAGAATGAGCTATTCCGGCTCTGCCGGTCCAGGCGGACGGGACGATCGATCGATCGGACCGAGCCCGATGGATCGGTCCCCTTCCGCCCCTCCCCGGCCCGCTGGGCCCCTGGAGCGCCGCACCGCGATGACCAGTACCGACGTCCATCGACTTATCGGTTTTCCGTTCGTGGGGACTCGGTTGCCGGAGAGTCGTAGGCGGGGATTTCCGTGGTGGACGCCGCTCCGGGCCGTCCGGCCGAGTCCGCGTACTCCGTCCTCATGGGACTGGGGAGCGCCGAATATCCACTCGCGCCCTTCCTGGGCCAGTGGGTAGCTTTCCGGACATGTACTCTCCGACTCCGGACGACTGGCGCGACACCAACCGCGCGCGCTGGGACGAACGCGTGCCGATCCACGTGGCGAGCGACTACTACGAGCTGGACGCGTTCCTGGCGGGCAAGGACGTGCTGCGCGCCTTCGAGCTGGCCGAGGTCGGCGACGTCACCGGGAAGACCCTGCTGCACCTCCAGTGCCATTTCGGCCTGGACACCCTCTCCTGGGCGCGACGCGGCGCCGCACAGGTGGTGGGCCTCGACTTCTCCGAGCCCGCCGTCGAGACCGCCCGGGGCCTGGCCAGGTCGCTGGAACTGGGCCCGGACCGGGCGTCGTTCGTCGCGGCCGACGTGTACGACGCACCGGCCGCCGTCCCCGACCCCGCGTACGACATCGTCTACACGGGCATCGGCGCGCTGGGCTGGCTGCCCGACCTCGACCGCTGGGCCGAGACCGCCGCTTCGCTGGTCGCGCCCGGCGGATTCCTCTACCTCGCGGAGTTCCATCCGCTGACCGACTCGATGGACGAGACCGGATCGGTCGTCACCGACGACTACTTCAGCCGCGACGCCTGGGTGGACGAGACGCCCGGCACGTACGCCGACCTCGACGCGCCGACCGTGCACAACCGCAGCGTCGAGTGGCAGCACCCGGTGGGGCGGGTGGTCACGGCGCTCGCCGCGGCCGGCCTGCGGATCGAATTCCTCCATGAGCACGATTCCTCGCTCGTCCAGCGGTTCGGCACGCTGGAGCGCCACGCGGACGGCCACTACCGCTTTCCGGCGGGCCGGCCGAGAATCCCGCTGATGTACTCGATCAAGGCGTCGCGCCCCGCGGATTATCAGGGATAGCCGCGGGCGGCCTTGCTCCTCGGGGCTTCTCCGGCCGATTGTCAGTGGCGGGGTACAGACTCCTTTCCATGACCGACATGACAGGCGGAACGGCGGGCGGAGCCATGCCCGGGACGGCTTCCAGCACGCGCGGGACGGCTTCCAGCACCACGCCCGGGACGACGACGGCCGCGCTGCGCGGGGCGGTCGAGGCGTACTGGTCGGCGGCCGAGGCGCGCGACTGGAACGCGTTCGGGGCGACCCTCGCCGAGGGCGTGGTGTACGACCTGCCGCAGACACGGGAGCGGATCCTCGGCAAGGAGCGGTATCTCCGGTTCAACCAGGAGTATCCGGGTGACTGGCACGTCCGGGTCGAGCGGATCGTCGCCGACGCGGAGGGCCTGCAGGCCGCCGCCCGGACCGGGTTCGCCGTGACGGGCGATCAGCCGGGGCAGGAGCCGCAGGAGATGGACGCCATCCACTTCTTCACGTTCGACGAGAAGGGCCTGATCACCGGGGTGACGGACTTCTGGCCCGAGTCGTACGAGCCTCCGGCCGGCCGCGAGCACCTGGTCGAGCGCTACTGAGAACGGCGGCCCACCGGTCACCCGGTGAACCGCCGTTCCGTACGCGGAGCGCCACCGCGGAAGCAACACCGCCGAGTACGCCACCGAGTCACGCCATCGAGCTACGCCACCGAGCTACACCGCCGAGCGGAAGGCGGGCAGATAGCCGCCCGACTGCCCTGCGGCCTTGGGGTGGTACGAGTTGTGGATCGGCACCGTGACGCTGTGGAGCCAGGCGTCTCCGGAGCACAGCTCGTGCCCGGTGAATTCGTCCACCACGCCGGAGAAGGTGAACCCGGCGTCGGCGGACCGCTTGGCGAGGACGTCGTTGAGTACGTCCGACGCGTTGTTGATCGCGGTCCGTTCGGCCTCGGAGAGCCCAGCGAAGCAGCTGCCGGACAGCTTATAGAAGCGCGGGTAGCCGAGAACCACGACCTGGGCCTGCGGGGCGCGGGCCCGGATGCCGTCGTAGAGCGAATCGAGGCGGCCGGGCAGGGAGTTGTTCATCCGCGAGATGGCGTTGTTCACGCTGTTGATGCAGGTGGCCTCGCTCGACAGCACGCAGTCCTGCATGACGGCGGCGAACCCGACGTCATTGCCTCCGGCGGTGACACTGACCAGGGAGGTGGACCGGTTGAGCACGCCGAGCTGGCCGCTCGCCACGGACGAGGTGGTCGCTCCCGAACAGGCGACGAAGTCGAACGAGGCGGGGGAGTTCGCCGCCTGCCACAGATACGGGTAGGCGTTGGCGCTGCGCCGGCAGTCGCCGCTGTCGGAGAGGTAGTTTCCGGCGCCGACACCCGAGGAGTAGGAGTCGCCGAGCGCGACATAGCCGCCCGCGGCGGCCGAGTCCGTCGCGGAAGCCGGTCCCGCGACGCCGAGAGCGGCCACGGCGGCGAGCGCCAGCGTGACGACCGATGCGCGAATTCTGCGTACTGACATGGCTGCCAGCCCTTCGAAGTGTGGGGGGATGAGGGGAGGGAGGACGAGCTGTGGGGGACGGGTGAGGGGTTGAGGGAGCGATGCAGTTTCTAGCAGCTCGCGGTACCCGCCGGTAATGCCCGCGCGAGAAGTCGTCTGATATGCCCGAATGATCGTTCGGCGGCCCATGCTCCGCGCGTAGATAAACCCTCAACTCCCCGTCGGTACAGCCACGTTCAAGGCAATTCCGTGCGTACCCACGCGTGCTCGACGCTGGGCGGTGGCGACCCTCGACGAGCGCCGTCGGGCATCGCATGCCGGTGATTCCGGGCTCCCGAGGGCCCCGTCCGGGTTCCTGCGGCTTTCCTCCGGCGTCGCGAGGGGCCGGTGAGTTCATCCGAACGGTTTAACTTCCGGCGCGCGGCCGGGAGGTGGTCGCCCCCGGCTGATCCCCGGCGTGCGCCGGGGAGTCGTCGGCTCCGACCCACACCCGGGTGTGGGCGCTGACATAGCGGGCTCCGCAGCGGTCCCGTGGCACCACCAGCTTGCTGCCGACCCGCTCCAGCGGCCGGTCGCCCATACGGGTGGCGAGCAGGACGGGCGCATCGCCGAAATCCGCGTCGAGCTCCGTCCAGGACAGCACGGCGTGGTGCCCGTCCCCGCCGGTGACAGCGAGCAGGAAGAGAGAACGGTCCTTACGGCGGCGGGCGTCGAAGGCGGGCCTCCGAGGCGACCTTTCGGGCATGCCGGCCGACCTACGCACCGCCTTCGGCATCCACGCGCTGGGCCCCGCTCGCCGACGACACGAACCCCTCGCACCGGATGCTCCTGGAGACCCCGGACGTCTTTCTCGCGCACGACGGCTCGTGGGCCCGCACGGCCGAGGCCCTGCACCTGCACGTCAACACCCCAGACCCCCCGCCCCGGGACCGGCCCCTAGGACTTCGCTCCGCAGGAAGGGGCCGGTCGCACGCTCAAGACGGTCGCCTGTGGGGCGACGACCACGCCCTCGGCATCGGTGCGGACGGTGACGTTGCGCCGGTCGGCGCCGACCAGTTCACCGCAGACGGCTCCGGTGTCGGTCCGCAGCTCCACCAGATGCGTGGGAGCGGCGTCCGTCGTCATCCAGGCGAGGACGAGTGCGCCGACCACCAGAACGACGCCGAGCACGCAGCAGACGGTCGCCCGGAGCAACGCGCGCCGCACGCGGGACACCTCCTGCGTCGTCCACTGCCGCAACGCCTGCCCGCCGAGCAGGATCTCCTTCCCCGGCAACCCGTGAGCCGCTCGGACCGCCAGCAGCGAACCGGTGAGCAGCAGGGCGAAGGACGACAGCACCAGGCCGGCCGCCGTGTCGCGCGCCCAGTCCGGCAGTGCCGTCAGGTCGTCCCTGCCTTTCAACAGGACGAGCACCGCCAGGAGCGCCGTGAGCCCCGTCAGACCGGTGCGCCAGCCCTCGGCCTGCCTGCGCAGTTCCGGAAGAGTGGTGAACTCCAGCTCGCGGGCGAACTCGGCCCAGCGACGGTCGGAGTGGGGGGTCACCGGCTCATCCGCCAGCTCGCCCCGCACCCGCGATACGAGGTGTCGGGCGGGCACTGCGGATGCGCGTGGCCGCATTCGCAGAAATGCACCTCTTCGGACAAGGGGTCCGGCGCGGTTGCCGTTACTCCCGTCGACGGCCCTCCGCGCAGGCGGTCCAGTACCCCCTTTCCGCCGGTCCCCGGAACGCCCCACCGGAACAGCGTCTTCGTACGGCCATGGCACCGCGGACACGTACCGGAGACGAGCACCCCCGCGTCGTCCGGTTCGGCCCGCTGGGTGAACGGACCGGGATCGACCTCACCGAGATCCTCCTCGGCGTAGGACAGGCCGTGGTCGTGCGGTCGGCTCCGCGTCATGGTCATACACCATCCTCGTGCTCGGCGACGGGCGTCAGGTCCAGCCCGAACATGTCTGCGTACACGGCCAGTCGCTCCCGGACCCACTCGGCCGTCTCTCCCACGGCCCCGGCGCAGGCGAGGAGACGTTTCGGGGTCACCTGCCCGCCGATCGCGGGCAGTTTTCCGTCGAACCCCTCGGAGAGGATGGCCAGGTCCTGCCAGCGGGGCACGATGGCGGGAACGTGAGTGATCGTGGGCTCCCCCGGTTCCAGAGCCAGATACGGCGTGACGCGAAGCCAGGTGTCGCTCAGGGGCTCGCCGATGCGGCCGGCGATGCTCACGAGGTCGAGGGCCGTCAGAGGGGACCCGACGGGGGAGACGCGATGGCCGGGATCCACGGCCGCGACGTCATGGGGGCCCGGCGCGACATCAGGAAGGGCGGCCACCGCCTCGGCCGAAAGCTCGGGGACGAGAGCGCCGATGGCACGCAGCGGAGCCAGCGTCTCGAACGCGGTACGCACCCCCATGACGCGGGCCTCGGCGTAGGTGACGAGCTTGTGAGCGGTGAGCGTGGCCCAGCGGGGGGTCTCGAACCACTCGGAGTCGCCGTCCTCGTCGGGATCGATCTCGATCAGGGCCGAGGTCTCGTGCCAGGTGGGGCTGAACTCCTTGAGCGGACCGGGCAGCTTCGGCGCCACCAGCCCCTCGCTGAGATCCAGTCGACGGGCCTCCCGGCGGGCGGTCTTCCACAGGTAGGCGAGCTTCTGCCGCAGTTGCTGACTGGCGGCGAACAGAACGGCCGATGTGGCGGGTACCGGGTAGTCGGCGCCGTCCCACGAGGGGTCCGTGCCGGAGAACGCGTACCTGCTGGGCGTCGGCAGGTCGTTCCAGGCACGCAGCAGGTGAGCCGCGTCGACGAGATCCACCCCGGCGGCACGCAGTTCCTCGCCGACCCAGGAGAGGTCCTCGTGGGACATCGTGTGCGGCTGTACGTACGCGAGGTCCCGGAGGGAGACGCCGTCCTCCAGCCGCGCACCGGCGTCGTGCAGCCGGCCCACGAACTCTCCCGCGTCGGGGGACGGGATCTCCCTCCGGCCGGGCGAGCCCTTCCGGTAGCGCCGCCGGTGGGTCAGGCCGAGAGCGCTCGCCTCCTCGGCGAGGATCCGATCGGCCTTCCGCAGCGGGATCTCCCATTCCGCCGCGAGGTCGATGGTGGCGGCCCAGGGCAGCAGGGCGCTCCCGGCTCCCGTATCGACGGCGTAGCGCCCGAAGAGCGGGAACAGGTCGTCCGGTACGGCGGCCCAGCGGTCGACCGCGTCGGGGCCCGGGACCGGGCGCAGCCAGCTGAAGGCGGTGATCCTGCGCAGTGCTTCACGAGGGCTGATCCCCGCGCGCAGGGCGACCGTCCGGATGTCCCAGGGCGTCGTCACCGGCCTCCAGTCCGTCTTGCTCACCTGGAGGTAGAGGAGGGCCAGTTCGTCCTCGGTGCAGACGTGGTCCCGGTGCCAGTCGGGCACAGCGAACGGCAGGCCCGCCGCGAACGGAGCGAACTTGGCGCAGGAGTCGGCCAGTTCCCCCAGCCTGCGGCCAAGTCTGGCCGAGGTGCGCGCGATGCCGCTGAGGTCCTCCGGCCGATGCTGATAGAAGATCTCATCGACGGCGGCACTACTCAGCCTGGGCACCCGCCTGCCCCCGGCGGTGACGGCGTGAGACTGCCGGCGTTCGCGGTCCGGGCCGAGAAGGCCGCCCATGATGTTCAGATCCGTCCGATCGGGCGTCCAGTCGAGGGCGCCGGGCTGGACCGGGGGACCGGCGAGCCGGGGGTGGGCGATGCGCATGCCCCGCGTGGCGCGCAACACGTCCGACACGGTCATGCCGTGCCGGCCCGCGAGCGTCACCGCCCTGCGCCAGTCTCCCTGGACCTTGGTGGCGATGTCCGACCAGCCCGGCTGCGGCACCGGGTAGCCCTCGGTCGACAGCGGCCCGCCTTCCTGCTCGCTGCGGTGGGTCTGCCCCAGGACGGCGAACCGCCAGGGCCCCACCGAGGCCCGGAGCCGCCCCTCCTCGCCGTACTGGCGATGCGACTTCAGGTCGCGTCGAGCCTGAACCACCCGACCTCGTCGAGGTTCACCGACCGGCCGTGTTCGGTCAACGCCTGTACGCTCCGTCCGCGCCACTCCTCCCAGAGAATCCGGGCAACGGTGGAGTTCCGGGACTCCATGGTCTGCAGCCAGCCGAGGCTCAGCTTGGGCCAGTCGGCGAGGGCCGAGGCCCCCAGGCGCATCTGCTCGCGCGCCCACCGGATGTCGTAGTGCTCCAGCTTGTTCCGGTTGACGCTGAGCCGCCCCGCCTGTTCGCCGGACAGGTTGAGGACGTAGCCGAAGGTCCGCTTGTCGGCGGCGATGCCGTCGCAGACGATCGCCCCGTCCCCCTCGACCCACCACAGGACACCCGGCACCGCTTCGACGGCGGAGCCCGTATCGACGCCGAACGCACTTCCGCCCGGCTGGAGCCGTCCGGGCTCCCACACGCTCTTCACGCCGTCCTCGCCCCGTACCTCAAGGTCGAACTCGCTGACCAGCACCAGGGACCGCAGCGCCGACCTGCAGGAACTGCCGCTCATGCGCGAGGACTCCCGGAGGTAGAGCCGTACCCGAGTCCCGCCGTCGGCCAGGACCTCTCCGTCGCGCTCGTCAGCCTCCCGTACGCGGAACAGGCTGCCGCTGACGGGAATCTCCACACGCAGCGCGCGCTCGGCGGGACGCCCGTCGGTGCCCACCGGCCGGGTGAGGACCGTCATCTCGTCGGCGAGCATGAAGTAGCTGAACACCCCGATTCCGAATCGGCTGTTGGGGTATAGCCGCAGGGCCCTGTCCTGCCGGAGCCAGGCGGCCTGCTCGCGGTGGAACGCATGGGACTGGTCGAATCGGCGCCCCGCCCGGGTGAAGGTGTTCCTGAGCTGGTCGACGGTCATGCCCACGCCGTTGTCGACGCACTCGACGTAGTGACCTCGGTCGTCCTTCCCCGTCTCGATGCGGATGTGGCCCTCCCACGGCCGGGGCTCCTTGCCGCAGGCGCGGAGGTAGCGGATCCGCATGTCCCGGTAGCGGCAGGCGTCCAGGGCGTTCTGGTACAGCTCCCGAAGGGCCAGATCGCTCTTGCCGTCGTACAGCTGCTTGCCCATCAGCAGCCGGCGGATCTCCGTCTGCGCCAGGGAGAAGCGCGAGAGGGGTACGTCGTAGACGTCCAGGCCGCCCTGCTCGTCCGGGCGCAGCCGGTGGTCGGTCAGCCGTGCGGGCAGGCCCCCCAGCAGGGCGGCCTCGTCGACCGGCAGGCGTCCGGCGGTCTCCCTGAGCAGGTGACCGAGTTCGTCGGCATCCTCCACCACGGAGGCCAGCGCGGAGTGGATTGCCGGGTGCGGGCAGACGGCGTCCAGATGCAGATACGGAGACGTGTCGCCTCCCGGATCCGGATCCCAGACGGCGTCCCGGAGCACGGTGATCACCTCGCGGGGCACCACCGGGTCGGATACGGCGAGGTGCTCGGCGACGACCTCCGGCAGTCGCCGGGCGTCGAAGGCGAGCAGCCCGGCCAACCGCAACAGCGCGGCGAGGGGCCGGATCCGCAGGCGCTGCGAGGTCCTCCGTACGACATGGCGCTCGGGAAGGGTGAGCCGCTGCTCCTCGGGCGGAGCGCCGAGAACGAGGCCCGCGGCGACCGTGCGCAGGGCTGTGGCCAGTTGAGCGGCCCGGCCCGTCGGCACCTCACCCGTGGCAGGAGGAGTGGCCTCCAGCACGTGGGAGACGAACCCGTTGACCCACCCGTCGGGCACGGCCTTCTCGTCGGTGGCGAACCGTTCGCCGATCCACCGGTGCACGAGCCACAGCATGACGGCGTTGTGGTCGTCCGAGGGGCCGGTCTCCCACCGGTACCAGTCGGCGAGCTTCTCGGCGATCTGCGGGTGGTACTCCGTGATCTGCTCGTAGTGGCGTCGCTGGTCGTCGGCGTCGGTCACCCGGTGCATGAGGCGCGGGCGGAGCTCGGCCGCCTGGCTCAGCCGGTCGGCCCAGGCCGCCTCGTGCAGGAGAACGCCGGCGATCAGCGCGGTGACCTCGAGGGCGGACAGTTCGGCGTCCTTCGGCAGCAACGACGGCAACCGGTCGCGGACCAGTCGCACCGGATAGTCGTCGTCGGCCCAGGGGTCGGGCAGCCGTTCCTGCGCATGGTGGACGTGGCGCGCCACATCTGCGGCGAGCGAGCTGAGGCAGTCCTGGAGAGGGCCGACGGACTCCCTCTCGTTCTGCGCCACGCGGTCCCACAGGGCCGGCGCGCGTACGACGTCCTGCCACGCCTCCAGCAGCCGCCTGCCGTGGGCGACCTCCCGCGACCTGGTCTCCGACTCCAGGTCGCTGCCGTAACGGATCCACACCTGCTGCCGTCCCGCCCGCGCCCGCCGGGCCAGGGACTGTGTCTCCCGCTTGGCCGCCTGGTACACCTGATCCACGGTGGCGGCTTCGGTCAGGGGGTCGAACGCGCGGGCAAGGGCCAGCGAGAAGAAGCTGCCCGCCTCGGCGAACCCGCTGCGCTCCCCGGGCGCGCACCCGGTCATCATGGCGAAGCCGGCGTGCGGCGGCCCCTGGGTGATATGGCTGCCGAACGCGATGCTCTCCTGACCCCCTTCACCCCCTTCCCTGCCGTCCCCTTCGCGCTCGTCGGCGCGACAGGCGTCGATCAGCCACAGCACGGTGTCGGCACGGCAGCCGGCCAGATACTTGCTGATGTCGGCGTCCAGCAGGGACTCCCGGACATGCGGCTGCTCCCACCCACGCCCTGCGCCCCCCGCGCCCTCCGCGTCGGCGGGAGGGGCCAGCGCGTCGGCGGGTACCAGATAGTCGGTGGCGCCGATGCGTACGCCGTGACCGGTGAAGTAGACCAGCAGCGTGCTTCCGGCCCTCGCCCCGCTCGACAGCGCGGTGATGCGTTCGGTGATCTCGTTGCGTGTCGGATCACGCAACGACTCCACTGTGTAGCCGCTGCCGCGGAGCGCACCGCTCATGACCCGCAGATCAGCTTCGACGGTCGCGCCCAGAGCCGGCAGTCGCTCCTCGGCTCCGGGGTTGTCACCCACGCCGATCAGAAGAGCTGTGCGCTCGTGGTCCTTCATACGCCCCCCCGGGTCAACTGAAGGATCACATGGTCTCACCAGACGACCCCGAGGCCCTCGAAGGCGCTCAGCCGTCGAGGAGCCGCCGGAGACCGTCGGGTCGGCGGTCTCCCCTCGAAAAGCACGCCTTCGGCGCTCAGGGCGTCCGCGGCGGTGTCCGAGCGGGAGAGGCCGAGTCACTGGAACCCGGGGCTGACCCTCCCGGTGGCCGTGAGTACCCGCCAAGGGCCGGGGCATTGGCCAACAGGGCGTGCAGCCCGGGGAGCCCTCGTCCGCGTCCCGTACCAGAGGCTCTGCGGTGTCCCTGGTAGGTGGCAGCCGCCCGCCCAGTGCCCTGAGCCACCCAGGACCGGATCTCGGTACGCAGTGCCTCCGTCACACTGCGGCGCGGTGTCATCAGCAGCCTGGTCCCCGTCGGGCAGCAGGCCCGCCCCCACGAGCACATGGACGGCGTTCCGCGAACGCGACCGTTCCTGCGGCTTCTTAAATTGCCGCGTCGCCTTCGCCCGGGCCGGGGCGAGCGCGAACCCCTCGACCTCCGGGGTCGAACACACCTTGGCGAACCCGGCGACGAGATGACCTTCCACCCGCCAAGGCCGACCTGGACCAGGTCGACGTCGAGGACCTCTCCCCTGTGCGACAGGAAGTCGCGGTGCGCCTGGACGAGGGTGTCGAGGTCGAAGCGGCACACCAGGGCGGCACAGGTGATTGGCTGGAGATGCGTCCCGGTCGGGCGGCCCCAGCTGCAACTCGACCACGACGAGCCGCCCGGTCGCATCCAGTCCGAGCACGTCGAGCCGATCCCGGTCGGTTACTGATCTTGCCGGCGCCGATGATGTTTGCCCCGGTCAGAGCGCCGGTCTGTCGTGGTCTCGGACGGTACCGAAAGGGCTTGGGAAGCGGGTTGGCTCCCAGATGGCCCCCGGGAATCGGCAGCGTGAGCGGGACCGAACCAGGTCGCGCCTTGTCTCCCTACGGGGCACAGGAGTTCCTCGCAGCCCCGGTAATCGCCGCTGTCCAGGTCGTACCGGGCGAGCACCTGGCCGAGATAGGCGTAGAAGTCCCGGACCGAGTCCGCGAACCCGTCGAACTGCACGAACGACGTGCTGACCCGCTCCAGCCCGTCCTGCGTGGCCGTGCCGCCCGGCTCGGCGGCCAGCTCCCGCCGCCCTCGCGCAGCTTCGCCATCACGTCCGGGACGGCCAGGAGCGTGCCGCAGAAGACCCGCTTGATCGCGGGGTGCTCCAGCCGCTCGGGCGCGCTGAGGTACGCGTACGCGTCCAGGCGGCGGGTCTCGTCGGCCTCGGGAGCCGAGGACGCGTCGCCGGGTTCCGGCGGCGTGCCGGGTGCGGGTTCCTCCATGTCCGCGAGGTTACGTGGCGGGGCTGACAGGCGGTGCGGGGCGGCCGGAACTGGTCTCCGGGCAACCGGCGCGTCGGCCTCGGGCACGCTGGAGCCGGGGCGTTCGGGGCGGGTCGGCTTAGCAGGGGCAGAAGGTCATCCCTGCTTCTCGTCGGTGTCGTACAGCCGCCAGGCGGGCCAACGCGCCGCTTCGGCTTCGCCGTCACCACCGCCCAGCAGGTTCCGGCGATGCAGCACGAGCCGGAGGTGGCGCGCCGCGTCGCCGTCCTCTCCCCCTCCTCGATCGAGAAGCACGGCTTGGGGAGCTGCTCCGCCGACGCCACGCACCACGGCGTCCGCGGGATGCCCGTGAACGGTCTCGCCCAGCGCGACGGTGGCTTCTTCCTCCCCGCGGGAAAGGGCCTGGTAGAGGCGTTTGAGCAGCACGTCCTCGGACCCCCCACCCGGGGCTGCGCCATCCCGCTCCGAAGCCTCCAGCAGCGCGGCGCCCACGCCCCCTCGCTGTCGCCAGAGCCCCTTGTCTCCCACCACGATGAGGTGACTGCGTGCCCGGGTGATGGCGACATTCCACAGGTTCAGCTGCCCAGCGATCCACTCGACGGCGCCCGGGTGCATGCCTTGGCCGGCGACGAGCGAGAACACCATGACGTCGCGTTCGCCGCCCTGGAAGGTGTGCACCGTGCCGACGCGCAGACGTTCCTCGTCATACGGTCGCAGCCGCTTGCGCAGGGTTTCGGCCTGAGCCGTGAAGGGGGTGACGACACCGACGGTGGCCTCGGGCGGGAGCTGCTCCAGCAGATAGCGGACGCTGTCGTCCACCTTGCGGATCTCGTTCTCGTTGACCCAGGAGCCACCGAACGGAGGACGGGCGGCCCGCCCGGCCACATCCGTCCAGATGACGGCGGGGCGTCCAGCCAGAGCGGGACGGCCACGGGTGTCGGTGAGAACGGTCAGCCCACCGTCGTAGAAGAGTTCGTTGGAGATCGCGGCGATGTGCGGATGACAGCGGAAGTGCTCGTCGAGAAGCAATGTGCCGCCCGCGGACTGCTCGGCCGCGTGGAAGGCGGAGTGGCGCCGGTAGGCGAGGTGGTGCTTTTCCAGCCAGCTGGACCGCAGCCCGTTCCCGCGCCGGATGAGAGCCTCGCGGTGCGGACTGGTCTTGGTGATGTGCGTGAGCTGCATGGGGTCGCCGATGACCAGGGCGCGCCGAGCGCGGAACAGCAGCGGCAGGACGTGGGGGACGGCGCACTGGCTGGCCTCGTCGACGACGACGAGATCGAACAGGGCCGGGCCCAGCGGAAACCGCCGGGCGGAAAGGCTGGTGACGGCCCATCCGGCCACCGCGGGCGCATCCGTGGAGCCGTCCGAGCGACCCAGAACCCTCCGCATCTGCGGCCAGTCGCTGTGCTTGCCGTCCCGAGCCGCCAACAGGTCCAGAACGCGGCGGCGTCCGGCCCTCGCGGCGGCTTGGACCTTGACGGCCAGAAGTGTGCGCGAAGCGTCCTGGACGGTGGTCTCCGCGTCGTGCAGGACACGCGTGAGTTCGGTGTCGTCGACGGACGCCACGTGCTCGCGCCCGTCGGCCCATTCCGCCTCGGCCGAGGCGAAGCCGGCGAGCGCGAGGCAGCCCGCGGCGGGATCACCGGCGTGCCCCTCCAGACCGGCGCCGCGCAGGAAACGGGACCGGCGCCACGTTCCGAGGAACCGCGCGCGGGAGACACGACGTGCCTTGTCCTCCAGCTCCCTCGGCCGGGGCGGACCACCGAGCAGGTCCCTGAGTTCGGTGACGGTGACCCCGAACTGTTCCGCGTGGTGGGCGCGGGCTTCGCCTGCCTGACGAAGCCGCAGTTCGGTCTCCGCGACGTGGGCCAGACCCTGCCGTACTCCTGCCAGACGTTCGGCGGCCAGGGTGGTGGCCATGGATGCCGTGGTCACGGTGGACGACGGCTCCGGGCCGGTGCGCAGCGCGTGCAGCGCGGCGGCCTCGTGCTCGGCGTTGCTCGTGCCGTTCTTCTTCCGCGCCGAACCGGTGCGGACGACGCTGCCGGGCATCAGCTCGTCGCAGCGGCGCCAGACCTCGTCCACGGCGTCGTTGTTGGTGGACGCGACCAGTACGGTCTGGCCCGCCGCGATCGCCGTGGCCACGAGATTGGCGACCAACTGGCTCTTGCCGGTGCCGGGCGGGCCGGTGGCCACGGTGAGGCAGCGGGTCATGGCGGACCGGAGAACTGCCGCCTGGGCCTCGTTGCAGGGCAGCGGCGTCACGAGGCGCACCTGTTCGGGGCCCGTGTGGGCGATGGACCGGGCACGCTGTGAGGCGTCGGGCGCGAGGGCCCCGAGGGCGGTCTTCCCGATCTGGTCCGTCCGCTCGGCGATGCCGGCGATGTCTTTGAGGAGGTTCTTCGTGAAGCCTGTCTGGGGGCGCGCCGCGAACAGGACCGCCGTGTTGCGGGCCCCGTGGCCGGGTGTGCGGACGTCGATGCGGTCGGCGAGCTGGTCGGGACGGAGCTCCTGCACGCACGGCAGCTCGAACTCCTGCGTCAGGAGGTTCCGTACCTCGACCGCCATACGGTCATGCTGTCCTCGATGCCAGGACGGCTGAAACGTGTCGATGAGCTGGTTGGCCTCGTCCTCGCCCAGCCAGTCGTGCGCCAGCTGAGGATGCGGCTGGACCGGGCCGTACGGCTTCAGCCGCACCTCGCCCTCGTCCTGAACGATCTCCACGCGGCGTACCAGCAGAGGAGCGAACTTCGGCTGCCGCCAGGGGCGTCCGGTGCGTGGTCCGGTGAGGACCACGGCCGGGTAGCCCGCCCAGAGCTCGGCGTCCTCCTCGGCCGCTGATTCCACGAGCGGTGCCGCTTCCTTGGGGAGCGCGACGCAGCCGTCGTCGTCGACGTCGCCGGAGATGAATCTCTCCGCGCCGTCGAGGCACACGTACGACGTGTCCCGGCGGCTCACCTCCATCAGAGGTGTCTCGGCGCTCTCGGCCAGGACGCACTCGCGGTAGTAGTCCAGGAGGTTGGTCCAGGTGGGCTGTGTGTCAGCGGACTTCGTGGTACGCGGTTCCGCCGCTTCCCCGACGACGGCCCGGGGCCGAGAACTCAGAGGATCGAGGACGGGGGCCCGGCCGAAGGGGCTGTCCGCGATGACGATGCGGTCATCGACGCCGAGCGCGGACTGCACCGGCACCTGACGTCCGCCGCTCTGGGCGCGCATCCGCTGGTTGACGTGGTGGAAGAGGTCACTGACTGTCACGGCACTGCCGCCGTCCTTGCTGACCTTCCCCGTGCGCAGCGCCTCGATGACCTCACCGGTGAACGCCGAGGGCTTCACGTCATCGCCGGCGCCCGCGTCCGCGTACGAGTCCTCCCCGGCCCGCGAGGACGACAGGACGTACACGCCCCTGCTGGTCAGCGGGGGCCGCTCGCCGGACTTGGCCACGGAGTTGTCAGGCTGCCGGTCCGACGTGCGCAGACCTACGGCGAACCCGCCACTGCGACAGCAGTCGATCATCACGATCTTCTGCGGGGCGACGCACTCCTCCAGCGCGTCGTTGAGGAACCCGGCGCTGACACCGGTCGCGGCCACCCGGTCGGAGTCGGTGTCCTTGGCCACGAAGTGGAACTCGCCGCCGTCACGTACGGTGCGCACACCGTGCCCGGAGACGTACACGAGCGCGAGTTCGTCCTCGTCGCGCTCGTGGAGGAACTCGCCGATGACCGCCCGCATGTCATCGGCGGCGAGATCGGACTCTGTCTGTACGGAGACGAAGTTGCCGACCTTGTGGTGCCTCAGGACCTGGGCGAGTCCCCATACGTCCGCCCGTACGGAAGCCAGCGGGGAGAAGCGGCCGTCGTCGTAGCGCTCGTTGCCGATCAGGAGAGCCCGGCGCTTGTGGAGGCGGGTCACGCCGCGCCGTCATCCGGTTCGGGACCGTCGTCGCCCGTTACCCGGTCCTGGAACTCCCGGACCAAGCGCTCCTGCGCGGCGTCCGGGCGCCCGGTGATCTCGATGGAGTCGTCCCCGACGGTGACCACGACCTTGCGGTGCCGCTCCTTGGCGCACCACTCCTTGATCAGCGTGATCAGGATCTGGGACGCCGGCCGGGCGACGGCGGCGGTGGTGGCGGCCCAGAGGGCCACCTCGCTCATGCCCGCCCCCTTACGGCCCGGTTCGGTGGGCCCGTCGGCGTCGTGGAAGCCGACGGCGAGACCGTCGGCCCTCCGCAGACTGTCGTGCAGATCGCGGGTGAGACGCTCCTGCCGAAGTGTGTCGCCGCCGGTGGGCACGGTAAGTGTCCACGGCGATCCCCCGTCGCGCATGCGCTGCTCCTTGCCGTTCGCGTATGTGCTTGCTGGGTCTGTCCCGCGACTTTGGCACGCGGGCCTTCGTCGGGGACAACCGAGGCTGACCGGGAGGGACGGCATCCGGCCACCTCCGAGCGGCGGAGCGGCGCGGACCGTGAAGAGGCCGCTCGTCCACCGGAAACACCTGTCGTACGGGTCAGCCCGGGGACCGGTCGTCGGACGATGCCTTCTTCGGCACCACCCGTATCGCGAGTGCGGTCCCGTCCGGCCGGAAGGAACTCGCACCCCAGTCGTCGATGTCGTCCGGCTCGGGCCAGTCCTCCCTCCGTTCGTACGCCCGTCGGCGGTACTCCTCGACCTCGCCCTTCGCGAGCAGGTCGTAGAGATCTGCGGCCACGCCGGAGAACGCTTCGACGCGCGTACCGTCGATGCGGAAAACCTGGTCGGTGCCGACGTATCGCTCTCCGGCGAAACAAGCTTTCGCGTCGTGGACACTGGCAGTCCCGGCGAAGGCGGTTTCGCTGAAGTGCTTGCGCCCCTGCTCGTCGATCAAATACCGGCCGACCGTTCCACCACCCCCGGCCAGTGAGAGCTGCCCGGCGGCGTGGGCCCGGGCGACCACGCGCCCGAACCACGAGAACTCCTTCTCAGGGATCACGAAGGCGTTGTGCCGTTCCGTTCCGTTTTCCGCCGGGACAGCCACGGAGTTCACGTACGGCAGAGCCCGGCGTCCGATGGCCACATCGGCTGAATCCGCACCGGATGTCGGCCGTACCGGGAGCTCGATACCACCACCCGTGTGCAGGACGTGCACCGTCACACCGGCGGTGGCCAGGAACTCGGTCGAGGTCATGAGTGTGGGAGTCCCGTTCCGCTGCGCCAGATGGAATCGCTCCACGCGCTCACTGCCCCGGGCCAGTTGTCTGTATGTCGTGCGAGAGCTTGCGGAGGTCTTCACCTTCACGGCTTGGTGGTTGCCGTTCACGGTCACCACGAAGATGCGGGAGCCCTCACCGGGACGCCATGCCTCCAGCAGGAAGTCCGGTCGCGGTCTTGCGCCGAGAGTCCCGGCCGGCTTGGTCCGCGCGAAGCCGGGAAGCAGGACGGTTTCCGCGTCGACGATGCTGATCAGGTGGTCCGGGTACCGCTCGCGAATCACCCGTTCAGCGACAGCGAGCCCGAACGCCCGGCCCAGCTCCCTCGCCTGCATGGCCCGATAGGACAGTTCGGGAGCCTTCCCTTCATCGGTGAGGCGCAGGCTTCCGTGTCGGTCGGCGGCGAACGCCCGGCAGTACTTCAGCCCCTGCCAGTGCTCAGCCAGCCCCCTGCCTCGTCCTTGCCGGGCCAAGGTCGTACCGCGCGCGAATGTCGCGAGCAGGTTCCACGGAGTCATCCGCAAGGGGGCACGCTCGGCTCCGGGTACGTGACGCAGGTCCGGTTTGCGGGGGCCGTGGCCTTCGTTCGTGGTCTTCTTCTTCGCTCTCTCGCGGTCGACGGCAGCGGCCGCTTTTCCCACTCCGGCGATGAGCTCGGGTGATGAGTTCACCTGCACGTTCAGGAGGCCACCGAGACGCCTGATCACGTCGAAGGCTGTGGAGTCCATGCCATGGGACGGTAGGAATCGCCGATATCGACGACAAGAACGCGATTCAGGCCATGGCGGTGCAGCTGGCCGCGTCTCAGCGAGCCGGACGAGCTTCTCCTGCTCCGTACGCCCACTGATCGGAGCGCCGTTTGTCAGCCGTTGGCTGATCGGCGCCCTTATGGTTCTGTACTGCTTCCTTGATCCTGCTGTGCCAGATCCATAGGAGGAGCATGGCAGTGGCACGGAAGCGGCGGACCTCAGCTGAGCGGAGACGGCGGCAGCGGCGACTCAAGACCGGGGCCACTGTCGGCGGCCTCAGCCTTGTCGTGATGGCAACGTTCTGGAGCGTGATCTGGCCCTATCTCGTCGGTTCGGTCGTTCTCGCCGGCGTCGCTGGTGGTGGGTGGTGGCTGCGGCGTACTGATCGGTTGCTCAAGAGCGGTGATCGACGGTGGCGACACATCGAAGCCGTGAAAGCTGGACACCGCACGCTCGCCGAGGTCGACGTGATGACGGGGACAGAGTTCGAGGAGCACGTAGTGGAGCTGTGTCGGCGTGACGGGTGCACCGACGTGCGGAGGGTCGGAGGCTCACACGACAACGGAGCCGACGTACTGGGGCACCTGCCCGACGGACGGAGCATGGTGATCCAGTGCAAGCGGTACACGCCGAAGAACAAGATCCCCAGCCGTGAGGTCCGTGACCTGCTGGGCGCAAGGGTGCATTTCAAGGTCGACGTGGCGATCTTCGTGGCCACCACGTACTTCAGCGGGCCGGCTGAGAAGTTCGCCACGGAGAACGACATCCTCGCCGTCCATCGTGATCACCTCGGCTTGTGGAACAACGGAGCCTCACTGCACTCGCTCGGCGCGGTGAATGGCCTGGGGCAAGGGGACCGGCGGCACCGCGATCGGTGGAAACAGACGTATGAGTAGACCTTGAGCAACTCCGGGCGCTGCGGCTCAGACGCTTCATCGCGTGCACCACGAGGGCTGCCTTCCCGTCCAGCGAGCCATACCCGCGGGCCGCCCCCCCCCAAGGACGCTCTCATGCCGGGGCGCTCGCGTGCCAGGCTGCTTCAGCCGGATTCCGAGATCGGCTCCCCAGCGGCCCCGGGACCGAGTCAGGGCCCGATCCGCTAAGCGGGTCAGGCCCTGACCTGGTCTTACAGCTGTCGGGGTGGCGGGATGTGAACCCACGACCTCTTCGTCCCGAATCAGGGAGGCTGTGAAACCAGTCCAGGGCCCGCGACCCTCTGACCTGCGCTGTAGCACCGCATAAGCCCAGTTCAGAGGCATGAGTTCAAGGCCCGTGCCCCCCAGCCGTGCATCCCCGATACCTCTGCGACACCTCTCCGGCACCCCTCGGTTCTGGAGACGCGCACCCAGTTCACACCCAGAATCGGTAGAAGCGCCGCAGGCGTATGCCCAGGTTGGAGGGGGTGCAACGCTGGGGCTGCCCCCGACATTCGGGTGTTGCCTGCAGAAGTGGGTGTCGCACCCAGGCGAGCGCCGACTCAGGCCGGGTCGACTGCTGGCCGGGACCTCCTGGTGCCGGGACCGAGGCATGTCCGGACCCGGTGGGGCCCGACGGGCGGCGGTCTCAGCTCGCCGGGGCGGACACGGCGGCGTGCAGCTCCCGCACGCCAACGGCACGAGGGTGCCGCTGCGCCAACTCGGTCACGATGCTGCGGATTGCGGGGCGGTCTCTCACCTCACCGGGGCTCGCACGGTGGGCGTCGAGCAAGGCGCGGGCGGTCTGCTCAGGGCGGCCCCACGCCCACCAGGCACGGGCCATGTCTGTGCCCAGGCGTGCCTTCCGCTCAGCCGTGGGGAAGTGCTCGGGCCGAAGGTTCCGCCCCGCCTCCAGGGCGGCGCCGGCGTCGCCAAGGGCCCAGTGGACGCCGACGGCGTAGAGATCAACGGCGGCCGGGCTGATGGGGAGGAGACGCCCGGCAGGCGCCTGGAGCGGCAGGCGCCGTGCGGCCC
>NZ_NTGZ01000007.1 GCF_002551245.1 Streptomyces sp. rh34
AGATGTGTATAAGAGACAGCCCCACAGCAGGAGCGGGAGCCCGGCCGCGAGCTGGACGGCGGCGACGGCACGGGCGCGGGGGCCGCGCACCCACGGGCCGATCCTGCTGCTCTCGACCGCGTCCAGTTCCACGCGTACGGCATCGCGCCAGCCGGCCCACTCGACGCGTTCCACCCCACGCTGTACCGCCGCGACGCTCCGCAGCCGGTCCGCGCTCTCGCCCGGTGAGAGCCCGGCGGGCAGGGTCAGTCCGGTGCGGGTGAGAACGGCGAGCAGTCCGCGCAGCCGGGTGTCCGCGTCCCCGTCCGGATCGGGGCGGGTCAGCTCCTCCAGCGCCTGTACGTCCAGCACCGGGTCGAGGCCGAGCCGGAGCGCGAAGGTGCGCAGAGCCTCGCCCTCGCCCACCGGGGTGCCGTCGGTCAGCCAGACGTAGCCCACGGGCCGGCGGAATCCGGCGGCGAGGGTGAACCCGGCCCGGTCGGCGTCCCACCACAGGGCGAGCACCGGCCAGGTGGAGCCGACGGCGAGCGCGGTGGCCCAGCCGCCGAGGACCCGGTCCACCGGCTCGGCCTCCTGCTCCGGGCCCCTCCCCTCACCCCCGCTCCGCCAGGGCTTCCCCTCCGGGACGAGCACGCTCCACTCCTCGCCCGCCCGGGCCAGCAGCATCTGCTCGCGCAGCAGGTGGGCGAGCGGCCGTACGGTCTCGGGGTCGGCCCGGCACAGCAGGAGGGCCCCGGTGGATGTCGCGTTCATGGCTCACACGCTAGGGCAATATGCCCCTTTTTGACGTTGCTGCGTGCAATTTACCCCCTGCCAGCACCACCTGACCTCGCCCGACCTCACCCACCACCCTCCTCCGACTCCCCTTGACTTCACCCATCCGCGATATATCGTGTTCTGGACGAGACGCGATATGTTGCGTTGCCACGCTTTCCGGGAGGTCACATCCATGCCTGTGTCGACATGGACCATCGCCGAGCCGCGGAAGCTCGCCTTCGGGGATCCGGTGGCGGCGCTCCACGTGCGCATCGTCGACGGCACGGTCAACGTGGTCGGGACCGACGAGCCGGACGCCCGGCTGGAGATCTCCGCGATCGAGGGCCCGCCGCTGATCGTGACCCAGGAGGACGGCCGGCTCACCGTGGCCTACGAGGACCTGCCCTGGCAGGACTTGCTGCGCTGGTTCGACCCCAAGGGCCGCCGCCGCAGCGCCGTGGTCACGCTCGTCGTGCCGGCCGCTTCCTCGGTCGAGGTCGGCGTGATCGGCGCCGGGGCCGTCGTCTCCGGTATCAGCGGCCGCACCGAGGTCCGCGGCATCACCGGGGACTCCACGCTCGTCGGGCTGACCGGCGCGGTGCGCGGGGAGTCCGTGTCGGGCAGCCTGGAGGCCCAGAGCGTCACGGGGGACCTGCGCTTCCACTCCGTGTCCGGCGATCTGACGGTGGTCGACGGCGCGGGGACCTCGGTCCGGGCCGAGTCGGTCAGCGGCGCCATGGTGGTGGACGTCGACCCGTCCGGGAAGCCCACGGACATCCGGCTGACCACCGTGTCCGGCGAGATCGCGATCCGGCTGCCGCACCCGGCCGACGCCAGGGTCGAGGCGAACACCGCGAGCGGGGCCGTCTCCAACGCCTTCGAGGACCTGCGGGTCGGCGGGCAGTGGGGGGCGAAGAAGATCACCGGCACGCTGGGCGCCGGGACGGGGACCCTGCGGGCGACGACCGTGTCCGGTTCGATCGCCCTGTTGCGCAGGCCGCCCGCCGAGGACGACGCGTACGCCACCGAGCCGACCGGAAAGGTTCTCTGACATGCCTCCCGTATTCGCCCACGGCCGTCTGCGGCTGTACCTCCTCAAGCTCCTGGACGAGGCTCCCCGCCACGGCTACGAGGTCATTCGCCTGTTGGAGGAGCGCTTCCAGGGCCTGTACGCCCCGTCCGCCGGCACGGTCTACCCGCGGCTGGCCAAACTGGAGGCCGAGGGCCTGGTCACCCACGCCACCGAGGGCGGCCGCAAGGTCTACTCGATCACCGACGCTGGGCGCGAGGAGCTGGCGGGCCGCGGCGGCGAACTGGCCGACCTGGAGCTGGAGATCCGCGACTCGGTCTCCGAGCTGGCCGCCGAGATACGCGACGACGTGAGGGGCGCGGCGGGCCGGCTCCGCAGCGACATGCGGGCGGCGGCGTCGGAGTCCCGGCACGGCACGAAGGCGGGGGCCGGAAGCGGCAAGGACAGGGGAAAGGGCGAACCTTCCTCCCCCTTCGGTGACTTCCGTGACTTCCGCGACTTCGGCGGCCTGGGCGACCTCGGCGACAGCGAGGCGTGGCGCACGGCCAAGGAGGAGCTGCGCCGGGCCGGTCAGGAGTGGAAGGAGCAGGCACGCCGGGCGAAGGACGAGTCCCGGCGCGCCCGCGAGGACGCCCAGCAGGCCCGCCGTCAGGCCAAGGAGGCCCAGGAGAAGGCGCGCGAGCAGATGCAGACCGCCGCCCGCCAGGTCCAGGAGCACTTCGCGCGGGGCGACTGGCCCTCCGGCGTACGGGAAGGCCTCGCGGAGATCACCGGCCAGCTCGGCGGCTTCGCGCGCTCCGGTGCCTGGCCCCCGTTCGGCAAGCCCGAGCCGGACGCCGCCCCGGCCGCCCCGGTTCCCGACGACGGCTTCGACTGGGGCGCGGACGCGCCGGCCACGGGCGACCCGGTACGTGACCTGGACCGCCTGCTGGACCATTTCCGCGACGGCATCCGGGACGCGGCCCGCGATCACGGAGTGACGGAGACCCAGCTCGCGGAGGCCCGCCGCCACCTGGGCGCGGCGACGGCGCGGATCGAGGCGCTGCTGACGACGGAGGCCGAGGGGAAGGCCTGAGCCGGGGCCCGACGGAGAGGCGGACGTCCGGAACCGGGCGCCCGCCTCTCCGTGCGTACGCTCACCCGGCCTTGGCCTGTCCCTGGCCCCCGTCGGCGCCGGGGCCGTACAGCGCGCGCTGCACGGTCGCGTAGGTCGCACCGTGCTCGGCGAGGACGTCGGCGACGACTCCGGGCATCGCGGTGAGGGCCAGGAGCAGGTGCTCCTCGCCGATGAACCGGTCGCCGCGCCCCAGGGCGACCCGTAGCGACTTCTCCAGGACGGTCTTCGCGCCCGGGGTGAAGGGGCGGTGCCCGGACCACCACCACCGGTGTCCGCCCCGGCCGGTCGCCAGGGCTCCTTCGCCGTGGGCCCCTTCGACCCGGGAGACGATCGCGCCGATATCGATCCCGATGCCGGCGAGGGCGTCGGTGTCGGCCTTGGTCAGGCCGCCACGGCGGCGGGCCCCGGCGAAGGAAGCCTCCAGGGAGGCCCGGCGGTCCCGGAGGCCGAGGGCGGTGACGGCGAACGAGGCCCGGCCGCCCTCCTGTTCCAGCAGGGCGAGCAGCAGGTGTTCCTCGGTGACCGAGTCGGCCCCGCCGCGCTCGGCCTGTCCCACCGCGCCCTTCACGGTGGCGCGGGCCCCTCGGGTGAATCGCTCGAACATCAACGCCTCCCGTACTTCTTGTGCACGGCCTGCCGGCTGACGCCCAGCTCGGCGGCGATCTCCTGCCACGACCAGCCCTGGACGCGGGCACTTCTGACTTGTACGGCTTCGAGCTGCTCCAGCAGCCGCCGCAGCGCGGCCACCGCCCGCAGCCCGACGCGCGGATCGCGGTCACCGGCGCGTGCGGCCAGGTCCGTTGCTTCGGTCATGGATGTCAACCTACATTGACATCACTCCACCGTCAATCAAAGTTGACATCGCCGTCGGCCGGGCGCGCATCCGGACCGGGTCGCGCCCCTTCAGGGGTGGTCAGTTCGTCCCTACGGGGCCGCCTTCCCGCACGGTCACCACCACCTCGGCCCCGGGCCACGCCCGTACGACTGGCCACCTCCCGCGCGACGGCTCGCCGGGACCGCCGACAACGCGCCCCTGGCCGGTGACGGAGACGCGCCAGCCCCGGGGCGAGGGCGGGAGGGACAGCTCCGTCGCTCCGGGGCGGGCGGCGGCACGGTAGGCGAGGCGGTAGGAGCGGGTGTCCGCGTCGTACGTCTCCGAGCGGACGGTCCCCGCGACGGCCGGGGCGTACGGGGTGGCGGTCCGCTCCTTGTTCGTACGGAAGCGGCCGTGCTCGTCGACCGCGCAGTAGCCGCCGCCGTAGCACCAGACGTACCCCGCCCAGCCGGAGCTGTAGCGGTTCAGGGAGTCGACGGCCTCGCGGTAGAAGCGGCCCATGTGGGGGAGGGCGTTGTTCAGGGGCCCCCATTCGCCGACGACCACGGGCATCCGGTGGCGGGCCGGGTACGTGGTGACGGCGGCCTCGTACGCCTCGATCCAGCCGGCCGAGGGATCGTAGTCCGCACCCGCCTCCATGGCGGTGTTGTAGAAGTGCGGGGCGTACACGGTCCGGCGGTCCTCGATCCGGCCGAGCCCGGTGGGGACGCCCTCGCCGACGATGGGGGTCGGCTCGACGAAGAGCCAGGTGTCGCGGTCCTTCGCCCGGACGGCGCGGGCGAGCCGGTTGTACATCGGGGTGAGGTACTGGGCCTCGATCCGGCGGGCGGCGGTGGGCAGGTCCTCGCCCTCACGCAGCTCCCCCATCGGCTCGTTGATCAGGTCGTAGCCGATGACGGCCGGATGGTCGCGGAACCGTGTCGCGAGGACCTGCCACACGGCGGCCTGGGCGCGCTGGAGGTCGGGGTCCTCGTAGAGGTGGGTGAAGGCCCGCTGGACGGCGGGCTGGAAATACTCGGAGAACCAGTCGTCGGGGTTCGGGGTGAACGGCAGCCCGTCGGTCCTGGTGGCCCAGGCGGGGATGCCCCGGTGCCCGAACGCGGGCCCGAAGACGTCCTGGTGGGCGTCGATGAGGACGTGGACGCGATGCTTGCGCGCCCAGTCCAGGACGCGTTCGATGCGCCGGAGGTAGCGCTCGCTGTACTGGCCGCGCCGGGGCTCCAGATCGTCCCAGAAGACCAGCAGCCGGGCGAAGTTGAAGCCGTTCGCGCGCAGGTCGCGGAAGTGCCGTTCGGTGATGGCGGTGAGGGCGGCCTCGCCGCGGTTCGCCTTGTCCTCGACGTTCCAGCCGCGCAGGGTGAGGGTGCGCCCCTGACCGTCGGTCAGCGGCGGGATGCCGTGCCCGGAGGCCTGTACGGGTGCGGGTGCGGGGCGCGCCGAGGCGGCGGGGGCGAGGGCCCCCGCCGCGAGCACGGACGCGACGACAACTGCCATGAGTGCTCTGCCCATTCGCATGGGCCGATCCCATCAGCAGAACTGACGAACCATCAAGAGCGCGGCGTCGAACGCTTTCAGCTGGTGGGGTTCAGCACGATCTTCCCGAAGAGGTCGCCCGACTCCAGCCGCCGGAACCCCTCCCGGGCCCGGTCCAGCGGCAGCACCTCGTCGATGACCGGGCGGACCCCGGTGGTCGCGCAGAACGCGAGCAGGTCCTCCAGCTCGTCCTTGGACCCCATGGTGGAGCCGACGACCTTCAGCTCCAGGAAGAAGATCCGGGTCAGCTCGGCGTGGGCGGGCCGGTCGCCGCTGGTGGCCCCGGAGATGACGAGGGTGCCGCCGGGGCGCAGCGACTTCACGGAGTGGGACCAGGTGGCGGCCCCCACGGTCTCGATGACGGCGTCCACCCGCTGGGGCAGCCGGGCGCCGGGCTCGTACGCCTCCAGCGCGCCGAGTTCGACCGCCCGCTCACGCTTGGCCTTGTCCCGGCTGGTGGCGAAGACCCGCAGCCCGGCGGCCTTCCCGAGCGCGATCGCGGCGGTGGCGACCCCGCCGCCGGCGCCCTGGACGAGCACGGAGTCGCCGGGCCGGACCCCGGCGTTGGTGAACAGCATCCGGTACGCGGTGAGCCAGGCGGTCGGCAGGCAGGCCGCCTCCTCGAAGCTGAGCTCCTTCGGCTTGGGCAGGACGTTCCAGGTGGGGACGGTGACCTGCTCGGCGAAGGTGCCCTGATAACGCTCGGTGAGGATGGAGCGCGGCTCCTTCGGCCCGACGCCGTGCCCCGACTGCCCGATGACGGAGTGCAGGACGACCTCGTTGCCGTCCTGGTCGACGCCGGCCGCGTCGCAGCCCAGGATCATCGGCAGCCGGTCCTGCGGGAGGCCCACGCCCCGCAGGGACCAGAGGTCGTGGTGGTTGAGGGAGGCTGCCCGGACGGTGACGGTGGTCCACCCGGGACGCGCCTCGGGGGCCGGGCGGTCACCCAGCTCCAGGCCGTCGAGGGGATGGTCGGGATCGATGCGGGCTGCGTAGGCGGCGAACATGGCTCGACGATAGGCGGGGCGGGGCGACCGCGTAACCGCCTGCGTGTGTGACGCGCACCAAGCGGGGTGGGCCCGCACCACCAGCCTCTCCGGCGATTGAGGAGCGGGGTCCGGGGCAGCGCCCCGGGGGGCTCCGCCCCCGGACCCCCGCTGCTCAATCGCCGCAGGGGCTTGATATGCGGGCCTCCGCTGCTCAGCCGCCGCAAGGCCTTGAGGTGCGGGCACCCGCTGCCCGGCCACCACATCGGCCGGCGGTGCGAGCCCCGCAGGCAGAGAGCGGGCGGGGCCCGTACCGGTACAGGCCCCGCCCACCCCCAACCGCTCGACGCGGCATCAGCGCCGGGCCACACCCTCCGCACGGGCCGCCGCCGCCACCGCCGCGGTGACCGCCGGGGCGACCCGCTCGTCGAACGGCGACGGGATCACGTAGTCCGCCGCCAGCTCGTCGCCGACCACGTCGGCCAACGCGTTCGCCGCGGCGATCTTCATGCCCTCGGTGATCCGG
This sequence comes from Streptomyces sp. rh34, assembly GCF_002551245.1. Classification (GTDB taxonomy): domain Bacteria; phylum Actinomycetota; class Actinomycetes; order Streptomycetales; family Streptomycetaceae; genus Streptomyces. The sequence continues at coordinate 6,784 of NZ_NTGZ01000007.1, forward strand.
GAGGCCCGGACCTGGAGCGCGCCCGCGAAGATGCCCGGGAACGCCAGCACGTTGTTGATCTGGTTCGGGAAGTCGGACCGCCCGGTCGCCACGACCGCCGCGTACTTGTGCGCGACCTCCGGGTGGACCTCCGGGTTCGGGTTGGCCATCGCGAAGACGTACGCGCCGGGGGCCATCGAGGCCACCGCCGCCTCCGGGACCGTACCGCCGGAGACGCCGATGAAGACGTCCGCGCCGGCGAGCGCCTGCTCCAGCGAACCGGAGAGGCCGGCCCGGTTGGTCAGCTCGGCCAGCTCGCGCTTGACCTCGGTGAGGTCGTCGCGGTCGCGGCTGACGACGCCCTTGCGGTCGGCCACGGCGACGTCGCCGATCCCGGCCTCCAGCAGGAACTTGGCGATGGCCACGCCCGCCGCGCCGGCGCCGGAGATGACGCCGCGCAGATCGCCCAGCGTCCGCCCGGAGAGCTTCGCGGCGTTGCGCAGGGCGGCGAGGGTGACGACCGCGGTGCCGTGCTGGTCGTCGTGGAAGACCGGGATGTCCAGGCGCTCCTGGAGCTTGCGCTCGATCTCGAAGCACCGGGGCGCCGAGATGTCCTCCAGGTTCACCCCGCCGAACGAGGGGGCGAGCCGGACGACGGTGTCGACGATCTCGTCGGCGTCGGTGGTCGCGAGAGCGATCGGCACCGCGTCGACGCCGCCGAACTGCTTGAAGAGGATGGCCTTGCCCTCCATGACGGGGAGGGACGCCTCGGGCCCGATGTCGCCGAGACCGAGCACGGCGGTGCCGTCCGTCACGACGGCCACGACCTGCGACTTCCAGGTGTAGTCGTGGACGAGCTCGGGGTTGTCGGCGATGGCGCTGCACACTTTCGCCACGCCGGGCGTGTACGCCAGGGAAAGGTCGTCCTTGTCCCGGATCGGGACGGTGGACTGCACGGCCATCTTCCCGCCCCGGTGGAGGGCGAAGGCCGCGTCGAAGGGCTCGTCGGCCCCGGTGTCCGCTGCGCTCGTGCGCTGGATGCCGCTGTCGGTGGTGCTGTCGCTGCGAGGATTGACGATCTCCGCTGCCATGGTGTTGACCCCTTAAGTCTTCATCGTTTGAGGGTGGCCACTCCTGGTTGAGGAGAGGTGGGCGGGCACCGCGTACGCGCCCCGCACCGGGCGGTCGGCCCGTCCCGGCAGGGATTGGTGGTACATACGCGCGGGCGCGCCGCACACGCGCCCTGAGCCCCGGATGAGGGGTGTAAACGTCTTTCTTACCGGACGAACGGTGTTACGGACGAGTCCATAACAACGCGGTGACGTGACTCATAGTCGAATATCTGGACAAGTCGGCAAACCGGCATAAATGCCGTCCACTGGTCGAGGCATGCCGAAGATTCTCCGGCAGAGGGAATGAATGCCCACAGATGGTCCGGTCCTCGCGGACCGGCCGTTGATGTTCGGGGGTCGCCCGTTATCCGATTTTGACATGGCGGGACCCCTGAATGGGCCAGTCCAAATGGCAGGATGCCGTCATCACACAAGGTGGCGACACTCGAAGGTGCGTGCCAAGCCGCCCACCAGCACCTCACCCTCACCTGCCGGAGGATCCCGACATGACCGCAAGCACCACGCGTCGTACGACCGCGAAGTCCCGGATTGCGGCGATCGGCGCCATCGCGGTCGCCGGCTCCCTGCTGCTCACCGCCTGTGGCGACCAGACCGACAGCTCCTCCCAGGAGGGAGGCAGCGGCAAGGAGACCAAGAGCGGCGCGCCGCTCTTCTCGAAGCTGCCGGAGAAGTACCAGAAGTCCGGTGTGATCAAGGTCGGCACGAATGCCGAATACGCCCCGATGGAGTCCGTCGAGAACGGAAAGATCGTGGGCGTCGACCCCGATCTGGCCGCAGCCCTCGGCAAGCAGCTCGGGGTGGAGTTCAGGTTCACCTCCGGTTCCTTCGACGGTCTGATCACCGCCCTGAACAGCGGACGCCACGACATCGCGATGTCGTCGATCACGGACAACAAGCAGCGCCAGGAGGGCCTGGACGAGTCGGGCAAGAAGCTGGGCGAGGGCGTCGACTTCGTCGACTACTTCCTCGCCGGTACCGCCGTGTACACGAAGAAGGGCAACCCGCAGAACATCAAGTCCATCGAGGACCTCTGCGGGAAGGCCGCGGCCGTGCAGCGCGGCACCACGTACGAGAAGGCCCTCAAGACGCAGTCGAAGGCCTGTACGGAGAGTGGCGAGAAGGCCATCAAGATCGAGTCGTTCGAGAACGACACCGAGGCGCAGACCCGGGTCAAGTCCGGCGGTGCGGTCGCCGGCGTCAACGACTACCCGGTCGCGGTCGACCTGGCCCGCAAGGCCGACGGCGGCAAGGCGTTCGAGGTCGTGGGCGAGCAGATCGACGCCGGCCCGTTCGGCATCGCCGTCAAGAAGGACAACACCGGGCTGCGCGACGCCCTGAAGGAGGCCGTCGACGCGATCATCGCCGACGGTTCCTACCAGAAGGTGCTCGACAAGTGGGGCGCCGGCACCGGAGCGATCGACAAGGCCGCCATCAACGGCGGCAAGTGACCGGACGCTCCACTGAAGGGCAGTCACCATGACTGACAAGTTCGACAAGACACCCGCCGGTTCACCGGCCGGCCCGGTGTCCGTCTCCAAGGGCGCCACCCCGGCCCCGGAGAACATCAAGGCCATCCCGGTCCGCCACGTCGGCCGCTGGATCAGCGGCGTCGTGGTCATCGGCCTCCTCGTCGCCCTCGGGTACGCCTTCTCGCAGGGCAACATCCAGTGGCACGCCGTGGGCGACAAGCTGTTCGACAGCACGGTCGTCGCCGGTGCGGGCCGCACCCTGCTGATCAGCGTCCTCGCGATGGTGCTCGGCGTGATCCTCGGCGTCGTGCTGGCCGTGATGCGGCTGTCGAAGAACCCGGTCACCAGCTGGGTGGCCTGGCTGTACATCTGGTTCTTCCGGGGCACCCCGGTCTACGTACAGCTGCTGCTCTGGTTCAACCTGGCGCTGATCTTCCCGGTCCTGAACATCCCGTTCATCTACAAGGACGAGATGACGGACGTCATGACCCCGTTCATGTGCGCCCTGCTGGGGCTCGCGCTGAACGAGGCCGCCTACATGGCGGAGATCTGCCGGGCCGGCATCCAGTCGGTCGACGAGGGCCAGACCGAGGCCTCGCACGCGCTGGGCATGACCCAGGCGAAGACCATGCGCCGCGTGGTCCTCCCGCAGGCGCTGCGAGTGATCATCCCGCCGACCGGCAACGAGTTCATCAACATGCTGAAGACCTCGTCGCTGGTGTACGCGGTCACGTACAACGAACTGCTCCGCTCCACCTCGCAGATCGGCTCCACGTCGTACGCGGTGATGGAGATGCTGTTCGTCGCGTCCATCTGGTACATCGTGATGACCAGCGTGTTCAGCGTCGGCCAGTACTACCTGGAGCGCCGCTTCGCCCGCGGCTCGCTGCGCTCGCTGCCGCTGACGCCGCTGCAGCGCGTCAAGACCAACCTCGCCGCGTTCAGCAACCGGCCCTCCGGAGGTGTCTCCGCATGACCACCCCCATGGTGAAGGCCGAGGGCGTCCACAAGTCCTTCGGCGCGGCCCACATCCTCAAGGGCATCGACCTGGAGGTCGCCCCGCGTGAGGTGTTCTGCCTGATCGGCCCGTCCGGCTCCGGCAAGTCGACCTTCCTGCGGTGCATCAACCACCTGGAGAAGGTCAACGCCGGCCGGCTCTCGGTCGACGGCGAGCTGGTCGGCTACCGGCAGAAGGGCGACAAGCTCTACGAGCTGAAGGACAGCGAGGTCGCCCTCCAGCGGCGCGACATCGGCATGGTCTTCCAGCGCTTCAACCTGTTCCCGCACATGACGGCCATCGAGAACGTCATGGAGGCCCCGGTCCAGGTCAAGGGCGAGTCCAAGGCCGTGGCCCGGGCCCGCGCCGAGAAGCTGCTGGACCGGGTGGGCCTCTCCGACAAGGCGGGGAACTACCCCACCCAGCTGTCCGGCGGGCAGCAGCAGCGCGTGGCCATCGCCCGCGCGCTGGCGATGGAGCCGAAGCTGATGCTCTTCGACGAGCCGACGTCCGCACTCGACCCGGAGCTGGTCGGCGACGTCCTGGACGTCATGCGCGGCCTGGCCGAGGACGGCATGACGATGATCGTCGTCACCCACGAGATGGGCTTCGCCCGCGAGGTGGGAGACGCGCTGGTCTTCATGGACGACGGCGTGGTGGTCGAGTCGGGCCACCCGCGTGACGTGCTGACCGACCCGCAGCACGACCGGACGAAGTCGTTCCTGTCCAAGGTGCTGTAGGCCCGCGTACGGGAGGGCGGTGCGGACCGTGGTCCGTACCGCCCTCCCGCGCGTCCGGGCGCCCGCCGGGCTCCCCCGCGTGCGCGCCGCGCCCTCAGCCCTTCGGCAGCACCTCGGTGCCGGTGAGCAGCTCCTTCATCTGCTGCCGGGAGAGCGGAGGCTCCGACAGCAGCGGCCCCTGGGTGCCGGAACCCTCGAAGCCGGTGCTGGAGCGTACGAGGAACTGCGAGCCGTCCCGCTGGATGAGCCGGCCGACCAGCTCGGGCCCCCAGTCCACGCTGTCCTCGCCCTCGACGTCCATCGTGTCGTGCCACGTCGTCAGGGCCCGGCCGTCGGGGAGCACCTCCCGCTCACAGTCCGAACGGGACGGCTGCTGGCCCACCAGGACGCAGAGGTCCTCGTCCGGATCGGCCGGGCGGCCCGTCTTCTTCTCCACCGCCGCCCGGTCCTCCAGGGCGAGCACCAGGTAGCCCACACCGCCGTCCCGGCGGAACGCGTAGTGCCCGTCCAGCGGGCCGAGGTAGGTGGTCCGCGCCTGTTCGGGCGTCGCCTTCTTGATGAGCACGGCGAGCGAGACCTCTTCGATCTCCCCCACATCCGCGGGCAGGAGCGCGGCCAGCCGTTCGGCCCTGGCCGACGCGGGAGCCGAAGCCGAAGCCGATGCCGACGACGTCGGGGAGGCGGACGGCCCGGCCGACGCCACCGAGGTGCGCGCGGGGTCCTCGTCGCCGCCCGTCCGGGGCAGGGCGAACGCCCCGGCGGCGACCACCGCGAGGACGGCGGCGGAAGCGGCGGCGCGGCGGCGCCTGCGGATCCGGGCGGCCTTCGCGTACACGGCCCCCGCGGAGAACGCGGGCTTCCCCGCTCCCTCGGCGGCGCGGACGAGCAGTTCACGCACGTCGTTCATACCAATTCCTCCGCCATCCCGGCGCGCAGCGCCGCCAGGCCCCGAGCCGTGAGGCTCTTGACCGTGTTCGTCCGCATCCCGAGTGCCTCGGCCGTGGCCTCCACGCTCAGGTCCTCCCAGTAGCGGAGCACCAGCACCGCCCGCTGTCTGGCCGTGAGCCGGGCGAGCGCCTCTCTGACGACCAGGCCGGTGTCCGTGTCGGCCGCGTTCCCCGGGCGGTCGGGCAGTTCGCCGTACGCCCGCTCCCGCCGCCAGAACCGCCGGCGGCTCGCGATGAACGTGTTGACCAGCGTCTTACGGGCGTACGCCTCGATGTTGTCGAGCCGTCCGTGCCGCCGGCCGCCGAGGACGACCTTGACCAGGGTGCTCTGGACGAGGTCCTCGGCCTCGTGCCGGTCGCCGCAGAGCAGATAGGCGCTGCGGAACAGCGCGGTGCGTCTGCCCTCCACGAAGTCGTGCAGTGCCGCGTCGTCATAGGCCCGCATCTGGGCCCCTCTCCGGAATCCGCATTCCCGCCCCCTTCTCTCCCCGCTCCCGGCCCGCGGAGGCGGACCGTCTCACCCTTCCAGTGCGCCGGGGGCAGGCGGAGGTTGCGGGTGGCGACAGGAAAAGGGGGCGGTACGGGCCCGACGCCCGTACCGCCCCTCCTCTCGCCTCTGTACGCTGCCGCCGTTCGCGGGCGCCTACTTCACGGCGAGGACCAGGGTGTCCGAGGGGGACGCCCAGACCGCGCGGGCCTCACCGAAGCCGGAGGCCAGCAGGGTGCGGGCGTGCCAGTCGGCGGAGGGCATGTCGCCGTCCGCGTGCTCGCCGTAGATCGCGAACCGCTCGGCGGTGGGCGCGGCCAGGACGGGGTCCTTCGCGGCGACGGCCCACCAGTCGGCCCAGTCCAGCGCCCCGGCGGCCTTGGCCCGGTCCATCGCGGCGTGCCGGTGGGCGCGTTCGGCGGCGTTGATGCGGGGCGTGGCCGGGTCGATCATGTGGTCGGCGTTCATGAACACCCCGCCGTCCCGGACGAGGCCACCGATCTGCCCGTACAGCGTGGCGAGCGGATCGGTGTGCAGCCAGTGCAGGGCGGTGGCGGTGAGGACGGCGTCGTACGAGGTGTGGGGCAGGCGGGCCGTCCAGTCGGGGTCCTTGAGGTCGGCGGTGACGAAAGCGACCCGGTCGTCGCCGTCGAAGGTGCCGCGGGCGATGGCCAGGAGCGCGGGGTCGAGATCGACTCCGGTGCTCGTGGCGTTCGGGAACCGCTTGAGGAGCCGGTCCGTAATACTTCCCGTACCGCACGCGAGGTCGAGCACCCGCGGTTCCGGTCCGACGACCGCCTCGACCATGTCCAGCATCACCCGGAACCGCTCCTCGCGGTCGGGCATGTACCACTCCTGTTGCCGGTCCCAGCTCTCCTGCCAGGACTGCCAGTCGGTGCCCGTAGCCGTCTCCGTCACGTCAACCTCCACGTAATACCTGTTCACGTCGATCGACCATTACACTGGCCGATGTCCCGACTTTAGACCGACACCGTAAGGACTACAAGTGGAACTGGCCTATTACTCGGACTATGCCGTGCGCCTGGTCAACACCGAGGAGCCGGCCCGTAACAAGGACGCCCTCACCTCCGTCGAGGCGGTCCGGGAGCTGTTCGGAGCGAATCAACAGGCGGCACGGCGGACGACGGACGCCGACGTGACCCGGTTCCGTTCCGTACGGGCGCGGCTGCGCGCGGTCTTCGACGCGGCGGACGGCGGCGACGAGACGCTCGCGGTCGACCTGCTGAACTCGCTGCTGCTGGAGTTCCCGGTGAGCCCGCAGATCTCCGGGCACGACGTACGCGACCAGGACGGCAGGCCGGACTGGCACATGCACCTGGCCGACCACCCGTCGAACGCGACCGCCGGCTACGCGGCCATCGCGGCGATGGGCCTGGCCTTCCACCTCACCGAGCACGGTGTGGACCGCCTCGGCCTGTGCGAGGCGGCGCCGTGCCGCAACGCCTACCTGGACACCTCCACCAACCGCTCCAGGCGCTACTGCTCGGACCGGTGCGCGACCCGCGCGAACGTGGCCGCCTACCGGGCCCGCAAGCGCGAGGAGGCCGAGCGCACCGGCCGCAGCGCGGAGACCGCCCAGCCCAGCACCGCCGTCACCGACCGCTGACCCTTCGCCAGGGGCCGGTAGCGGGCCCGCACCCGGGCCAGCACCAGCTCCTCCGGCACGGTCCCGTAGTCGGTGCTGTCCCCGCCCGCGAAGGTGTTGTCGCCCCGCACCCACCAGCCGCCGGGCCGCCGCTCGGTGGCCCGTTTGACCACCAGCAGGTCCTGCTGGAAGGGGTGCCGCAGGATCACCACGTCACCGGGGCTCACGGGCGCCCCGTACTGCACGAGCAGCAGGTCGCCGTGGTAGAGCGTGGGCACCATCGAGGGGCCCGTCACCTCCACCACCCGCAGCGGACGCCGCGTCACCCGCCCACCTCCGGACACCTGTCGCCTCTCCGGCATCTCCGGCACCTCCCGGTTCCTCCTCCAGCACATCGTCAGCACATCGCCCCGCACACGGCTCCGTACATTCGGCCGACGGCCCGATTCTCACACCGGACTTTTGACCTAAGCCCCTGGGGCAGCCGCGGAAACCGGCGCTCCACGGAGTAATGTCCCACCTGAGAAGACGATCACGAGGAGGACAGCTCCATGCTTTCCCGCCTGTTTGCCCCCAAGGTGAAGGTCAGCGCCCACTGCGACCTGCCCTGCGGCGTGTACGACCCGGCCCAGGCCCGCATCGAGGCCGAGTCGGTCAAGGCCGTCCAGGAGAAGTACCAGGCCAACGAGGACGCGGACTTCCGCACCCGCGCCGTCCTGATCAAGGAGCAGCGCGCCGAGCTCGCGAAGCACCACATCTCGGTGCTCTGGAGCGACTACTTCAAGCCCCCGCACTTCGAGAAGTACCCGGAGCTGCACCAGCTGGTCAACGACACCCTGAAGGCGCTCTCCGCGGCCAAGGGCTCGAACGACCCGAAGACGGGCCAGAAGGCCCTGGACCTCATCGCCGAGGTCGACCGGATCTTCTGGGAGACCAAGAAGGCCTGATCTCCGGATCAACGCTTCGGCGGCCCCGGCCCGCGCGTCATCGCGTGCGGACCGGGGCCGTTCTCGTACCCACTGGCCCAGCGCCCGGCGATGCGTTACATTCCAAGCGAGACGGACCGTATCGTCTCAGCCTGCCGACTCACCAGGACAGCGAGGTCCACCATGGAACGCTTCGTCGAAGTCGCCCCCGGCGTACGCCTCTGGGCGGAGGAACACGGCGCTCCCGACGCCCCCGCCCTGCTGCTGGTCATGGGCGCGCAGGCGTCCGGGCTCGGCTGGCCCGACGAGCTGGTGGTGCTGCTCGCCGCCCGGCATCGTGTGATCCGTTACGACCACCGGGACACCGGCCGGTCCACCTGGGCCTTCGACGAGCGGCCCTACCCGCTCACCGCGCTGGCCGAGGACGCCGTGGCCGTGCTCGACGCGTTCGGCGTGGAGCGCGCGCACGTCGTGGGGATGTCGCTGGGCGGCATGCTCACCCAGCTGCTGATCGCCGACCACCCCGAGCGGCTCCTGAGCGCGACGGTGTTCGGGACCAGAGCGCTCAGCTCCGTCCCGTACACCGCCCCGGACGGCGCCCGCGTCCCGCCCGAGCAGCTCCCCGGCGTCGCGCCCGCACTGCTGGAGCTGTGGTCCCGGCCGGTCGAGGAGCTGGGCCCCGAGGCCGAGTTGGAGCGGCGCGTAGAGCACTGGCGGGCGCTCGGGGGCGGCATGATCCCCTTCGACGCCGACCGCGCCCGGGCCCTGGAGCGCCGGATCATCGAGCACACCGGGCACCACCGTGCCGGCTCCGCGCACGCCCGCGCCGACTACTCCGGAATGGACCGCACCGAGCAGCTCGCCCGGACCCGCGTGCCCGCCCTGGTCGTCTCGGCCCTTGCCGAACCCGTCTTCCCGCCCCCGCACTCCGAACACCTCGCCCAGGCGATCCGCGGCGCGCGGCTCGTCGAGATCCCGGGCATGGGCCACGCGCTCCCCCGCGAGGTTCTCGCCCCGCTCGCCGCCGCCGTCCTGGAGCACACCGGCCGCGCCTGACGCCGCGCCGGCCGAGACCCACCTCACGGGGCGAGGCCGACACCGCACCTCGCCTCGCCTCACCGGCCGGAGCCGTGCGCCGTGCGCCGTGCGCCGACCGGAGCCGGCCACCTGCCACGTCCCCCACGTCATACCTGAGAGCCACCCCGCAGGTGCCCTCTCCGGCGGGACGCCGACTACCGCCCCCCGTCCATAACTTCTGTACCGGAAGCACACGATGCCCCTGGTACGGAAGGACCCCACCCCATGCCCGACCGCCCGCGCGGAACCCGCCCGCTCCGCGCCCTGCTCGCCGCCCTCGTCACCTTCGGGGTGGCCGTGCCGGTGTCCGGAGCGGCCCGGCCCGCCGCCGTGCCCGCCCCCCGCGCCGACCGCTCACGGGCCGCTGCGGGACGCGGGGCAGGCGGCGCTCGCCCGGCGGTACGCGGTGAGCCGGCAGGACATCCGGGCGGCCGAGCGGGCGGCGCGGGGGCACGGGGATCTCAGGCGGGCGGCCTCGCTGCGGGAGATGGCCGCGCCGGGGAGGCAGTTCCTCGCCTTCGACGGGCGGGACGGCGGCCGGACCACGGAGGTCGTCGGGGAGTTGTCCGCGGCCCGGCGGATCGCGGTGCTGGTGCCCGGTGCGGGCGTCGGGCTGGACGCGTACTGGCGGCTGCGGCGTGATGCCAGGGCTCTGCACCGGGAGTTGGGCGGGGGCGCGGCCGTCGTCGTCTGGCTCGGCTACCGCACGCCCGCCACCGTGAGTCCGGCCGCGCTGACCACGGGGCGGGCCGACGGGGCCGCGCCGGGGCTGCGCACGCTGGTGGACGGGCTGCGCGCGGTGCGGCCCGCCGCCCGGATCAGCCTGCTCTGCCACTCCTACGGTTCGGTGATCTGCGCCCGGTCCGCGCCGGGGACGGCGGCCGACGCCCTCGTCCTCTACGGCAGCCCCGGGGTCGGAGCCCGGGACGCCTCCTCGCTGCGCACCGGGGCGCAGGTGTGGGCGGGCCGGAGCGGCGGGGACTGGATCGCCCGGGTGCCCCATGTCCGGGTGCGGGTGCCGTTCGTCGCGACGCTCGGCTTCGGGACCGATCCGGTGGCGGACCGCTTCGGGGCCGAGGTGTTCGACGCGGGCGACGGCGGCCACAGCGACTACCTGCTGCCCGGTTCGCGCTCCTTGACCAACCTGGCCCGGATCGCGGCGGGCGTCGAACCGCTGGGAGCCTCCCGATGACCGGTCTCGTCGCACGGATCGAGGCCGCCACCCCGCCCGGCCGCGACCGGGCCGTCGACACCCTGCGGGCCCTGGCGATCCTCGGTGTGGTGGGCGGGCACTGGCTGGTGACCGCGCTGGTCACCGACAGCGGCACGGTGCGCGGGGCCAGCCCGCTGACGTATCTGCCTGAACTCCACCCGGTCTCCTGGGTGTTCCAGACCCTCGCGGTGTTCTTCCTGGTGGGCGGGCAGGTGGCGGCGGGGAGTTGGGCCTCGGCCCGGCAGCGCGGCGTGCCGTACGGGCAGTGGGTGGGCGGCCGGCTGGGGCGCCTGTTCCGGCCGGTGTCGGCGGTGCTCGTGGTGTGGGCGCTCGCGGCGGCCGCGATGCTGGTGGCCGGGGTGGGTGATGCGACGGTCCGCGCGCTGGTCAAGCTGGTCTGGTCCCCGCTGTGGTTCCTGCTGGTCTTCGCCGCGCTGACCGCGCTGACTCCCCTGGTGGCGCGGCTGCACCCGCTGTGGCCGCTCGTGGTGGTGCTGCACGTCGACCTCGTACGCCTGGGTCTCGGCGGTCCTCGTGAACTGGAGTGGATCAACGTGGTCGCGGGCTGGCTGGTGCCGTACTGCCTGGGGGCGCTGGTGGCCCGGGGCGGGATGCGCGGCCGGGCGGGCCGCTGGGCGCTGCTGCTCGGCGGCGCGGCGGCGGCCGTCGCGCTCGTTGGGTGGGCCGGGTATCCGGCCGCCATGGTCGGCGTTCCGGGCGGCCGGATGTCCAATCTGGATCCGCCGAGCCTGGCCGCCGTGGCGTTCGGCCTGGCGCAGTGCGGGGCGGCGCTGCTGCTGCTCGGTCCCCTGCGCCGGGCGCTGCGGAGGCCCGCGGTCTGGGCGGTGGTGGCGGTGGTGAACCTGTCGGCGATGACCGTCTTCCTGTGGCACCAGACCGCGATGATCATCGTCACGACGGGTGCGTCGCTGATCGCGGACGGCCCGCTGGCGGGGCTGCACACCGTGCCCGACGGCGCCGGCTGGGTGCTCGCCCGCGTGCTGTGGCTGCCGGTGTTCGCGCTGGCCCTGCTGGTGTGCTGGGCCGCGTTCCGGGGTTACGAGCACGGCGGGCGGCGCCCTGGCGGGGGCTCCCTCGTCGTACGGGAGTCCTCCCCCGAGCGGAAGGGACACGCACGTCGTGCCTAGTCTGAGCAAGAGCGGAGCCAAGGGGGCGGTGGGGGCGGTGACGTCATCGAGGGCGCTACGTCTACGGGCGGCGGTGCGCCGTGTGCCGCGTGCCCTGCACGAGGAGTTGTGGGCCGCGCCGGTCGACCGGGTGCCCCGCATGGGAGAGCCGAACGCGCCGGTGTGGCGTCCGGTGTTCCTGGTGCTGCTGGTGATCACCGCGGTAGCCGTCGTGGTGATCCGTACCGTCGAACTCACCCCGTACGGCGCCTCGGTCAGCGGCTTGGCGGTGCTGATGGCCGTTGCCCAGTCCACGGCGCTGGTGGCCGGAATGATCCGTCCGGTGGGCGCCTGGTGGGCGGCGACCGCACTGTCGGTCGTGGCGGTGCTGGTCACCGTGGCCGCCGCTCCCGCGGACCCGCCCTACCCGTGGGTCAACGGTCTCCCTCGAACCGACGAGTTCCTGTATCCCACCCCCTTCGCGGGAGCGGCGTTGCAGGGCGGCGCCCTGTTCCTGCTGGCGTTGCGGGTCCGGCCCCGCCGCGCGGTGGCCGCGCTGGTTCTCTCCCTGGCGCCGGCGCTGTACGTCGCCCTGCACACGCCGCCGCTGCCGCATGTGAGCTATGCCGTGACCTCGCTCGTGCTCGTCACCGCGCTGGCCCTCGGTACCGCACTGCGCAGCCTTCGCCTGGCCCGTAAGGACCTCGTCGTCCAGGCCGAACTGACCGCCGAGGAGCGGGCCCGGCGCACCCTGCTGGAGGAGCGCGGCCGGATCGCCCGAGAGCTGCACGACGTGGTCGCCCACCACATGTCGGTGATCTCCATCCAGGCGCAGGTCGCCCCGCACCTGGTGGAGCACCCCACCGAGGAGCTGCGGGAGAATCTGACCGGCATCCGTGAGAACGCCCTGGAAGCCCTCACCGAGCTGCGCAGGGTGCTGGGCGTCCTGCGCTCGGAGGACGCCCCGTCGCAGAGTGCGCGGCACGCCCCGCAGCCGGGCCTCGGCGGCCTCGACGGCCTGCTCGCCACGGTGCGCTCGGCCGGTCTCGCCGTCACCCGGTCCACGACCGGCGATCCCCGCCCCCTTCCGCCGGGCGTCGAGCTGTCCGCGTACCGCATCGTGCAGGAGGCCCTGAGCAACGTGATGCGCCACGCACCCAGCGCGAGCGCCGAGGTGGTGATCGGCCACCGGCCCGCCGGACTGACCGTCCGGGTCGTCAACTCGCCGCCGGACCGCCCGGCGGCCCCCTCCCCGGGCGTACGCCACGGCCTGCTCGGGATGCGCGAACGCGCGGCGATGCTCGGCGGCGAGCTGGCCACCGGCCCCACGCCCGAAGGCGGCTGGGAAGTCACCGCGATCCTTCCCACCAGCACCGAGACGACCGAGGACGCCCCATGACACCGCCCATCCGCGCCGTGATCGCCGACGACCAGATGATGGTCCGCCAGGGCTTCACGGTCCTGCTGAACGCCGAGCCGGACATCGAGGTCGTCGGTCAGGCCGTCAACGGGCTCGACGCGGTCGACATGGTCGCCGAACTCGCCCCGGACGTCGTCCTGATGGACATCCGGATGCCGGAGCTGGGCGGTATCGAGGCCACCCGGCGGATCACCTCCCCGGAGGACTCGGCGGTGAAGGTGCTCGTGCTGACCACCTTCGATCTCGACGAGTACGTCTACGAGGCGCTGCGCGCGGGCGCTTCGGGCTTCCTGCTGAAGGACGCGTCGGCCGACGAACTCGCGCACGCGGTACGGGTGGTGGCGGCGGGCGACGCACTGCTCTCGCCGAACATCACCAAGCGGCTCATCGTGGAGTTCTCCCGGACGGCCGGGGCCCCGCGTTCGCCGCTCAAGGCACGGGTCGGGGATCTGACGGAGCGCGAGACGGAGGTGCTGACGCTGATCGCGGGCGGCCTGTCGAACGCGGAGATCGCCCGGCAGCTCATCGTGGCGGAGCAGACGGTGAAGACCCATGTGGGCCGGATCCTGGTCAAGTTGGGCGTCCGCGACCGGACCCAGGCGGCGGTTTTCGCGTACGAGTCGGGGCTGGTGCGCCCGGCCGGGCTCTGACCGCCGACGAAACCCCGTCCGCGGGGCCCGTCTCCGGACCCCCGGGGCCTCCCCCGGCACACCTGCGGGCCCCGTTCCGTAGGATCTCACCGTGACAACGGGGAACGGGGCAGAAACAGAGAGCGGCCGAGCGGTGGCCGCCGCGCACGGAGGGTACGGGCCGGATCCGTCGCCGTACGCGCGACCAGCGCCACACCCACCGGCCCACCCGCCGCCCACGCCGCCCACGGAGATCGAGCGCGCGCTGTCCGCGGCCGTCGCGGGCGGCGGCGCCGACGCGGTCGTGGAGCTGCTCGCGCGGACCCGGCTGTACGTGCTGGTCGCCCGGCTGCACGCGGACATCCCCGGCTGGACGGCCCCCCTGCGCGCGATCCGCGACGAGGCCTCCGGGCGGACCTGCGTCCCGGTCCTGACCCAGGGGATGCTGCCGCCCTGGCACCCGGAGTGGGTCTTCCGCGAGGTGAGCATCGGCGAGCTGGCCCGGATCTGGCCGTACGACGTGCGCCGCCTCGCGGTGAACCACGGCACCCCGTACGCGGCGATGGTCGACGCCCGGCCCAAGCGCCTGAAGGCCTGGGTGAAGGCCGACGAGCACTCCGGCGGGGCCCAGCGGGGCGTCCTGCTCACCGACGGCGGTGGGCCGCTGCACGGGCCGCTCGCCCACGGGCTGGCGCTCGGCGCCCATCTGTCCGTCACCAACGGCCTGATCTGGAACCGGCTCGGCGCCGCTTACGAGAACTACGCGACCGACCGGGCCCGGCTGCGCAGCCCGTGGGGCATCCCGCACCGCGCCGAGTACCGTGACCGCCTAGCGTCGCTGATGAAGAACCAGCTGGTCGGGCGCGTCCAGGAAGCCGTCCTGCGCACCCGGCACACCCTGGCGCACCGGCTGGGACGCACGCCGACGCGCGAGGAGTGGTCCGACGCGGTGGCCCGTGCCTTCGCCGCGCGCGACGCCGACGACCGGGCGGTGGCGGACCGGGCGCTGCGTCACGTCGCCCTGTACGAGGAGAAGTTCCGGGCCGACGGCGTACTCGCCCCGGACGGCCGTGTCGACACCCTGGCCGCCTTCGACCTCGGCCGGGCGGTCAACGTCGTACGGCTCGCGCTCGGCGCCCGGTACGGCGATCCGCACGAGGCCGAGCAGGACGTCCTGCGGATCGGCGAACTCGCCCGGGCGGCCTACTCCTCGTGGGCGGACTTCTCCCTCGGCTACCTCATGGCCCGGGTGGTCCACGGGGCCGAGGACGACGGCCCGGAGGCCGCCGAGCCCACGTACCTGCAGTCGCTCGCCGAGCACCGCATGCTGACCGAGGACCCCACCAGCCCCTACCGGAACATCCCCTGGTCATGAACCCGAACCCTCCCACCGCGCCCCCGGCCCCCTGGCCGCCCGCCCCCTGGACCCCGCCGTCCGAGACCGAGCAGCTCCTCCACGAGGCGGCACTGCGCGGCGACGCCCGGGCCCAACTGGCGGCACTCGCCGGGGCCCAGCTGTATATCCCGGCCCCGCGCGCCGAGGCGGACGCGAAGCCGGACACCATCACCTGGCGCGCGCACCACGACCCGGCCGGCTTCGTCTGCCGCCCGGTGCTCACCCGGGGCATGCTGCCCGCCTGGCATCCGGACTGGGTCTTCCACGGGGTCTCGCTGCGGTGGGCCGCCGAGTTCGGCTGGTCCGACCCGCGCGTGTTCCTCGGGGTGAACGTGGGGACGCCCGGCCAGCTGCTGTTGCCGACGGGCCCGACGGACCTGGCGCTGTGGCAGCGCGCGTACGCGGAGAACGACCGTCTCCCGGAGAACCGGCTGCTCGCGCTGCGCCACGGTGCGCTGCACGGGCCGCTGGCGTACGGGCTGGCCTGCGGAGCGCATCTGGCGATCGGGAACGCGGTGCCGTGGAACGAGGTCGGCACGGTCTACCGCGAATACACCACCGAGCGCGATCTGCTCCGTACGTCCTGGGGCATCACCGGGCACGCGGAGTGGCGCAAGCAGCTGGACACCCTGCTGGAGGCCCGTAACAGCCCGCCGGAACCGGACTTCGTGCTGCGTACCCGCGACCAGCTGGCGTCCGCGCTGGGCGAGTTGCCCTCGGCCGACCTGTGGCGGGAGACCGCGGCCGGCCACGCCCAGGACCTGGGGGCGGACTCCGGCACGGTCAAGGGCATCGAGGAGCTGGTGCGGCGGATCATGCGCTACGAGGCCCGGTTCCGCGCGGACGGGCTGCTGCCGCCGGACGGCCGGGTCCGCACGACGGTCGCCTACGACTACGGGCGGGCGGTGAACCTGGCGCGCTGGGGGCTGTCGGCACGCTACTGCGCCCCCGCCGACGCGGAGCAGGCGATCGTCTACGCCGGGGCGCTGAGCAAGTCGGCCCACCGCTCCTGGGAGGAGTTCTCGGCGGGCTACTCGCTGGGGCGGGTGCTGCGGTTCGACGAGGAGCAGTACGGGCCTTTCTACGAGAAGAACGTCCTCGCCCACCGCCTGCTGGCGGAGAGCGAGGGCAGCCCGTGGCGGCACATCCCGTGGCGCTGAACCGGGGCCTCCCGGTCAGCCGCCGGGCAGCAGGTGACGGTAGCTGTCCGGATTCTCCACCAGGAACCGGGCGAAGCTTCGCGCCGGGTGGCCGGTGAGCCTGGGCACCTCGTCGGAGACGGCGGCCAGCTCCCCCTCGGCGATGGCCTCGTACGAGGTGACCCAGCCGGCCACCTCCCAGTCCTCCGCCCCGTAGCCGGCCCGGGAGGCGTAGGCCTCCTCGCGCGTCTCGGGGACGTAGACGACGGGGCGCCCGGTGACCCGGCTCAGCTCCTCGGCCGCCTCGGCGAGGGTGAGCGCCTCGGGCCCGGTGAGGTCGTAGACCCGGTCGTCGTGGTCCGTGCCCTCGTCGAGGAGCACGGCCGCCGCCGCGTCGGCGATGTCCTCGTGGGCGACGGCCGCCACCCGCCCGTCGCCCGCCGGCCCGCGCAGCACGCCGTCGGTGCCGGCCATCGCGGGCAGCCCCGCCAGATACCAGTTGTCGCGCAGGAAGGTGTGGCGGATCTCGGCCGTACGGATGTGGGCCTCGGTGTCCCAGTGGTCGCGGGCGAAGGTGAACGTGGCGTCGGGCGCGGCCCCCTGGAAGGACACGTACACGATCCGCTCCACGCCCACCGCCACGGCGGCGTCGATCGCCGTGGTGTGCTCGCGGACCCGGTAGGGGCTTTCGTGGGCGGAGACCAGGAACAGAGTGTGAGCCCCGTCGAGGGCCCGGCGCATGGCCTCCGCGTCGCCGTAGCGGGCGGCGGGCGCGTGGTCGGCGCCGGGCAGGTCGGGCAGCCGGGCGGGGTCGCGGCCGAGGAGCCGTACGGGTACGCCGGTCCGGGCCAGCCGTCGGGCGACCCGGCCGCCGACCGCTCCGGTCGCTCCGGTCACCGCGATAAGGGGGCCGATCACTGGGTTCGTCTTCCTCTCGTCTCGTCGTTCACCGTGCCAGATGTTCTCCGTGCCCGGCCCTGCCGCCGGGCTTCATCGCCTCGTACCGGACGGGGGCGACGAGGCGGGCGGGGGCGACGACCGGGACCTCGTGGTCCCGGTCGTCGCCCCGGACACGCCTCGGGCGCAACGGTGGTTCGGTCATCGAACCACGCCGGCGGGCGGTGCTTCGTGCCTGCTAGAAGGTGCGGCGACGAGCCCTGCGCGTGGCCACGAGAACCGTGCCGCCCGCGGCGACCAGCGCGGCCGCGATGGACCCGATGATCCACTCGCCGCCCCGCGAGCCGGTGTCGGGCAGCTCACCCGGATGGCTCGGCGAGTGCGTGGGATGCGGCGTGTGGCCGGTGGGGGTGGAGGTGGGAGTGGGGTGTGTCGGGGTCGGCGTGGGGTCGGTGGGGGTCGGCGTGGGATCCGTGGGGGTCGGCGTCGGATCCGTCGGCGTGGGAGTCGGTGTGGGATCCGTGGGAGTCGGTGTGGGATCCGTGGGAGTCGGCGTCGGATCCGTCGGCGTCGGTGTGGGATCCGTCGGCGTCGGCGTCGGATCCGTCGGCGTCGGCGTCGGATCCGTCGGCGTCGGTGTGGGATCCGTCGGCGTCGGCGTCGGGTCGGGCGAGCAGGTCGGCAGGTCGCCGTCGAAGGGGTACGCGTGGATCTCCTGGCCGCCCGACGCGCCCGCCGAGGTGTGGGTGAGCGAACCCGCCGTGTAGAAGCGGCCGTTGGTGCCGCTCATGCTGAGCACGGTGGTGCTCGTCGGCTGGCCCACCAGCACACTGCCCTCGAACTGGGCCGGGCCGGTCAAGGAGAGGTCGGTGGCGTCCGGGAAGTTCCACAGCAGGTTCTCGCGGAGGCCCTCGTTGGGGAACGAGCCCATGAACGTGGCGACGCTGCGGGTGCCGCCGTAGACGTTGACGAGGACGGTCGCGCCCTCGGGGATGCCGTTGAACACGAACCCCGTGTTGCCGCCGGCCTCCGACTCCAGGTCCGCGTCCACGTCGAAGATCTGGATCGCGGACGAGCCGTCACCGGTGAACGTCATGATGTCACCGGTCTTCACCCAGGTGCCCGTCGCCTCCCGGTGCTCGTCGCCGTCGTACGCGTAGCAGCGGCTGGCCTCGGTGAGCTGCGGGCGCAGCTCCGTGTACGGGGCGGCCGCGTCCGCGTCGAAGCGTGGGGCGGTGGTGGGGTTCACCGTGCCCGTGAGCTCACCCGCGTACGCGACGCGGCCCGAGTGCGTACCCTCCTCGGCGAGCAGGCGCTCGCCGGCGGCGATGGTCACGTCGCCGCCCGCCGTGAGGTAGTCGGAGCCGTCCGGCGGCGGCACCCGCGAACCGACGCCCGCGATGCCGACGTTGTAGATCTGCGAGACCCCGTCCCGCTTGTCCATGTCGAACTGTCCGAGGGTGACGACCTTCCCCTCCGCCTCGGCCGCCGCCTCCCGGACCAGGAAGTTCCCGCCGACGTAGACGTTGATGTTGCTGTCGAAGTTGGTGACCGGGCCGTTGTTCGGGTCGTTCCAACTGGGCGGGCAGGCGCTGCCGAGGCAGGGTCCCAGTCCGCCCGGCAGCGGATCGGCACCCGCGGCCGGGGCCAGCACGCCCACCATCGCCGCGGCCGTGGCCACTGTCACTGCTGCCCGGATTGCGTTGCCGCGCCTGCGCGCCTTCTGTTCCATGCCGCGCAATATGCATGGTTAACACTTAGTCATTTTGTATGACACGCCGCTGTTGCCCCTTTACGTAGGCCTATAGGAGGCTTCTTCGGCGCGACACGCACACGAAGCGGTACGTCACAGAGCCAGCAGCTTCGCCTCCAGCCGGGGGTCGAGGCCGACGGCCGGACGGTCGGGGCGCCGGGGCGCCGTCCCGCCGAGGGCGCGCAGCCAGGCCCAGGTGTCCGCGACGGTCTCCCCGGCCGGGCGGCAGCGCAGCCCCGCGGCGTACGCCCTGGTGGGGTCGCCCCGGTGCAGCGTGTCGTACAGCTCGCCCGGCGGGAGCCAGATCGGCAGGTCGCTCCAGGGCTCGGCCCCGGCGGCCAGCAGGACCTCCGGAGCGGTCCAGCGCAGCTCGGCGTCGGAACCGGTGACGCGTACGCAGGCCTCCAGCAGCTCCCCCATGGTCGTGTGGCCGGGGCGGCTGACGGTGTTGTACGCACCGTGCAGCCCGCCCGCCGCCGCGTCCAGGATCCACTCCGCCAGGTCCCGGGCGTCGATGTACTGGAGCTCCACCTCGGGCCCGCCGGGGGCGATCACCGGTCCGCCCCGGGCGATCCGCGACAGCCACCAGGGCAGCCGGCCGATGTTCTCCCCGGGGCCGATGATCAGCCCGGCCCTCGCCAGCAGGGCCCGGTCCCCGAAGGCGTCGACGGCGGCCAGCTCACCGCCGCGCTTGGCCCGGTCGTACGGGACGTCCCCGCCGTCGTCGGGCGAGGCGTCGGCCACCAGCGGGCCGTCCTCGTCGAGCCCCGGGGCGGCCGGGTATGCGTACACGGAGCGGCTGGAGACGTAACTGAAGTGCCCCGCCCGGCCGGACAGCAGACGGGCGGCGTCCCGGACGGCGGCGGGCGCACCGCTCCAGGTGTCGACGACCAGGTCCCCTTCCCACCCGCTGTCCGCCAGCGCCGCGAGTCCGCGCTCACCCGCGGTCCGGTCCCCGGTCAGCGCGCTCACGCCGGGTGGGGGCGCGTGGCGGCCCCGGTGGAACACCGTGACGTCCCAGCCGCGCTCCAGCGCGGCGTCGGTGACGGCCCGTCCGACGAACTCCGTACCGCCCAGCATCAGAAGCCTCATGGGACGACTCTGCCCACCGGAAGACGGCGAGGGAACACGAGCACGCTGTCAGCAGAACGGGGAACTCACCGTCGCGGGGCCGGGGCGCGGGCCGGGCGGGCTCACCGGCGCGAGGGGACCGGCCGGGGATCAGGGTGTGCGGGCCAGCGGGGAGCGGTGGCGCAGCAGCCACTCGTGGTAGCCGCTCGCCCGTCGCGCCGCGTCCCGGTAGGCGGCCTCCAACTGCGCGTACACCACCGCGATGTCCGTCCCGGGCCGGGAGACCAGGAACAGCCGCACCGCGAGCGGGTCGCCCAGCAGCGGGCGGATCACCATGTCGTCGCGCGGGCCCGACGTCGGCTGGCAGGGCGCGACGGCCTCGCCGAGCACGACGAGGGAGGCGGCGGTGAGGTAGTCGCCGTGCAGGACCGGCGGGTTCAGGCCGGCGGCGCCGAGCACCCGGCGCACCCCGTCCCACTCGCCGTCCACCGTCGGATCGACCATCCACGGGTCGCCCGCCAGGTCCCCGAGCTCCACCACGCGGCGGCGGGCGGCGGGGTGGTCCCGGGAGAGCGAGATGAACTGCGGCTCCCGGTCCACGAGTACGCGCCGCTCCAGGCCCTCCGGCACGGCGAGCGGGGAGCCCTCCACCTCGTGCACGAAGGCGACGTCCAGGCGGCCCGCCTCGACCGAGCGCAGCAGCGCGTGGGCGGAGACGTCGACCCGCAGCGAGATGTCGGTGCCGGGCAGGGCGCCCCGCAGCCCGCGCAGCCAGCCGCCGATCACCCGGCTCGCGGTGGAGCCGATGCGCAGGCGGGATCCGCGCGGCCGGGCGGCCTCGGCCTCCGCCAGCGCCTCGGCGACCAGGTCGCTCATGCCGTCCACGAGGGGTTGGGCCCGGCGCAGGACGGCCCGCCCCAGGGAGGTCGGCCGGCAGCCGGTCCGTTCGCGGCGGAACAGTTCGGCGCCGAGCACGTTCTCGATCCGCCGGAGCTGGGTGGTCAGGGAGGGCTGGCTCACGCCGAGGCGCCGGGCCGCCTGGTGCAGGCTGCCCGCGTCGGCGATGGCGCACAGCGCCCTGAGGTGTCTCACCTCCAGCTCCATGCAGCGGAGACTACGACCGCCGCACGCCACGGCACCAGATGGCGCTACCCCACCAAACGCTCTCATTTTGGCGAGAGTTGGCCAGCCGGACGTGCGTCGTGCACTCCGGAGGACAGGGATAGGGCAGCCCTATCCCCGTTTGGCATCATCCCCGGCGGGTGTCGGCTCCCTCACACTCTCCCCGTACCGCCCCCGCGCCGGCCCCTGCATCGGGCACCCCCACGGCGTGGGTTCATCGGACAGGTAGGAGACCCCCCATGAGACACCTCAGGACCACCTTCGCCTCCGCCCTCGCCGGGCTCGGCCTCGTCGCCGCGCTGGGCGCCGCACCCTCAGCCGCCGCCGCGCCGGCCCCCGCCGCTCCCTCCGCTTCCACCTCCGCCACCATCGCCGCGTACACCGGGTCGGGCGAGAACGCCGCGGCCACCCGGGCCTTCCACGCCGCGGTCATGAAGTCGGTCGCCGAGAAGCGGGCCGCCAACCCGGGCACGCTGGCGGTCACGGTCACCTACAACGCGTCCAGCGCTCCGAGCTTCCGCAGCCAGATAGCCCGCAGTACCCAGATCTGGAACAGCTCGGTCTCCAACGTCCGCCTCCAGGAGGGCTCCAACGCCGACTTCCGGTACTACGAGGGCAACGACTCCCGGGGCTCCTACGCGAGCACCGACGGGCACGGTCGCGGCTACATCTTCCTGGACTACCGGCAGAACCAGCAGTACAACTCGACCCGCGTCACCACGCACGAGACCGGGCACGTGCTCGGCCTGCCGGACAACTACCGTGGCCCGTGCAGCGAGTTGATGTCCGGTGGCGGCCCCGGCCCCTCCTGCACCAACGCCAACCCGGACGCCAACGAGCGGGCCCGGGTGAACCAGCTGTGGCAGAACGGCCTGGCCGCGCTCGCCCGCTCCGCCTCCTGACGCCGGGACGCACCGGGACGCACCGACGGTCCGGCAGTTCGGCAGTCCTGCGGAGGACGGCCGGTCCCGTGCCCCGGGGCCGGCCGGCACCCCCCACACACGGAGGAGGACCGTTTTCCGCACGCGGAACGGTCCTCCTCGCGGTGCGCGCCCGTACGCCGGTCAGGCGTCGAGCTCACTGCGGACGAGGGCCAGCAGCTCGTCCTCGGTCATGCCGAGGTCCCGGGCGTCCGCGACGGCTTCGCGGACGCGCTCCAGCAGCCGGGCACGTTGTGGCGAGGCGCCGGCGGTGATCGCCGCACCCCGGCCGCGGCGCAGCTCGATGAGCCCTTCCTCGCGCAGCCGCTGGTAGCCGCGCAGCACCGTGTGGACGTTCACGCCGAGGGATTCGGCGAGCACCCGAGCGGCGGGCAGCCGCTCGCCCGGGGCCACCGTGCCCTCGGCGACCGCGCGCCGGACCGAGGCGGCGACCTGGTCGCCGAGGGGGACGGTGGAGGTCGGATCGACCCGGAAGAGCATGGTCAGCGCCCCGTCCGCCGCCGGTCGAGCAGCGTGTTGAGCAGGGCCGCGCCGGTCGCCGAGTCGTCGACGGTGACGGCGAACTCGCGGCCGCTCGTCAGACTGACGACGATGGCCTCGCCGGAGCGGGTGATGACACCGCTGCGCTCGGGGCGGATGCGGTAGCCCCACCCGCCGTACTCCGCGAGCGCGTTGACGCGGCGGCTGTCCGCCCCCTCCATCCGCTCCAGCGGCACCCGCACCCGGGGCCGGGGCAGCAGGCCGGAGACGGTGAGACCCCGGCGGTCCACGGTGACGTGAGGGCGGCAGAAGGTGGCCGTCACCAGGGCGAGGAGAAGCAGCGGCGCCCCGATGAACCAGCTCTGCTCCAGGCCGACGGTGACACCTGCCGCCAGGAACACCAGCACGGCGATCGGCGCCCACCACGCGCCGATCCCGCGCGCCCAGCCGGCCACCTCGCCGTCGGCGAGCGCGATCCGTTCCCGGCTCGCCGGATCCCCGTCCCGGGGGCCGTCCGGTACGGGGACGAGCCGGGACGCCAGCAGGCCGAGCGCCCCGGCGAGGACGGCCACCCCCAGGGCCACGGCGATGTGCCGGAGCGGGAAGCCGCCCGCCGGGCCGTTCTCGGGAGCGTCCACGTTGACGAACAGGACGGCGATCAGCAGGTATCCGAGGAACGCGGCGACGGCGAAGCCTCCGCCGATGAACCACCGGTGGGCACGTCCGTGGAGCTTGCCGTTGACCGCGATGAAGGCCCACGCCGCGCCGAGCACGGACAGCGAGGTGACCGTGTAGAGGAGATGGGCGGTGATGCCCATGTATCCGTCGGCGGAGCCGCCGGCGTCGAAGTGGACGGCCAGCCGGGCGGGCAGACGGTCCTTGACGGTGACGTGGAGGACGAGGTCCACGAGGAGAGCGAGCACAAAGGGCAGGGCCGCGAGCGTTGCGCGGCCAAGGTTCTTACTTGTCATGGAAAACCTCCGTTGTTCGCATGCTAGTAGAACAATGAGGCGGGAGCAACGGGACGACGCGCGTCCGCCCCGTACCGGAATGGGTACGGGGCGGACGCGTTAGGGGTGGATGCGGTACGGGGGTGGAGGTGGGCGGATCGGCGGTGACGGGCGGTCCCGGTGGGGACGAGCGGCACCGGCGGTGGCGGGCGGTCCGCGTGCGGCGGGCGGTCCCGGTCGGGTCAGGCGAGTTCCAGCGGGAAGGCTCCCCGATGGCCGGTGCCCGCGCCGTCGGCCGGGCGCACCTCGAACTCGCGGCAGCTCCAGACCTCCTGGACGAACCCGGACCGCTGGTCCCACAGATCCAGCACGTCGTCCTCGCCCGCCGAGCCCCGATAGGCGTCCTTGGCCCCCCGGAAGCAGGCGAGACCGCCGGAGAGACCCCGGCCGGGGGCCGGGAAGTAGTCGGAGAAGGCGCAGGCGATACAGGTCTGGATCCGGACGCCGTCCGGCAGGGTCCGCTGGACGGCGGTCAGGGCGGCGTTGAAGTCGCGCTCGGCGCGCGCCGATTCGTACACCGCGCCGTCCAGATGGAGCGCGAGGTGGAGGTCGGGGTCGGCGCGGCGCAGGGAGAGCAGGCAACTGAGCGTGGCGTGGCGGAGCGCGCCCGCGACGAGGACGGGCAGCGGCAGGTCCCACTCCAGCACGCAGTCGGTGAGCGCGCCGTCCGCGAGAGCGAACATCCCGCTCTCCGGCGGCATACCGGCGACCGGCCCCAGGTCGTCGAAGCTCTCGCCCTCGAAGTCGACCCCTCTGATCCGGATCCGGAGCTGCCGCCCGTCCGTGGTGAGAACGACGGCGTCGGAACCCTTGGTGTCCCGGTACCAGCCGGCCCACGACTCATCTGTCATGAGCAGGGACTGTAGCCCCTGCCCCGGACGGCTTCCGTACCACCCTCCACCGGAGGTCAACCCGCTTGGGGTTCCCGCCACATGGGGTACATCGGTGGGCCGCCCGGCAGGTCGACTGCGCGGCCGAGGAAGCGGAATCCGAGCCGCTCGTACAGCGCCCGGCTCCGGTCGCTGCTCGCCTCCAGATAGGCCGGCAGTCCCTCCCGGTCGCAGCGCTCCAGCTCCACTCCGATCAGCTCCGCGCCGATGCCCTCCCCCTGGCGGTCGGGGGAGACGCCGATCATCAGCAGATAGGCGTGCGCGCGGTCGTGCGGGTGAACGGCCCCGGTGAGCCTGCCCACCAGCTCGCAGCGCTCGTTGTCGGGGTCGGCGGTCCGTCGCATCAGGGCAGGCGTGGGGTCCTCCTCCTCGGGTGCCCCGGCGGGCACCGGGAGCCAGAGCGCCACCGCGGCGCCGTCCTCGGCGATGTCGATACGGCCCTCGGCGAGGGCGACGTCGACGAAGACGCCGAGGAATCTGCCGTGGACGGCACGCCGGTGCCTCTCGTCGGGGAACACCCAGCTGCTGACCGGGTCGTGGTGGAACGCCTCTTCCATGACCGAGACGACCAGCTCCCGGTCGTGCTGCTCCGCCCGCTGAATCCGTATGCCCATGACCGGCCGCCGCCCTTCCGTGCCGCTCTCGCTCAACCAACCACCGGAATCCTAGGGTTGATGAGGCGGCGCCGGTCACGCGCGAGGGATCAGCTGGTCCTGCGGGTGACGAATTCGGCCAGGGCCAGCAGGTCGCCGGCCGCGCTCGGGTCGGGGACCGCCCGGGAGAGGTGGTGGACCGCTCGGGCCATCCGGTCGGCCGCGCAGACCTGGGCCCAGTCGCGGCCACCGGCCCGGTCCACCGCGTCGGCCGCCCGGTTCACCTCGCCGGAGGTGGTCATGGGCCCCCGGTAGAGCGCGGCGAGCTCGGTGGCGGCCGGGGTGCCCGAGGTGAGGGCGGCGACCACGGGCAGGGACTTCTTGTGGGCCGAGAGGTCGGCCCCGACGGGCTTGCCGGTCCGGTCCGGGTCGCCCCAGATGCCGATCAGGTCGTCGATGAGCTGGAACGAGAGGCCTGCCTCCCGCCCGAAACCGTCCATCGCGCGGACCGCCCGGTCCTCCGCCCCGGCGTAGAGGGCTCCGAGCGCACAGGCGCAGCCGAGCAGCGCGCCGGTCTTGGCGGTGGCCATGGCGAGGCATTCGTCGAGCGTGACCTCGTCGGGGCCGCGCTCCTCGAAGGCGCAGTCCGCCTGCTGGCCCGCGCACAGTTCGATGACGCAGGAGGAGAGACGGGCGGCGGCGCGGGCGGCGGCCGGGTGCGCGTCCTCGGCCAGCAGCCGCTGGGCGAGGGCGAGCATGGCGTCACCGGTGATGATGGCGTCCGGGACGCCGAAGACCGCCCAGGCGGTGGGCCGGTGCCTCCGGGTGGTGTCCTCGTCGATGACGTCGTCGTGGAGCAGGGTGAAGTTGTGGGCGAGTTCGACGGCGACGGCGGCCCGGACTGCGCGTTCCGGATCGCCGCCCAGCGCGCGGGCGGCGGCCAGCACGAGGGCCGGTCTGATGGCCTTGCCGGCCTGGCCC
This sequence comes from Streptomyces sp. rh34, assembly GCF_002551245.1. Taxonomy (GTDB): domain Bacteria; phylum Actinomycetota; class Actinomycetes; order Streptomycetales; family Streptomycetaceae; genus Streptomyces. Next base: position 32,807 of record NZ_NTGZ01000007.1, read on the forward strand.
GCGGCAGGGGTTCCGTCGGCGTTCGCCCAGCCGAAGTGGTACATCGCGATGCGGCGTATGCCGCCGGGCAGCGACTCCACGGCCGATCGCAGATGCGGGTCGACGACGGCACGGGTGCGCTCCAGGAGCGCCGCGGCCTCGTGCCCTTCCGTCGCTGCGTCCGTACTGGTCATGGTCACGGTCACTCCCTGGGGCGAGGCGATGGGGTGCGGGGCCGGGGGTCCGGGTGGCGGCCGCCACCCGGACCCCCGGGGTGAACCGGGTCAGTGCCAGCGGCTGACCTCGACGTTCTCCAGCACTCCGAGGGCGTCCGGTACCAGGATCGCGGCGGAGTAGTACGCCGTCACGAGGTAGGAGATGATCGCCTGCTCGTCGATTCCCATGAAGCGGACCGAGAGACTCGGCTCGATCTCGTCGGGGATACCGGTCTGCTGGAGGCCGATGACGCCCTGCTCGGCCTCGCCGGTCCTCATGCAGATGATGGACGTGGTGCGGGCGTCGGAGACGGGGATCTTGTTGGACGGGAAGATCGGCACCCCGCGCCAGGCGGGTACGTGGTGGCCGCCGATGTCGACGCTCTCCGGGACGAGTCCACGCCGGTTGCACTCGCGGCCGAAGGCGGCGATGGCCTTCGGGTGGGCGAGGAAGAGCTTGGATCCGCGGCGGCGCGAGAGCAGTTCGTCCATGTCGTCCGGGCTGGGCGCCCCGTCGTGCGGCTGGAGCCGCTGCCCGTAGTCGCAGTTGTTGAGCAGTCCGAACTCCCTGTTGTTGATCAGCTCGTGCTCCTGGCGCTCACGCAGCGCCTCGACCGTGAGCCGCAACTGCTGCTCGGTCTGGTTCATCGGCTGGTTGTAGAGGTCGGCGACCCTGCTGTGCACCTTCAGCACCGTCTGGGCGACGCTCAGTTCGTACTCGCGCGGCGCCGCGTCGTAGTCGACGAAGGTGTGCGGGACGACCGCCTCCCCCACATGGCCGGCGGAGAGGTCGATCGCCGCCTCGCCGTAGTGGTTGGTCCGCTGCTGCGGGATGGAGAGCAGGCCGGCGAGATGGCCCTGCAGCGACGCGGCGCGCTCCGCGAGGTTGTACACGTCGGCACGGCTCAGGGTGAGGAGCGTGCACGGGGTGAGCGCGCGGGCGGTGTACTCCCAGACGGCGTCACCGTCGATCAGGCTCTGGTCGCCGAAGTACGAGCCGTCCGCGAGGACCCCGAGCTCCGTCTCGTCCCCGTAGGGGCCCGATCCGACCTTCGCCACCTTGCCGTGTGCCAGCAGGAAGACCCGGTCCGCCGCGTCCCCCGAGGCGGCGAGCACCTCCCCCGCGGCCACGTCCCGCTGCTCGCACCTGCGGGCGAGCTCGGCGAGCACCTCCTCGTCGCCGAACTCCCGCAGGGCGGGCAGCTCCCCCAGCTCCGCGGGGATCACGGCCACCCGGTCCCCGGTCTGGACGAAGGTCACCCGGCCGTCGCCGACCGAATAGCTGAGCCGACGGTTCACCCGGTACGTACCGCCCTGTACCTGCACCCACGGCAGCATCTTCAGCAGCCACCGTGAGGTGATCTCCTGCATCTGCGGCGCGGATTTGGTGGTCGTCGCGAGGTTCCGCGCAGCCGCCGTCCCCAGACTCTGCTGTGGCGGCGCCTGCGTGTCGCGAACCTCTTCACCAACGGACATCTGACGTCCTTTCGATCATGGGCTGACCTGCGTGCAAAAGCCTTTCAGCAGGAGGGCCGGGTCGCCATTACACAAAAGAGTGCGACTAATCCGCCTTCGGTCGGGGCACGTTGCTCCTCGTCGCCCGGCATCCCGTTTAATTTGCATCTCTCATGCAACTTATCTACGGTGGCCCCATGCGGTTGACGAGATTCACCGACGTGGCACTCCGCGTCCTCATGCGACTGGCGGTCGCCGAGGGCCGCGAGCCGCCGACCACCCGCGAGGTGGCGGCCACCATGCGGGTCCCGTACACCCACACCGCGAAGGTCGTCGCCCGGCTTCAGCACCTCGGCCTCCTCGACGCCCGTCGAGGCCGGGGCGGCGGACTCACCCTGACCTCGGCCGGCCACTCCGCGTCGATCGGGTCACTGGTGCGCGAGCTGGAGGGGCCGGAGGAGGTCGTCGAGTGCGAGGGCGACACCCCCTGCCCGCTCCGCTCCGCCTGCCGGCTGCGCGGGGCCCTGCGCGCGGCCCAGGAGGCCTTCTACGCCGCGCTGGACCCGATCACCGTCACCGACCTCGTCGCCTCCCCCACCGGCCCACTGCTCCTGGGCATCGGCAGCGGCCCGCCGTCCGACTGAGCCCCGACCCACCCTGCCCCAACCCCGAGCCCGGCCCGAGCCCGGCCCGGGCCCGACCCACGCCGCCCGCCACCCACCGCACCGATGGAACGCCGTCCGCCCGAAAATACGCATCATCCATACCAATTACCTGACCGCCGCCCGCCCGGCAGTACGTCTCACCCCAGAGGAGCCACCCTTCATGCTCTCCGACCGGTCCACCGCCACCGTCCGCGCCACCCTTCCCGCCGTCGGCGCGGCCATCGGGGACATCGCCGACCTCTTCTACGAGAAGCTCTTCGCCGCCCACCCCGAGCTGCTGCGGGACCTGTTCAACCGGGGCAACCAGGCCTCCGGCGACCAGCGCAGGGCCCTGGCCGGGTCCATCGCCGCGTTCGCCACCGCGCTGGTCGAGCACCCCGGCACCCGGCCCGACGTGATGCTGGACCGCATCGCCCACAAGCACGCCTCGCTCGGGGTGACCCCGGAGCAGTACGAGGTGGTGCACACCCATCTGTTCGCGGCCATCGCCGACGTCCTGGGCGACGCCGTCACCCCGGAGGTCGCCGCCGCCTGGGACGAGGTCTACTGGCTGATGGCGGGCTCCCTGATCGCCGTCGAGGAGCGCCTCTACGCGCAGCAGGGCGTCCTGGCGGGCGAGGTGTGGCACACCTGGGAGGTGGCCGCCCGGGTCGAGGAGACCGAGGACGTCGCCACCTTCCTGCTGCGCCCCGCCGAGGACACGCCCCCGCCCGCCTTCCGGCCCGGCCAGTACGTCTCCGTACAGGTCGGGCTCCCGGACGGAGCCCGCCAGATACGCCAGTACAGCCTCTCCTGCGCCCCCGGTTCCCGGCTGCGGTCGATCACCGTGAAGCGCGTGCGCGGCGAGGGTTCGCCCGACGGCGAGGTCTCCCGGCACCTGCACGAGCAGACCCGCGCGGGCGACCTGCTGCGCGTCTCCGTCCCCTACGGGGACCTGGTGCTCGACCAGCTGGACGCGCCCCTGCTGCTGGCCTCGGCGGGCATCGGCTGCACCCCCATGCTGTCGATGCTGGAGTACCTCGCCCAGGAGGGCCACCGCGGCCCGGTCACCGTCGTGCACGGGGACCGCTCACCGGCCGACCACGCCCTGCGGAACGATCACGTCCGGCTGACGGAGAAGCTCGCCGACGCCGAGGCGCACTTCTGGTACGAGGTCCCGGAGGCCGGGCAGCCGGCGAACCGCACCGGCCTCGTCGACCTGGACGACATCACCGTACGGCCGGGGACGCACGCCTATCTGTGCGGCCCGCTCCCCTTCATGCGGGCCGTCAGGGCCCAGCTGCTGGAGGCGGGGGTCCGGCCGGCCGACGTCCACTACGAGGTGTTCGGCCCGGACCTCTGGCTGGCCTCCTCCTGAAGCGACGGGGAAACGGCGGAGCAGCGACAATGGCCGGGTGAACAGCCCGCCCCGCCTCGACGCCCTCCTGCGGCCCCGGGTGCCCTCCCCGCTGCGGGAGGTCCGCGACGAACGCTTCGCGCGCCGCGGGGTGGGGCTGCTCCTCAAGCGGGACGACCTGATCCACCCCGACCTGCCGGGCAACAAGTGGCGCAAACTCGCCCTCAACCTGGAGGCCGCCGCCGGGCGCGCCGTGCTCACGTTCGGCGGCGCGTACTCCAACCACCTCCGGGCCACCGCGGCGGCCGGGCGGCTGCTGGGCTTTCCCACCGTCGGCGTCGTCCGCGGCGACGAGCTGGCGCACCGGCCGCTCAACCCGTCGCTCGCCCGGTGCGCGGCCGACGGCATGCGCCTGCACTTCGTGGACCGCACGACGTACCGGGCGAAGGCCTCCTCCGAGGTCCTGGAGGGGCTGCTGAGCCTGTTCGGGGACGTGGAGGTCATCCCGGAGGGCGGCAGCAACGCGCTGGCCGCACAGGGCTGTACGGCGCTGGGGCGCGAGCTGGCCGGGGAGTGCGATGTGGCGGCCGTGGCCTGCGGCACCGGCGGCACCCTCGCCGGACTCGCCGCCGGCCTGGACCCCGGGCAGCGGGCCCTGGGCGTCCCGGTGCTGCGCGGCGGCTTCCTCGGACCGGCCGTGGAGCGGCTCCAGCGCGAGGCGTTCGGCGGCCCGTCCGGGAACTGGTCGCTGGACGAGCGCTTCGCCTTCGGCGGCTACGCCCGCTCCACCCCGGAGCTGGAGGCCTTCGCCGCGGACTTCGAGGACCGGCACGGGCTGCCCGTGGAACGCGTCTACGTCGCCAAACTGTTGTTCGCGCTGACCACGCTGACCGAGGAGGGGGCGTTCCCGCCGGGCACGCGGGTGAGCGCCGTGATCACCGGCACCCCCGACGCGCGGCCTCTTCAGGAGTCGCCCGTCCCCCGGTAGGCGGCCGCCTACGGCCGGTGCGGAGCCTCAAGTGGGCGAGCGGCGGTGCCGGTGCTTCGAGGACGGTTCGATCGTCTGACGCCTGGGTACGTCAATGCGGCGCCGGTTCTTCGCAATTGGACGCCGCAGACCCCTAGCCACTGTGTGTACGCATAGGCTTACCATGAGTGACGGTTGGGGTATGGGGTCCGTACGACACGGCATCATGGATCCGATAACGTCGCCGAGCCGAAGAACCGTCGACGGACCGCATGGCTCCGGGCCACCCTTCCCGGAACCTCGAAAGAGTTTGTGCCACCTTGGAGGTGAGGGTGTCCCAGATCGCAGGCGAGCCCGGGAATCAGGACTTCGTAGAAGTCCGACTGCCCGCTGCGGGTGCCTACCTGTCGGTGCTGCGAACGGCCACGGCCGGTCTCGCAGCGCGTTTGGACTTCACTCTCGACGAGATCGAGGATCTTCGTATCGCGGTCGACGAGGCCTGCGCGATCCTGCTTCAGCAGGCCGTGCCGGGCTCCGTCCTCAGCTGCGTCTTCCGTCTCGTCGACGACTCCCTCGAAGTGACGGTGTCGGCGCCCACCACGGACGGCCGGGCGCCCGAGCGCGACACGTTCGCCTGGACGGTGCTCTCCGCACTGGCCGGAAAGGTCGACTCCACGGTCGCCGACGACCGTACGGTCAGCATCAGCCTCTACAAACAGCGCGGCGCGGGCCCCGGGCCGGCGTGAGCGACGGGAACGGGGACGGTCCTGTGCGGGACGAGACGATCCGATCCGGGGTGGTGCGCCCAGCAGGCATCCCGGAGCAGCCGGCCCGGCCGCATCCGGTGGACGGAGCGGACGGGGCCGAGAGCCTCGACGTCGCGGTGGAGCAGCAGTCGCAGGCAGAGCGGGCGGGCCAGATGAGCGAGCACGGGCACCACGATCCACACGACCGCAGCGGGGCCCGGGCCCTGTTCTTCGAGCTGCGGGAGCTGCCCGACGGTTCGGCGGAGAAGGCCGAGCTGCGCAACAGACTGGTGCGGATGCACCTGCCACTGGTGGAGCACCTGGCCCGCCGCTTCCGTAACCGCGGGGAGCCGCTGGACGATCTGACCCAGGTCGCCACGATCGGGCTGATCAAGTCCGTGGACCGGTTCGACCCGGACCGGGGCGTGGAGTTCTCGACGTACGCCACCCCCACCGTGGTCGGCGAGATCAAGCGCCACTTCCGGGACAAGGGCTGGGCGGTGCGGGTGCCGCGCCGCCTCCAGGAGCTGCGGCTGTCGCTGACCACGGCCACCGCGGAGCTCTCCCAGCAGCACGGCCGCTCGCCGACGGTGCACGAGCTGGCCGAGCGGCTGGGCATCTCCGAGGAGGAGGTGCTGGAGGGCCTGGAGTCGGCCAACGCGTACAGCACGCTCTCGCTGGACGTGCCGGACACGGACGACGAGTCGCCGGCGGTCGCGGACACGCTGGGCTCGGAGGACGAGGCGCTGGAGGGCGTGGAGTACCGGGAGTCGCTCAAGCCGCTCCTGGAGGACCTGCCGCCGCGCGAGAAGCGCATCCTGCTGCTGCGCTTCTTCGGGAACATGACCCAGTCGCAGATCGCCCAGGAGGTCGGCATCTCGCAGATGCACGTCTCACGGCTGCTGGCCCGCACCCTCGCGCAGCTGCGCGAGCGCCTGCTCGTCGAGGAGTAGGCGAAAAGGACGGGGCCGCCGGCCCGGAGGCTGTCGGGTGACCTCGGGCCGAGGTCACCCGACGGTCTCAGGCCTCCGGGGTCGCCCTCGGTCCCCGGCGGATGCCCAGGTCCTGGGTGGTCGCCGGCTTGAGGACGAGCACGAGGCCGGTGACGGCGACCACCGCCAGGACGATCCCGGTGGGGATCAGCGCGCCCTGCGAGCGCAGCAGCGTCCAGGCCACCGGCAGCGCCATGATCTGTGTGATCAGCGCGGGCCCCCGGCTCCAGCCGCGCAGCAGCAGCAGCCCGCGGGCGGCGATCAGCGGGATCGCGCCGAGCGCGACCAGCGTGATCCCGACCGTCTCCGCCTGCTGCGTGCTCTCCAGCTTCCCGAGCAGCCCCGTCACCAGCATGTAGACCCCGCCGAGGGCGAGCGCCAGGCCTTCGAGGGCGTTGAGCCCGGCGAGGACGGTGATCCTGGTCGGGCGCTCCGCTGCGGAGGGCGACGGCGTGGAGGGTGTCGCTTGAGTGCTCACGCCTTTCAGGTTGGCATCCCCGGGGCCCTGAAGTGAAGCCGGGGTACGGAGGAGCCTCCCCCGTTCGGGCGCACGGCCGGGGTGGCCGGTCACGTTCCGTCACCGGCCCGGAGCGCAGCGAACCGGGACTACAGCCCCGAACCGCCCGGTAGGTAGGCTGGCCGTCATGCGCGCACTCCTCGTGGTCAACCCAGCTGCTACCACCACCAGTGCCCGCACCCGTGACGTGCTCATCCACGCGCTGGCCAGCGAGATGAAGCTGGAGGCGGTGACCACCGAGTACCGGGGGCACGCTCGGGACCTGGGACGGCGGGCCGCGGACAGCGACGACATCGATCTGGTGGTCGCCCTCGGCGGCGACGGCACGGTCAACGAGGTGGTGAACGGGCTGCTGCACCGGGGCCCGGACGTGGACAGCCTCCCGAAGCTCGCCGTGGTCCCCGGCGGGTCCACCAATGTCTTCGCGCGCGCCCTGGGGCTGCCGAACGACGCGGTGGAGGCGACCGGCGCGATCCTGGACGCCCTGGAGAACCGGACCGAACGCACGGTCGGGCTCGGCCTGGCGGCCGGCACCCCCGGGACCGAGGACGAGTCCGTCCCCGAACGCTGGTTCACTTTCTGCGCCGGTCTCGGATTCGACGCCGGAGTCGTCGGCAGGGTCGAACAGAAGCGCGAGCGCGGGAAGCGTTCGACCCATGCCCTGTATGTGCGCCAGGTGGTGCGGCAGTTCCTGAACGAGGCCCACCGCAGACACGGGACGATCACGCTCGACGTGCCTGGCCAGGCCCCGGTGACCGACCTCGCGCTCTCCATAATCTGCAACACCGCACCCTGGACCTACCTGGGCAATCGCCCGGTCTACGCCTCACCGAAGGCCTCTTTCGACACCGCGCTGGACGTCCTCGGACTGAAGCGTCTGTCCACCCCGGCGGTGGCCCGTTACGGCACCCAGCTGCTCACTTCGAGCCCCGAGAAGGGGCCTCGCGGCAAGCACGCCGTTTCACAGCATGACCTCACGGACTTCACCTTGCATTCAAAGGTCCCACTGCCCTTCCAGATGGACGGCGACCACCTGGGACTGCGTACGAGCGTGACGTTCACAGGCGTACGTCGTGCACTGCGTGTGATTGTGTGAGTGGAAGGGCCTAAAGTCCTTTAACTCGAACGTTTGGACTGGGTCCCACCCCTAAGAAGTGCGCCTGTGACCTAGTCGACACCGAGGAATCAAAAAAAACTTTCCAGAAGGGGTTGTATCCGCCGCCGAGGTTTGCGAATCTCTACATGGCGATCGAGACGGCCCGCAACACCGGCCTCCACTGAGAGCCAGAACCCCTCCTCACCATCACAGACCACACCCAGTCCTTCTGGGGGTCGGCCCGTCATCTACGGGGGGATTCGTGAAAGCGTTCACATTCACAAGCAACAGCGTGTAATACCAAGGAGAGGTAGCAGCCATGGACTGGCGTCACAACGCCGTTTGTCGTGAGGAAGACCCTGAGCTTTTCTTCCCCATCGGCAACACCGGTCCTGCGCTGCTGCAGATCGAGGAAGCCAAGGCTGTCTGCCGCCGCTGCCCCGTCATGGAGCAGTGCCTGCAGTGGGCGCTCGAGTCCGGCCAGGACTCCGGCGTCTGGGGTGGCCTCAGCGAGGACGAGCGCCGCGCGATGAAGCGCCGTGCCGCTCGCAACCGGGCGCGCAACGCAAGCGCCTGAGCGAGAACCGCACCAAGCCTCAGCCCGGCGGCGCGTACAGAGCGTACGCACAGCCCCGCCTTCGAGTCGCAGCGCGCAGTACCCCGAAGCGCATCGCATCGTGAGCATCACGGAGCGGGCCCGGACCGTCACCACGGTCCGGGCCCGCTCTGCTGTGTGCTCGCGCTGTTTTACTTGTCGCCGCTGACCGGGAGGTCCAGCACCACCTGGGTGCCGCGTTCGGGCGCCGGGACCATACCGAACGTCCCGCCCAACTCGCCCTCGACCAGCGTCCGTACGATCTGGAGCCCGAGGTTTCCGGCCCGCTTCGGGTCGAACCCCTCGGGCAGTCCGCGCCCGTCGTCGGTGACGGTGATCAGCAGCCGCCCCTCGGTGGGCGATCCGCCACGCACGGCGGAGACCTCCACCGTCCCGTGGTCGGCCACGGCGAAGGCGTGCTCCAGGGCGTTCTGCAGAACCTCGGTCAGCACCATGGAGAGCGGGGTGGCGACCTCGGCGTCGAGGATGCCGAAGCGTCCGGTGCGCCGGCAGGTCACCTTGCCCGGGGAGATCTCCGAGACCATCGCGATGACCCGGTCGGCGATCTCGTCGAACTCGACCCGCTCGTCCAGATTCTGGGACAGCGTCTCATGGACGATGGCGATCGAACCGACGCGCCGGACCGCCTCGTTGAGCGCCTCGCGACCCTGCTCGGAATCCATCCGGCGGGCCTGGAGACGCAACAGGGCCGCCACCGTCTGGAGGTTGTTCTTCACCCGGTGGTGGATCTCCCGGATGGTCGCGTCCTTGGTGATCAACTCGCGTTCGCGGCGACGCAGTTCGGTGACGTCCCGGAGCAGGACCAGGGAGCCGATGCGGACGCCCTTGGGCTTGAGCGGGATGGCCCGCAGCTGGATCACCCCGCCCGCGCACTCGACCTCGAACTCACGGGGCGCGTAACCGCTGGCCACCTTGACCAGGGCCTCGTCCACCGGCCCCCGGGACGGGGCCAGTTCGGCGGTGGTGGTGCCGAGGTGGTGGCCGACCAGGTCGGAGGCGAGGCCGAGGCGGTGGTAGGCGGAGAGGCCGTTGGGGCTGGCGTACTGGACGATTCCGTCGGCGTCGAGCCGGATCAGGCCGTCGCCCACGCGCGGGGAGGCGTCCATGTCGACCTGCTGGCCGGGGAAGGGGAACGACCCGGCGGCGATCATCTGCGCCAGGTCGGAGGCGGACTGGAGGTAGGTGAGCTCCAGCCGGGAGGGGGTGCGCACGGTGAGCAGGTTGGTGTTGCGGGCGATGACGCCGAGCACCCGGCCCTCACGGCGTACGGGGATGGACTCGACCCGTACGGGCACCTCCTCGCGCCACTCCGGGTCGCCCTCGCGCACGATCCGGCCCTCGTCCAGGGCCGCGTCCAGCAGCGGGCGGCGGCCACGCGGCACCAGGTGGCCGACCATGTCGTCCTGGTAGGAGGTGGGCCCGGTGTTGGGGCGCATCTGGGCGACGGAGACGTACCGCGTGCCGTCGCGGGTGGGGACCCACAGCACGAGGTCGGCGAAGGACAGGTCGGAGAGCAGTTGCCACTCCGAGACCAGCAGATGGAGCCACTCGAGGTCGGTGTCGCTCAGAGCGGTGTGCTGGCGGACGAGGTCGTTCATGGAGGGCACGGGTGGAGCGTACCTGGGGTTACCGGAGGCGTTCGAACCGATCGGCGTGGTGGGCCGTGCCATGGGTACGACGATGGGCGGGCGCGGACCCCCGCCCGAGAATCTCGTGCACATGGATGGACACGGGCAATTGGTCTAGTCCACAATGTTCATCACGACCTCCGCTCTCCCCGCACAGGAGAGCGGACCGAGGCTCCGGCACTCTCTGCCCTGACTGCGCCGGTGCCTCCAGTGGCCGGAGGCACCGCACACCGCCGGCCAGGCAGGGCCTGCCTTTTGGAACAGGCCGGATCAGCGAGCGGGTTCCGGTGCGTGCAGCTGCAAGGCGGAGGAGGGAGTCGACGCGGAGCGTCGGCGACCGACGACAACGCCGCAGATGCGCGTGCCGGACCCCGCGAGCCCGGCCGGTTCCGAAAGGCAGGCCCGCAGCTCCGGGCTGCGGTGCCGGATGGGCTGAGGGTCCCATCCCGGCGCCGCGGCCCGCGGGTGTTCCCGGGGCCGTTCCTCGGGCCCTCAGCGGGTCTCGGTGACCTTGGCCAGGGCGCGGGGCGCGTCCGGATCCTGTCCCCGCGCGATCGTCACCTCGTACGCCAGCAGCTGCAGCGGCAGGATCTCCAGGATCGGCTGCAACTCCTCCGGGACGCCCGCCGTGGGCAGCGAGAAGCCGGCCGAGGCCGCCTCCACCTGGGCCTTGGGGCCGACCACGAAGAGGTCCGCGCCGCGTCCGCGCAGCCGGTCCAGCACCGGCTGGAGGGCCTCGCCGCCCCGGCCGTCGGTGACCACGGCGATCACCGGGGAGATGTTGTCGACCATCGCCAGCGGCCCGTGCAGCAGATCCGCGCCGGAGTAGGAGAGAGCGGGGATGTAGCTGGTCTCCATCAGCTTCAGGGCCGCTTCCTTGGCCGTCGGGTAACCGTAGCCGCGGGACGTGATCACCATGCGCTCGGCGAAGCGGTAGCGCGAGGCCAGCGCCTTGACCTCGGCCCGGCGGCCGAGGATCGCGCCCGCGAGGTCGGGCAGGCCCGCGGCGGCCGTCGTGCCGTCGTTGCCGCCCAGCCCCTCCACGAAGAGGTAGAGGGAGAGCAGGGAGGCGGTGTACGTCTTGGTGGCCGGGAGTGCCTTCTCCGGGCCGGCCAGGATGTCGATGTGGTACTCGGAGACCGCCGCCAGCGCGGAGTCCGGGTTGTTGGTGACGGCGAGGGTGACGGCCCCGGCCTCCCGGGCGGCCCTCGTGGAGGCCACCAGGTCCGGCGAGCCGCCCGACTGGCTGACGGTGACCACCAGGACGTCCCGCAGGTCCGGGCGGGCGCCGTAGGCCGTCGTGGTGGACATCGAGGCCAGTCCGCAGGGCAGTCCGAGCCGGATCTCCAGCAGGTACTTGGCGTACAGCGCCGCGTTGTCCGACGTACCCCGGGCGGTGAGCAGCACGAACCGGGGCTTCCGGGCGGCGATCTCGGCGGCGACCTCACGGATGCGGGGCGCGCCCTGTTCGAGGATGCGGCGCAGCATCGCGGGCTGCTCGGCCATCTCGCCGGACATGATGCGGCCGGGCTCGTCGCCCTGGCCGCCCGGGTCGGCCGGAGGGGTGGCGGACATGTGGGGGCCTCCTGCGCTGTCGGCGTACGGGACGGCGCGTGCGGGGGTACGACGATCCGCGCCGTTCCGGACCAGTCGACCAGGCAATGCCGTGCGCCGCCAGCGGGCCGGGGCGTGCGCGCCGATGGGCGGACTGTTCACCGTACGGCTGCTCGATTCTGCTAAATTGGGAACTTGATTGGTCTATACCACATCCTCCCCTAGTCAGATCGGCAGGCACAGCGTGGAAGTTGTCATCGTCCCGGACGCCACGGCAGGCGGCGAACTGATCGCGGAGGCCATCGCCGCGCTGATCGGCCGCAAGCCCGACGCCCTGCTCGGCGTTGCCACCGGCTCGACCCCGCTGCCCATCTACCGCGCGCTCGCGGCGAAGGTCGCCTCCGGTGCGGTCGACGCGTCGCGCGCCCGGATCTGCCAGCTCGACGAGTACGTCGGGCTGCCCGCGGGCCACCCGGAGTCGTACCGCTCCGTGGTGCTGCGCGAGGTCATCGAGCCGCTCGGACTCTCCGAGGCCTCCTTCATGGGCCCCGACGGGTCGGCCGAGGACGTCCAGGCGGCCTGCGAGGCCTACGACCGGGCGCTGGCCGAGGCCGGCGGCGTCGACCTCCAGCTCCTGGGCATCGGCACGGACGGGCACATCGGCTTCAACGAGCCGTGCTCCTCGCTCGCCTCCCGTACCCGGATCAAGACGCTGACGCAGCAGACCCGGATCGACAACGCGCGCTTCTTCGACGACGACATCGAGCAGGTGCCGCACCACGTGATCACGCAGGGCATCGGGACGATCCTGGACTCCCGCCACCCGATCCTGCTGGCCACCGGTGAGGGCAAGGCGGAGGCCGTCGCCCAGACGGTGGAGGGGCCCATCGCCTCGATCGTGCCGGCCTCGGCGCTCCAGCTGCATCCGCACGCGACGGTGGTCGTGGACGAGGCGGCGGCGTCGAAGCTGAAGCTGGCGGACTACTTCCGCGCCACGTATGCGGCGAAGCCGGGGTGGCAGGGGCTGTAGGCCTCGCCCCGTGCACGGCTGAGGGCCGGGACGCCTGTCGGTGTCCCGGCCCTTTGCCGTACGGTGCCGCTCATCCGGCGTGAGGCGTCCTCGATCGCCGGACGGGGAGATGTGGCGGCCTGAGGCCTGGCCCGCGGGCCCGTCCGACGTGAGGTCCTCTCCTCGAACGCCGGACGGGCTTGAAAGTGGGTCAGGCCTTCGTGCCCGTGATCGCTTCCGCTGCCGCCAGGCCGCAGACGCGGGCCGCGCCGTGGGTGGCGATGTGCAGCGAGCCCCGCGGGGCCGACTGGGGCAGGCCCATCTCGACCACGATCGTGTCCGGGCGGGCCGCCAGCAGCGCGTCGAGCGCGGCGCCCATCCAGGCGTGCCGGTGCTCGTCGCGGACGACGGCGACGATGCGCCGCTCCCCCGCCGCCGCCAGGATCGCGTCCGCCGGAGCGGTTGCCTGGTCGGTGTAGGTGTCCGTGCCGGTGCCGGGCAGGATCCTGTCCAGCTCGGCGGCGATGCCCCACGGGGTCTCGTCGCCGACCGCGATGTTCGCCACCGCGCTGAACGAGGCGACGTACGCCGCCCCGGTCAGCCGGTCGCCGGAGCCGGTCACGCGGACCGCGCGGCGGGCGGCGGTCAGACCGATGTCGGAGCTGACTCCGGTGCCGGGCGCGGTCCCCTCCTGCACTGCCGCGCCCGACTCCCGGATGTCCCCCCGGACCCTCTGCGTCCAGGACGCCAGGGCTCGTACACGGGCGGCCGCGTCGGCGAGCCGCTCCTCGGTCAGTTCCCCGTCGCGCACGGCCGCGACGAGGGCGTCGCGCAGCCGCAGCACCGTCTCCTCGTCGGCCAGGCCGCCGCCCACACAGATGGCGTCGGCGCCCGCCGCGAGGGCGAGGACGGACCCGCGCTCGATGCCGTACGTACCGGCGATGGCGTCCATCTCCACCGCGTCGGTGACGATCAGGCCGTCGTAGCCCATTTCCTGGCGCAGCAGACCGGTGAGGATCTGCGGGCTCAGGGTCGCCGGACGGTCCGGGTCGAGCGCGGGAAGCAGGATATGCGCGCTCATCACCGATTTGGAACCCGCGGCGATGGCCGCCCGGAAGGGCACCAGCTCACGGGCGTGCAGGGTGTCGAGGTCCACATCGATGCGGGGCATCGCCAGGTGCGAGTCGACCGCGGTGTCGCCGTGCCCGGGGAAGTGCTTGGTGCAGGCGGCGACGCCGGCGGCCTGGAGCCCCTCGATGTACGCGGCGGTGTGCCGGGCGGCCAGGCGGGTGTCGGCGCCGAAGGAGCGCACACCGATGACCGGGTTGCCCGGGTTGGAGTTGACGTCGGCGGACGGCGCCCAGTTGAGGTTGACGCCGCACTCGGCGAGCCGGCGGCCGAGCTCCTGGGCGACGGCCCGGGTGAGGTGGACGTCGTCCACCGAGCCGAGGGCGAAGTTGCCGGGGAAGGAGGACCCGTGCGTGACCTCCAGGCGGGTCACGTCGCCGCCCTCCTCGTCGATGGCGACGAGGACGTCGTCCCGCTCGGAGCGCAGTCGCTCGGTGAGCGCGGTGAGCTGGTCGGGCGAGGTGATGTTGCGGCCGAACAGCCCGACGGAGGCCAGGCCCTCACCGACTCGGCGCAGCAGCCAGTCCGGTGCGGTGGTGCCGGTGAACCCGGGCTGGAGCACGGCGAGCGCGTCGCGCGTCACGGTGTCCGTGGTGGAAACGAGGGTGGTCATGGGCCCGCACTATCCCTTCACAGCGCCGGAAGTGAGGCCTGCGGCCATCTTCTTCTGAATGATCATGAAGAACACGACGACGGGGATGGCGATCATGGTCGACGCCGCCATGAGGGCGCCGTAGTCCGTTCCGCGCTCGGTCGTGAAGGTCATCAGCCATACGTTCAGCGTGTACTTGGAGTTGTCGTTGATCAGGATGTACGCGAAGAGGTACTCGTTCCACGCGTTCACCAGGGCGAAGATCGACGCGGCGGCGAGCCCGGGGGCGAGCAGCGGGAAGATCACCCGGCGGAAGGCCTGGAAGCGGGTGCACCCGTCCACCATCGCGGACTCCTCCAGCTCCACCGGGATGTTCACGACGAAGCCGCGGATCATGATGGTGGCGAAGGGCAGCGTGGAGACCAGGTAGACGACGATCAGGCCCCAGTACTCGTCGATCCCGCCCATCGCGTTGAGCTGGGCGTAGATCGGGATGAGCATCGCCGTCGGCGGCAGCATCTGGACCAGGATCATGATCAGGACCAGGGCCTTGCGGCCGAAGAACCGGAACCGGCCGATCGCCAGGGCCGCCAGGGTCGCGATGATCATGCCGCCGACCACCGCGGTGACCGCGACGATCAGGCTGGACTGGATGGCGGTGCCGAAGTTCGGCTGCTCGGTGGCCCGGACGAAGTTGTCGAAGGTGATCGACGTGGGCCACAGCGTCTGGTCGTAGCTGCGGATCTCCCGGTTGGGCCGCAGGGCGCTGATGACCAGCCAGTAGACCGGGAAGACCATGACCAGGGCGATGCCGAGGCCGAGGAGGTCGAAGTGCAGTCGGCTCTTCTTGCGGTCGGGCCGCAGCACCTGTGTCTGGGTCGAGCTGCTCATTCGACCTCTCCCGTCTTCATGAGCTGGCGCAGGTAGTACACGGCCACGCCGGACAGCAGCAGCACCGTGATCAGGGCGATCGCGGTGCCCTGGCTGAAGGAGGTGGACTCGAACGCCTTGGAGTAGGAGTAGAGGCCGAGGGTCTCGTACTCCGGCTCGGGCTTGTTGCCGCGCAGCAGCCAGATCTGGCCGAAGACGTTGAAGTCCCAGATCACCGAGAGAGTGGCGACCATGGTGAAGACCGGCTTGATGACCGGCCAGGTGACGAACTTGTAGATGCCGTAGGCGCTGGCGCCGTCGAGGGCGGCGGCCTCCTCCAGCTCCTGGGGGACCTGGGTGAGGGCGGCGTACAGGGTGACGACGACGAACGGGATGGCGCCCCAGACGACCAGGAGGGTGATGATGCCGAAGCCCTGGACCGGGTTGAGGTACCAGTTGTGTCCGAGCCAGTCCTCGCCGACGACCTTGGCGATCAGGGTGTTGATCAGGCCGTAGTCGGAGTCGGCCATGAACCGGAAGATCGAGGCGGCCACCATCAGCGGCATCGACCAGGCGGCGATGAGGCAGGCGGTGAGCACCAGCCGGACCCAGGTGGAGAGCTTGCGCATCAGCAGGGCGACCAGCAGCCCGATCCCCATGGTCAGCGTGACGCAGATGACCATGAAGACGACGGTACGGAAGGTGACCCACCAGAACTCGGAGTCTCCGAGGATGTTGGTGAACTGCTCGAAGCCGACCCAGGGGGCCGGCTCTCCGGACCACAGCTCACGGCGGCCCATGTCCTGGAAGGACATGATGACCGTCTTGCCGAGCGGGTAGAGGTAGACGGCGGCGATCGCCACGATCGCCGGGAGGATCAGGAGGTAGGGGAGGAGTTCCCCCTTCTTCCGCTTCCTCTTCTGTACCCGGGGCGCGTCGTCGTGGGAGGACGACTTCCCGGTCGCCTGCGGGTCGGGTGGTACGGGGACCGGCGGCCCGGCGGCCTTGGTATCAGCGGCAGACACGTGGCTGACCTTCCATCGCGGGTCCGGGGCGGGCCCCGGAATTCACGGCGTTCACTTGCGGGAAAGGAACGGGGGCCCGGCGCTGGCGCCGGGCCCCCGCCTGGCGATCGGAAGGTCAGGATTCCTTGTTGATCAGCGCGTTGATCTTCTCGTCGGCCTTCTTGGTGGCGTCGGCGACGGAGGTGCCCTTGACGATCTCCAGGAGCATGTTCTGGAGGATCTCCTCCTTCTCCACGGAGGCCCAGCCCGGCGCGATCGGCGTGAACCAGGCGTCCGGCACCGCGTTGGCGATGGCGGCGGTCTCCGGCTTCGCCTTCAGCGGCTCAAGCTGCTTCTCGTTGTTGGGGAGGATGTTCTTCGACGCGAGGACCTCCATGGACTTCGCGTTGGTGAAGAGGGAGATCCACTCCTCGCCGAGGTCCTGGACCTTGGACTTGGAGATCGTGGCGAGGTCCGAGCCGCCGATGAAGGACGGGAGGGCCTTGCCCTCGGGGCCGGGCATACCGGCCGTGGCGATCTTGCCCTCGAGCTTCGGGTTGCCGTTCTCACCCGTGGTGACGCTGCCGGCCTCCCAGGCCTGGCCGTAGATGACCGCGGCCTTCTCGTTGGCCATGACGTTGGCGTGGTCCTGCTCGTCCTTCGTCACGTCGGCCTTGTTGTACTTCTTGACCAGGTCGACGAAGTGCTGGATGCCCTTCTGGGCCTCCGGGCTGGACAGGGCGGCCTTCCACTCCTTGCTGCCCTCGTCGTACGACGCTATCTCGCCCCCGTAGGCGGCGACGTAGGACATCGCGGCGTACCAGTAGCGGCCCGGGAAGTAGAGGGAGGAGGCGCGCTTGTCCTTCTTGCCCAGCTCGGCGGAGACCTTGTCCATCGCGGCGAGGAACTCGTCCTCGGTCTGCGGGAGGACGTCGCTGCCGGTGCCGGCCTTCAGCATGTCCTTGTTGTACACGGCCAGACGGGCGCTGGCGTAGTAAGGAACGCAGTACGTCTTGCCCTCGAAGGAACACGTGTCCTTCAGACCCTTGATCCAGGTGTCCGAGTTCTCGTACTTCTTGGGGTCGATTTCTCCGAGCGCACCATTGAGGATGTACTGCATGGTCTCGGTATTGCCGAGTTCCACGACGTCCGGGAATTTGTCGCCACCGAGGGAGGTGTCCAGCTTCTTGACCTTGTCGGCCCACTGCTGGTACTGAACCTTGACCTTGACGCCCGGGTACTTCTTGTTGAACTCGGCGTTGACGTCCTTGACCAGCTCCGGCCAGGTGGACTGGGCCTCGCCCATGAGCCAGACGGTCAGGGTTTCCTTGCGGTCCTTCGGGGCCGCGGACGACTTCGAGTCGTCCGATCCACACGCCGCGACCGAAACCAACATGCCCGCGACACCGATAGCCGCGATGAGCTTGCGCTTCACGTCAAACCCTCCTCAGGGATGCTGCAACCCCACCCACCGCGAAGACATTCGACGAGTTCTGCTGGGGCTGGACCTGGTCTTTAATGGTTTAGACCAGTACCGGGAGCTTGGCCTAGACCTTTAGGGGTGTCAAGGGTGTATAAGAAGTGCACTCGCGTCCGTTATAGGACCGACACCTAAGGGAGGGCGACGACCCGTGACCGGACCGTGCCACCATGTGAGCCGCGACAGACGGAGGAGCCGGTGACGGCAGCAACACAGCAGTCGGGAAGGCGGGCCATGGGCGCCGACGGGGGCAGTACGGGGAGCGAGACCGGTGCCGGTACGCGCACAGCGCGCGTACCGAAGTACTACCGGCTCAAGCGGCATCTCCTCGACATGACGGACACCCTGCCGCCCGGCACCCCGGTGCCGCCCGAACGCACCCTGGCGGCCGAATTCGACACCTCGCGCACCACCGTGCGCCAGGCGCTCCAGGAACTGGTCGTCGAGGGCCGGCTGGAACGCATCCAGGGCAAGGGCACCTTCGTGGCCAAGCCGAAGGTCTCCCAGGCCCTCCAGCTCACCTCGTACACCGAGGACATGCGTGCCCAGGGACTGGAGCCGACGTCCCAACTGCTGGACATCGGCTATGTGACGGCGGACGACACGCTCGCCGGTCTGCTGGAGATCTCGACGGGCGGCCGGGTGCTGCGCATCGAGCGGCTGCGGCTCGCCAGCGGAGAGCCGATGGCCATCGAGACCACGCACCTTTCGGCCAAACGCTTCCCGGCGCTGCGCCGTTCGCTGGTGAAGTACACCTCGCTCTACACCGCGCTCGCCGAGGTGTACGACGTGCGCCTCGCCGAGGCGGAGGAGACCATCGAGACCTCACTCGCCACCCCGCGCGAGGCGGGGCTGCTGGGCACCGACGTGGGACTGCCGATGCTCATGCTGTCGCGCCATTCGGTGGACGGCCAGGGCGAACCGGTGGAGTGGGTGCGCTCGGTGTACCGGGGCGACCGCTACAAGTTCGTGGCCCGCCTGAAGCGGCCGACGGACTGAGCACCACCACGAACGGCGCGGTACGCACAGGGCGGTGGCCCGGGGACGAGCTCCCCGGGCCACCGCACGTTTTCGGTCACGCGGGGCGCGTCAGCGCAGTTCGGGGTCGGTCTCGATGACGCTGTACGGGTACGGGAGTCTCTGGTCGCTCGCCTCGGTCAGCAGGGCGGCGCCGGCCGGGTCGAGGTCCAGGTCCGCCGCGCCCAGGTTGGTCTCCAGCTGCTCAAGAGTGCGGGCGCCCACGATGGGGGCGGTGACGCCGGGCCGGCCGAGCAGCCAGGCGAGGGCCGGCACCGGCACCGCGAGGCCGGTGCGTCCGGCGACCTCGTGCAGGGCGTCCAGGCCGCCTTCGGCCCATGCCGGGGGCGGCACAACCGTGCCCCGGTCCGTCCCGTTCCGGATGAACCGAACCGGCCCCACACCCGTGTCCCGTTGCGGAACACCACCGTTGCCGGACCGCAATGCGGACAGGGGGTGACGCTGGGCGGACGCGTCCCTTAGATTTCCTGCCCACTGCACCGGTGATCAGCGAGGGGACGGAGTCACCACATGGCGGAAACACCCACACCAGCACCATCGGCACCGCAGGCGGCGGGGAAACGGAGCCTCTCCCCCCGGTCCATCGTGGTCTGGAGCCTGGTCGCCCTGGTCGGCGCCATCGGCTGGGCCACCCTCGCGCTCTCGCGGGGTGAGGAGGTGTCCGCCGCCTGGATGCTGGCAGCGGCCCTCGGCTCGTACGCCATCGCGTACCGCTTCTACTCCCGGTTCATCGCGAGCCGGGTCCTGAAGGCCGACAAGAACCGTGCGACCCCCGCCGAACGGCTGGACAACGGTGTCGACTTCCACCCCACCGACCGCCGGGTCCTGTTCGGCCACCACTTCGCCGCCATCGCCGGGGCGGGGCCCCTGGTCGGCCCGGTGCTCGCCGCGCAGATGGGTTATCTGCCCGGCACCATCTGGCTCGTCGTCGGCGTCATCTTCGCCGGCGCCGTCCAGGACATGGTGACGCTCTTCTTCTCCACCCGTCGCAACGGCCGTTCGCTCGGCCAGATGGCGCGCGACGAGATCGGACCGGTCGGCGGGATCGCCGCCCTGGTCGCGGTCTTCATCATCATGATCATCCTGCTCGCGGTCCTCGCGCTGGTCATCGTGAACGCGCTCGCGCACTCGCCGTGGGGCGTCTTCTCCATCGGCATGACGATCCCGATCGCCCTCTTCATGGGCGTCTATCTGCGCACTCTGCGGCCCGGCAAGGTCAGCGAGGTCTCCTTCATCGGCGTCGCGCTGCTGCTCCTCGCGATCGTCTCGGGCGGCTGGGTCGCCGAGTCGTCATGGGCGGACTTCTTCACGCTGGAGCCGGGCACGCTGGTCATCTGGATGATCGTGTACGGGTTCTTCGCCTCCGTACTCCCCGTGTGGCTGCTGCTGGCTCCGCGCGACTACCTCTCCACCTTCATGAAGGTCGGCACGATCGGACTGCTGGCCCTGGGCGTGGTCGTCGCCATGCCGACCCTGAAGATGCCCGCGGTCACCGACTTCGCCTCCAGTGGCTCGGGCCCGGTCTTCGCCGGCTCGATGTTCCCGTTCGTCTTCATCACCATCGCCTGCGGCGCGCTCTCCGGCTTCCACTCCCTGGTCTCCTCCGGCACCACGCCGAAGATGGTCCAGAAGGAGACGCAGATCCGGATGATCGGCTACGGCGCCATGCTGGTCGAGTCGTTCGTCGCGATCATGGCGATGATCGCCGCCTCCATCATCGACCCCGGCCTCTACTTCGCCATCAACGCACCCGCCGGCGTGATCGGCGACAGCGTCCAGTCGGCCTCCCAGGCCGTGGCCAACTTCGGCTTCACCATCACCCCGGACGCCCTGGCCCAGGCCGCCAAGGACGTCGAGGAGGCGAGCCTGCTCTCCCGGACCGGGGGCGCGCCCACATTCGCGCTCGGCATGGCGGAGATCTTCTCCGCGGTGGTCGGCGGGACCGCGATGAAGGCGTTCTGGTACCACTTCGCCATCATGTTCGAGGCGCTCTTCATCCTCACCACCGTGGACGCCGGAACCCGCGTCGGACGCTTCATGCTCCAGGACATGCTGGGCAACGTCTACAAGCCGTTCCGTGAGGTGAGCTGGAAGCCGGGCGTCTGGTTCGCCAGCGCTGTCGTGGTCGGCGGCTGGGGCTACTTCCTCTGGGTCGGCGTGCACGACCCGCTGGGCGGCATCAACCAGCTGTTCCCGCTCTTCGGCATCGCCAACCAGTTGCTGGCGGCCGTCGCGCTGGCCGTCTGCACCACCCTGCTCGTCAAGTCCGGCCGCCTGAAGTGGGCATGGGTCACCGCGGTCCCGCTCGCCTGGGACGTGGCGGTCACCCTCACCGCGAGCTGGCAGAAGATCTTCTCCGACGACGTCAAGATCGGCTTCTTCGCCCAGCGCGACAAGTACCAGGCGGGCATCGACGCGGGCGAGCTGCTGGCCCCCGCGAAGAGCATGGACGACATGCGGACCGTCGTCACCAACTCCACCGTCGACGGGGTGCTGAGCGCGCTCTTCGCGCTCCTCATCATCGTGGTGCTCGTGGACGCCGGGCGGGTCTGTTACCGGGCCATCCGCGACCCGGAGAGCGTCAAGCTCCACGAGACGCCGTACGTCGAGTCCAAGCTCGTCGCCCCGGCCTCGCTCTTCGCGACCAAGGAGGAGAAGGCCGAACTGGCCGCCGCCGGCGTCGGCCCCGAGGGCGGCATCCGCAAGGAGGCGGCGGAGACGGGGAGCCGGACATGACGGTCGCGGACGTACGACGGGTGGCCGCACGGATCCGCTGGTACGTCCGTGAGCTGACCGGCGAGTCCACGTACGACCGCTATGTGGCGCACGCGAGGGCCCACGATCCGGACGCCCCGGTGATGAACCGTCGCGCCTTCGAACGCAGCCGCACGGACGCCCGCGAGGCGGACCCCCGCGAGGGCTTCCGCTGCTGCTGAGCACCACCGGCGGACCGGGCCGTCGCACCCCTTCCAAGAGTGCGGCGGCCTCTCTTTCCGCGCCCTCGCACGGGCCCGGGATCCGCTCGATCTCCCGGTGCGCGGAGACCTCACCGTACGAAAGGATGCGCCCATGACATCGCATCCCCGGCCTCCCCGGCTCCGGCCCGTGCTCACGGCCCTGGCACTGACACTCACCCTGGCGGCGGCGACGGGCTGCGGCACCGAGGTGGCGCCCGACGCAGAGGCGGCGGGGAGCGCCTCGGCGGCCCCGGCGCCCGACCGGGCGGAGCTGGAGGCGCGGGCACGGGCCGTACAGACGGTCGCTGAGCATGTGTGGGTGACCGAAGTCCCGGGGTACACCCTGGCCCGCCAGTCGGTGCGGGTGATCGGCGACGACGGGTTCGGCAGCGTCTACACCACGCCCGACGGCGGGCAGCTCCAGCTGCGGGTGGAGCGCCGGGCGCACGCCGGGGCCGACTGTACGAAGGACCCCGCGCCCGCCGGCGCCGAGGGACCCCTGGTGACGTGCGAGCGGGACGGCGAACAGTGGTACCGGGCCACGGAGTCGGGCCACACCTACGCCCGGGAGAAGGGCGGGCTCGTGGTCACCGTGAGCGGGGCGCGCGAAAAGGTGGACCGGGCGACCCTGCGGTCGGCGGCGCGGGCCGCCCACCGCGCCGACGACCACGAGCTGGACCAGGTGCTGCCGCCGGCCGGGGAGGCTCCCGGGCAGCGGCCGGCCGAGGAGGCTCCCGGGGAGCAGCCGGTCGAGCGCGGCGACCTGCCGCCGGTGGGCGACGGCGCCCCCAACAACGATGTGGGAGCGAGCGGCTGATGGATCTGACGATCAGGGCGGGCGTGGGCGAGGCCCTCGTGCGGGCGCGCGTCGAGCGCGCCCGGTCCACCGGCGGCGTACGGGCGTCGGCGCTGCCGACACAGCCGGCCATGCCCGGAGCCCATAGGATCTACCGTCGGCTCGGCTTCGCGCGGACTCTCGAACGGTTTGCGCGGCCCCTCGGACGGGGCGGGGAACCGGTGCCCGGACTACGGCTCATGGCCTTCCGGCTGGAGCTGGGGACGCCCGCCTGAGAGACGCTGTGCATCGCCGCGACACAACATGTGGGGGCCGCATCATCTGGCGGCCCCCACATGTATGCTCGACCTCGCTGTCGCCGCAGGGAAATCCGGTGCGAGTCCGGAACTGTCCCGCAACGGTGTGATCGGTGTGCTTTTGCGCACCCGCAAGTCCGAAGACCTGTCGACAGCGCGTCCGGCTCGACCGAACCGGACGCCATACGTCCGGGTCTCGCGGATAGGCCGGTGGACGCCGTCAGCTGTGCTGCCCTGCCCCGGGTCTCGCGCTGCCCGGCTCCCCCGCCTGCCGCCGGCCCCTGCCGAGCGAGGGAAAGCCCCGTGACCATCGCGCCCGCCGATCCGGTTTCAGCCACCGAATCCGCTGCCTCCACCACGTCCGGCCAAGGAACGAACGACGGACCCGGGACCGCTCTGCTGCGGACCCTGACCGACCTCACCGTCGATCTTCCCGACACCGACCCCGGCCGGGTCGCCGCCGCCGCGCTGCGCGGGCGCAACGCCCGTTCCGACGAGGCCGAGCTGCGCTCGCTGGCCACCGAGGCCGCCGCCGGGCTGATCTCCGAGGACCCGGCGTACTCCCGGCTGGCCGCCCGGCTGCTGACCCGCACGATCGCGGACGAGGCGGCGGGCCAGGGCGCGACGTCCTTCTCCGCCTCGGTCGCCGTGGGCCACCGCGAGGGCCTGATCGCCGACCGGACCGCCGCGTTCGTGGAGCTCCACGCGGCCGCGCTCGACCGGCTCGTCGAACAGGCCGTGACGGACGGCGCCGACGACCGCTTCGGCTACTTCGGTCTGCGTACGCTGCACAGCCGCTACCTGCTGCGGCACCCGATCACCCGGCAGGTCATCGAGACCCCGCAGCACTTCATGCTGCGCGTGGCCGCCGGTCTCGCCGAGGACGACTCGGTGCGGGCGCTGGACGAGGTCGCCGCACTGTACGGGCTGATGAGCCGGCTGGACTACCTCCCCTCCTCCCCCACCCTCTTCAACTCCGGCACCCGGCACCCGCAGATGTCCTCCTGCTATCTGCTGGACTCGCCGAAGGACGAGCTGGACTCGATCTACGACCGCTACCACCAGGTGGCGCGGCTCTCCAAGCACGCGGGCGGCATCGGTCTGTCGTACTCCCGCATCCGCGCGCGGGGTTCGCTGATCCGGGGCACCAACGGGCACTCCAACGGCATCGTGCCGTTCCTCAAGACGCTGGACGCCTCCGTCGCGGCGGTGAACCAGGGCGGCCGGCGCAAGGGCGCGGCGGCGGTCTACCTGGAGACCTGGCACGCGGACATCGAGGAGTTCCTGGAGCTCCGCGACAACACCGGTGAGGACCAGCGGCGTACGCACAACCTCAACCTGGCGCACTGGATCCCGGACGAGTTCATGCGCCGGGTCGACGCGGACACCGAGTGGTCGCTGTTCTCCCCGGCCGATGTGCCCGAACTGGTCGACCTGTGGGGCGACGCGTTCGACGCCGCGTACCGGGCGGCCGAGGCCGGGGGCCTGGCCCGCAGGACGATTCCGGCGCGTGAGCTGTACGGCCGGATGATGCGGACGCTCGCGCAGACCGGCCAGGGCTGGATGACGTTCAAGGACGCCTCCAACCGGACCGCGAACCAGACCGCCGAGCCGGGCCGGGTCGTGCACTCCTCGAACCTGTGCACCGAGATCCTCGAAGTCACGGACGACGGCGAGACGGCCGTCTGCAACCTGGGCTCGGTCAACCTGGGCGCGTTCGTGGCGGACGGCTCGATCGACTGGGAGCGGCTGGACGCCACCGTGCGGACCGCCGTGACCTTCCTGGACCGGGTCGTCGACATCAACTTCTACCCGACCGAGCAGGCCGGGCGCTCCAACTCCCGCTGGCGGCCGGTGGGCCTGGGCGCGATGGGGCTCCAGGACGTCTTCTTCCAGCTGCGCCTGCCCTTCGACTCCCCCGAGGCCCGCGCGCTCTCCACGAAGATCTCCGAGCGGATCATGCTCGCCGCGTACGAGGCGTCCTGCGACCTCGCCGAGCGCTCCGGCCCGCTGCCCGCCTGGTCCGAGACGCGGGCCGCGCGCGGGGTGCTGCACCCCGACCACTACGACACCGAGCTGAACTGGCCGGAGCGCTGGGACGCCCTGCGCGCCCGGGTCGCGAAGACCGGGATGCGCAACTCGCTGCTGCTGGCCATCGCGCCGACCGCCACGATCGCCTCGATCGCCGGGGTGTACGAGTGCATCGAGCCGCAGGTCTCCAACCTGTTCAAGCGCGAGACGCTCAGCGGTGAGTTCCTCCAGGTCAACGCCTACCTGGTGGACGAGCTGAAGCAGCTCGGCGTGTGGGACGCCCGCACCCGCGAGGCGCTGCGCGAGGCGAGCGGCTCGGTGCAGGGCTTCGCCTGGATCCCGGACGACGTGCGGGCGCTGTACCGCACCGCGTGGGAGATCCCGCAGCGCGGTCTGATCGACATGGCGGCGGCCCGTACGCCGTTCCTCGACCAGAGCCAGTCGCTCAACCTGTTCCTGGAGACGCCGACGATCGGCAAGCTCTCCTCGATGTACGCGTACGCCTGGAAGCAGGGGCTGAAGACGACGTACTACCTGCGTTCGCGCCCGGCGACCCGGATCGCCCGAGCCGCGTCCGGCCAGGCGGCGGCGGCCGCCCCCATTCCCGTACAGCAGGCGTCGGCTCCCGACGCGGACGCCCTCGCCTGCTCCCTCGAAAACCCCGAGTCCTGCGAGGCCTGCCAGTAATGAGCACGAACGACAACAAGAACCTGCTCGACCCGGGCTTCGAGCTGACCCTGCGTCCCATGCGCTACCCGGACTTCTACGAGCGCTACCGGGACGCGATCAAGAACACCTGGACCGTGGAGGAGGTCGACCTCCACTCGGACGTCTCCGACCTCGCCAAGCTGTCGCCGGGTGAGCAGCACATGATCGGCCGGCTGGTGGCGTTCTTCGCGACCGGTGACTCGATCGTCTCCAACAACCTCGTGCTGACGCTGTACAAGCACATCAACTCCCCCGAGGCGCGGCTGTACCTGTCGCGGCAGCTCTTCGAGGAGGCCGTGCACGTCCAGTTCTATCTGACGCTGCTGGACACCTATCTGCCCGACCCGGACGACCGGGCGGCGGCGTTCGACGCGGTCGAGGAGATCCCCTCGATCCGTGAGAAGGCGCAGTTCTGCTTCAAGTGGATGGATTCGGTCGAGAAGATCGACCGGCTGGAGACGAAGGCGGACCGCCGCCGCTTCCTGCTGAACCTGATCTGCTTCGCGGCGTGCATCGAGGGGCTGTTCTTCTACGGCGCCTTCGCGTACGTGTACTGGTTCCGTTCGCGGGGTCTGCTGCACGGTCTCGCCACGGGCACCAACTGGGTGTTCCGTGACGAGACGATGCACATGAACTTCGCGTTCGAGGTCGTGGACACCGTCCGCAAGGAGGAGCCGGAGCTCTTCGACGACGCGCTGGAGCAGCAGGTCACCGACATGCTGAGGGAAGCGGTCGAGGCGGAGCTGCAGTTCGGCCGCGACCTGTGCGGCGAGGGCCTGCCGGGCATGAACACCGAGTCGATGCGCCAGTACCTGGAGTGCGTCGCCGACCAGCGGCTCGCCCGCCTCGGCTTCCCGACGGTGTACGGCTCGGAGAACCCGTTCTCCTTCATGGAGCTCCAGGGCGTCCAGGAGCTGACGAACTTCTTCGAGCGCCGCCCGTCCGCCTATCAGGTGGCCGTGGAGGGCTCGGTCGGGTTCGACGACGATTTCTAGACCCTCCGGAGCCGAGGGATCTCTCAGACCCTCGCCCAGCTCCTGAGGTAGGGGCGCCGCGCGGCCGTCACCGGTCGCGCGGCGCTCCGCGTTTCCGGGGGCCCGGCCGCCCGCCGCCCGCGTTCCGCCTCCCGCAGCTGACGGTCGATGCGGCGATCGCGGGCGACGCCGAGGGCCACGGGCGCGAGGACGAAGGCGAAAAGTGCCGCTACGACCAGGTAGTTCAGGAATGTGTTCATGCCTCTACTCTGGACCGCCGGAACGAAAAACATCAGTGGCAGGACTGCCATGCGGCATCAAATAACTGCCACACTCGCTCCATGCTGACCAATGTCGCCGCCCTCCTCCTCGACGAGGTCCACCCCTTCGAACTCGGCGTCCTGTGCGAGGTGTTCGGCCTGGACCGCAGCGACGAGGGCCTGCCGGTGCACGATTTCGCGGTCGTCTCCGCCGAGGGCTCCGTCCTGAACACGCACGCGGGCTTCACCATCACCACCCCGCACGGCCTGGAGCGGCTGGAGGAGGCCGACCTCATCGCCGTGCCGGCGGGGAGCGACTTCACGCGGCGGGAGTATCCCGAGGAGGTCCTCGACGCACTGCGCCGGGCCGTGGAGCGCGGCTCGCGGGTGCTGAGCGTCTGCTCGGGGGCGTACGTCCTCGGCGCGGCCGGACTGCTGGACGGCCGCCGCTGCACCACCCACTGGCGGCACGCGGCGGAGCTGTCACGGCGCTTCCCGAAGGCGATCGTCGAGCCGGACGTGCTGTACGTGGACGAGGGCCCGGTGATCAGTTCGGCGGGCACCGCCGCCGGGATCGACGCGTGTCTGCATCTGATCCGGCAGGAGTACGGGCAGGAGGCGGCCAACACCCTCGCCCGGCGCATGGTGGTGCCGCCGCACCGGGACGGCGGGCAGGCGCAGTACATCAGCCGCCCGCTGCCCCGGAACGCCTGCGACACGGTCGGCTCGACCCTGGCCTGGATGGAGGCGCACCTCGACCAGGAGATGACCGTGGAGCAGCTGGCGGCGCTGGCGCACATGTCGCCGCGCACCTTCGCCCGGCGGTTCCAGCAGGAGACCGGGACCACGCCCTACCGCTGGCTGTTGCGGCAGCGGGTGCTGGTGGCCCAGCATCTGCTGGAGACGTCCGACCTGACGATCGACACGATCGCGGGGCAGACGGGCTTCGGTACGGCGGCGACCCTGCGACACCAGTTCGTGCGGTCACTGGGCACCACGCCGAACGCCTACCGCCGCACCTTCCGGGGCCCGGCGGCCACGGCCGTGCCCGACGTCGCCTGAGCGCCGCCGGGCACGGAGGGGTCCTCCGGTGGTACGGGAAGGTCAGATACCGCAGCTGGGCGCCGACCAGAAGCGGTTGGGGCCCGCGTTGACGTGCACGTGGTCGTTGTGGCCGCTGTAGCCCGGGCCGAGGATTCCCCGGAAGCCGTGGTAGCGGGCCTGCTTGGCCAGCGTGCACAGCGAGTGCGGGGAGGCGCCGAGGTCGACCGCGTCGCCGTACATGTGACGGCTGTTGGAGGCGCCGCCCACGGCCGCGTTGCAGGAGACGGAGCGGAAGCCGCTGGTGACGCGGATGGACTGGTCGCCCAGCGCGTGGCGCAGCGCCTCCAGCTTCCACATGCTGCTCAGCGCGTTGGCCTTGGCCGTGCCCGCCGAGACCTTCCCGCCGGCCCAGGTGCTGTTGCACTTGTTCAGCTCGGGGTACGTGAAGTGGATCGGCGTGCAGTCGTTGTCCTGGAGCGCGTAGAGCTTGGACTGGGTGGCCGGCCCGGCGATCCCGTCGGCGGCCAGGCCGTAGGCCGCCTGGAACCGCTTGACGGCGGCGGTGGTGGCGGGGCCGTAGGAGCCGTCGATGGCGAGCACCGTGTTGTAGCCCGGGTAGCCGGCCACCCGGATCTGGAGCTGGGTGACATCGTTGCCGGTGGCGCCGGCCTTCAGGGTGCGGGTCCAGGTGTAGCAGCCGTCGGCCTGTGCGGTGCCGGCGGTCAGCACCGCACCGCCCAGAGCAAACGTAATGGTCATGACAAGTCCGAGCAGAACGCGTGCGGTGCGTCTCAGCACAGGGGCCTCCCTCTGAACGTCCGGTCGATGTGCACGCGAGCCTGGCCCAGTCAGCTACGCGCGTCAACTCCCCCTGGGGAAACTGCAGCTATCTGCCAGGGATACACCGAGAACCGGCAGGGACCCGTCACCGGCGAACCGGTGACGGGTCCCTGCGGGGGACTCCCCGCGGGCGCGGGCGGGGCGCCCTCAGTCGTTCGGGACGACCTCATAGCGCGGAGTGCCCTCGTCCATCTGCCGCAGCGCGTCCTTGCGCTCCCGCTTGGAGAGCCGGTCGATGTACAGGTAGCCGTACAGGTGGTCCGTCTCGTGCTGGAGGCACCGCGCGAAGTAGCCGCTGCCCCGCACCTTGACCGGGTTGCCCTGCGCGTCCTGCCCGCGCACCACCGCGTAGTCGGGGCGGGCGAGCGCCGCGTACGCGGTCGGGACCGAGAGACAGCCCTCGTTGGAGTCGTCCAGCACCCGCGCCTCGGGCGCCAGCTCCTCCAGAACCGGGTTGCAGATGACGCCGGTGTGGCGCACCCCGTCGTCGTCGGGGCAGTCGTAGACGAAGACCTTCAGGTCCACGCCGATCTGGTTGGCGGCCAGGCCGACGCCCTCGGCCGTCTTCTGACTGGCGAACATGTCGTCGATCAGCCGCGCCAGCTCGTCGTCGAAGGCGGTGACGTCCTTGCACTCCTTGTGCAGCACCGGGTTGCCCACGACCGTGATCGGACGGGAGGTGCCGCGCTCGCGGTAGGCCGCCTCGCGCTCCTCGCAGTCCTCCGTGTCGACGAGGAACCCCTCGTCGTCCACGCCGATCCGCCCGTCCGTCTCCTGCTGCGACATGTCCGCCGTACGCCTTCCTGCGAAACCTGAACTCGGTGACCCCGCCGCATCCCGTCAAAGCACGGGAACCGCGAGTGGAACAGCACCGCGATCGGTGCGCGTACAGCCTACGGGCACAGGTCAGCAGACTTCTTCGAGATCCCGCCACTCCCGGCTGTCCGGGCTGTCGGCGACCCAGCCGTCCAGCAGCCCGCGCACCAGCCCGGCCGGGGCCGCGAGACCGCATTCGCGCTCCGGGACCCACAGGTCTCCGGCGCCCGCGGTGCGGTGGCCCAGCGGCCCGGGGTGGCCCGGCTCACTGTGATCGTGCGGGTCCAGGTGCTCCCCGTCGCCCTCGTCACTCTCCATCCGGCTCTCCGAGCACGCCCGGCACAGCAGCCGAACGGAGGAGGACCAGTCCTCGGCGGCGAACCCGGCGTCCGACGCCAGCTTCTCCAGCGCGTCCCGGTCGTCCTCGGTCGCCGCCTCCAGCAGCACCACCCAGGTCGGCACCGGCGAGGGGGCCCACAGCTCGATCTCGTCGAACACCGGATACGAGGGACCGGCCGCGGTGACCCGCTCGCCGTTGGGCACCCCGTCGTGCAGGACGACCTCGCCCCAGCGCCGCCCCGAGGACGGCAGCGGGATCGAGAGCACCTCGATCCGGGCCGGGTCGAGCCGGCGGCCCCAGACCACCTCGGCCTCACCCTCCGGCGACAGCCGCACGGCGGCGCTGCCCAGCTCCATACCGGTCGGCTCGGTGGTGGCCGCGCTGTGCTGACCGCCACCGGGGACCTTCAGTCCGTACGCCTGCCAGGCCCGCCGCGCCAGCGGCCAGTCCTGGAGGGCGGTGGCCGCGATCCCGACGTTCCACCAGTCCGGGGCGCCCGACTCCCGGTCGAGCAGCGCGACGGCCCGCAGGCCCGCCGCCCTCGCCTGCTCCCAGTCGTGCCGGAACTTGTGCAGCAGCGCCAGATTGAACCAGGACTCCGAGAGCCAGGGCTCCAGATCCACCGCGCGCGTCAGCAGCGCCCCCGCGTCCTCGTACCGGCCGTCGCCGATCAGCGTGAACGCGCGGTCCGTGGCCTGCCGCCAAGAGGCGGACGGCCGATGCCGTACCTTCCCGAAGATCCTCACGATTCCCGCCTGTCCCGACTGGACACCCTCGTCATCCGCTCTGCTTTCGCATCCAACCATGCCCGGCCGGACGCCCGCTCATTACCCATCGGTTACCCAGCCGCGGCCGGTGTCAGACCGCCCGCGCCAGGACTCGTCCCAGCGCCTCCGCCACCGGCGGCCGGTGCCCACGCCGAGTGCCGGGCCCGAGCGGCTCCAGCGCGGCCCCGGACATGCGTGGGCCGCCGTGCCCCGGGCGATCGGGTCACAGCGGCCGTCCCACCGGACCTCAGGGATCCGACGGAGCATCTACGGGTGGCTACTCGGCGGCGGTCGCCGACCGGTCGGTGTCCTGCGCGGTCAGATCCCGCTCGGGCACGGCCTCGCCGGCCCGGATCAGGTCGATCCGGCCCATCACCTTGGAGCGCAGGTCGGTCGGCACGTCGTCCTGCCCGCAGCAGCGCTTGACCAGCTTCTTCACGGCCTGTTCGAGGCCGTACTTCTCCAGGCACGGGGAGCACTCCTCGAAGTGCACCTCGAACTTGGTGCAGTCGCCCTCGGGCATCTCCCGGTCGAGAAACTCGTAGAGATGGTCGAGGACCTCCGAGCAATCCGTCTCGTGCGGCTCTCCGCAGCTCATGAGGCCGAGCCCTTCCGATCGTCCGAGTCACCGGCGCCGGCCGCGACGAGCCCGCGCTCACGGGCGTAGTCCTCCAGCATGCCGCGCAGCTGGCGGCGGCCGCGGTGCAGCCGGGACATCACCGTACCGATGGGAGTCCCCATGATGTCCGCGATCTCCTTGTAGGCAAAGCCCTCGACATCGGCGAGATACACGGCGATGCGGAACTCCTCGGGAATCGCCTGGAGCGCCGACTTCACGTCGGAGTCCGGGAGATGGTCGAGGGCCTGGGACTCCGCCGAGCGCAGACCGGTCGACATGTGCGACTCGGCCCGTGCCAGCTGCCAGTCCTCGATCTCCTCGGCGGCACTGCGCTGGGGCTCCCGCTGCTTCTTGCGGTACGAGTTGATGAAGGTGTTGGTCAGAATGCGGTACATCCACGCCTTGAGGTTCGTCCCCTCACGGAACTGGTGGAAGGAGCCGTACGCCTTGGCGTAGGTCTCCTGAACCAGGTCCTCGGCATCGGCCGGGTTGCGCGTCATGCGCAGCGCGGCCGAGTACATCTGGTCGAGAAAACCGAGGGCGTCCCGCTCGAAGCGCGCGTTGCGCTCGGCGGACGTCTCCGGTGCACGGCCGTCGTCGGTCCCTGTGTCGGTCCCAGTGACCGGACCCACCTCCTCCAACGATGTGGCGGAGCCGAAACCGGACCCGCTCGCATCGGAGAATAGTCGACCTTGCTTCGGGGCGGGCTGTCGATCAGCACCGCCCTGCGGCCGCTCGTGGCTGGTCCTCGCCGCAGGCAGCACGGTCCACTCCAGGTCAGCGGCGTTCGAGCGGCTGGGGCAGATGGTCGAACCCATGCGACGGACTCCCTCTCCACGTTGTTCGGGGTACCACGTATCCGTACTCGCTTATCTGTACCGACGTCCCGAACAACAGCGCCCTCGGGCGGGGCATTCCC
This sequence comes from Streptomyces sp. rh34, assembly GCF_002551245.1. Classification (GTDB taxonomy): domain Bacteria; phylum Actinomycetota; class Actinomycetes; order Streptomycetales; family Streptomycetaceae; genus Streptomyces. Next base: position 65,061 of record NZ_NTGZ01000007.1, read on the forward strand.
GGGGCCTGTGCCACGTGCCTGAGGCCCGGGTCACCCCGGGAGGGATCCGGTCAGCCGAGTGACGCGATCCACTCGGCCACCGCGCCGGTGAGGACGTCCATCGTCCGCTCCTCGGTCGCCCCCGACCTCTTCGGCACCGCGAACCCGTGGTCGCCGTGGGGCACTTCGGCCAGCTCGTACGGGCCGGGCGGGAACTCGTCGGGCCGGCCGAAAGGGTCGTTGCCGCCCTGCACCACCAGCGTGGGCACGCCCGCCCCCAGCAGTTCGTCGGCGCGGGACTTCTCGGGCTTGCCCGGTGGGTGCAGCGGGAAGCTGAGCGCGAGGACGGCGGCCGCGCCCAGCTCCGTCGCCGTACGGCAGGCGACCCGCGCCCCGGCGCTGCGGCCCCCGGAGACGACGGGAAGCCCGGGAGCGGCCAGGGCGGGCCACAGACCGCGCCAGCCGGTGTCCAGGGTCTTCGGGGCGGGCGCCACCTTCTTGCCGGCCACCCGCCAGGGCTGCTCCACCAGGGCGACGGTGACACCGTGCCCGGGCAGCGTCGCGGCCAGGGCCTTCAGATCGCGGGCCTCGATGCCGCCGCCCGCCCCGTGGCTCACGGCCAGGACGAGGCGGGGCGCGGGCGAGGAGACCCAGGTGATCCGGGCCTCACCGGCGTCGGTGGCGACGTTCTGCGTACGTGGTTGACGGCTCACCGCGCCATCCTCTCCCGCGCGCCGTCCGGATCCCGGCCACGCCGCTCAGAACAGTGTCGACTCCTCCGGCGCGGCCAGCTCCTCCAGCAGTTCGGGCCCGTTGTTGCGGACATTACTGACGGTGGTGGCGACCGGATAGGCGCGCATCAGCCCACCGGGCGGCGGATCGAGCAGCGCGCGCAGCTCCTCGACGCCCGTGTGCGTGGGGTCCAGCCAGGTGTCCCAGCGGTCGGGGGTGAGCATCAGCGGCATCCGGGGGTGGATGTCGGCGAGCGCGCCCGGCCCCTCGGCGGGGGCGACGGCCAGCGGTGTGGTCTCCGCCTCGGTGGTGATCACCGAGCAGGTCACCCACCAGGCGTTCTCGTGGTCGCCGGGCAGGGTCGCGTCGCGCCAGAACTCGTACAGTCCGGCCATCGCGAAGACCGACCCGTCGGCCGGGGTCACGAAGTACGGCTGCTTGCGGGCCCGCTTCTTGCCCTTCTTCTCCTCCAGCTGCCGTTCCTCCGAGCCGGTGACCCACTCGTAGTAGCCGTCGGCGGGGAGGATGCAGCGGCGCTGGGCGAAGGCGCGGCGGAAGGAGGGCTTCTCGTGCACGGTCTCCGCGCGGGCGTTGATCATCCGGGCGGCGCCCTCGGGCGTCTTCGACCAGGACGGTACGAGTCCCCATTTCAGGGCACGCAGCTGGCGAACCGGACGCTGGTCGTCGGCGTCCTTAACAGGACGCTCCAGAACCGCGTAGACCTCCTTGGTCGGCGCCACGTTCCAGTCCGGCTCCAGGGCCTCGGTGGGTTCCCACTTCTCGACGCCGAAGAGTCCGGTCAGGTCCTCGGGCTTCCGACTCGCTGCAAACCGTCCGCACATAAGTGCCAGACTGCCACGACCGCCCGCCCCGACCGCAAGGAGCCGCCCGGCCGATGAACAGCACCGAATTGGGCGATCTGTGGGATCGCGTCACCGGAACCCAGTCCGCTCCCGAGCAGTGGCTGGTGGTGGTGACGGCCACCCTGGCGCTCGTCGCCGTCGTGCCCAACCCGATATGGCGGCTCGCGCGCAACACCATCACCATCGCGCACGAGGGCGGCCACGGCCTGGTTGCCCTGCTCACCGGACGGCAGCTCTCCGGTATCCGGCTGCACTCGGACACCAGCGGACTGACCGTGAGCCGTGGGAAGCCGACGGGCATCGGCATGATCCTCACGGCGGCGGCGGGCTACACGGCCCCCTCGCTGCTGGGCCTGGGCGGCGCCTGGCTGCTGACAAACGGCAGGATCACCCTGCTGTTGTGGGTGGCGACGGCACTGCTCGCGGTGATGCTGGTGATGATCCGCAATGTGTACGGGGCCCTCACCGTCATCCTGACCGGCACCGCCTTCCTGCTGGTGTCCTGGCTGGCCTCGTCGGACGTCCAGTCGGCGTTCGCGTACGCGGTGGTGTGGTTCCTGCTGCTGGGCGGGGTGCGGCCGCCGTTCGAGCTCCAGTCCAAGCGGCGCCATGGAGGCGCCCCGGACTCCGACGCGGACCAGCTGGCCCGGCTGACCCACGCCCCGGCGGTGCTGTGGCTGTTCCTCTTCCACGCGGTGTCGCTGTGCTCGCTGATCGGCGGCGGGCGGTGGCTGCTGGGGTGGTGAGGGCGGGTTGGCCCGCCGCGGTCCCTACCACTCCTGCATTACGGTCTGGTTTCCGCCCATTTGGTCAGGATCCAGGTCGGCGCGGAGCCACTAAAGTAAGGGCCATGACCGAGAGTTCCGTGCACCCCGCCCTCTGGCCCGCCCCCCACGCGAGCGGAGCCGTCGACGCGACCGTCACCGTGCCCGGATCCAAATCGGTCACCAACCGCGCGCTCGTGCTGGCCTCGCTGGCCGCCGAGCCGGGCTGGCTGCGCCGCCCGCTGCGCTCCCGCGACACCCTGCTCATGGCCGACGCACTGCGCACCATGGGCGTCGGGATCGAGGAGACCGTCTCCTCCTCGTCCGCCACCAGCCCGTCCGCCGCGGCCTCCCCGGACAGTTCGGGCGAGGCGTGGCGGGTCATCCCCGCGGGGCTCCACGGCCCGGCCGCGGTCGACGTCGGCAACGCCGGTACGGTCATGCGCTTCCTGCCGCCCGTCGCCACGCTCGCCGACGGCCCGGTCCGCTTCGACGGCGACCCCCGCTCCTACGAACGCCCGCTGACCGGCGTGATCGAGGGGCTGCGGGCGCTGGGCGCGCGGATCGACGACGACGGGCGCGGGGCGCTGCCGCTGACCGTGCACGGCGGCGGGGCGCTGGAGGGCGGCCCGGTGGCGATCGACGCCTCGTCCTCCTCGCAGTTCGTCTCGGCGCTGCTGCTGTCGGGACCGCGCTTCAACCAGGGCGTGGAGGTCCGGCACACCGGGTCCACCCTCCCCTCGATGCCGCACATCCGGATGACCGTCGACATGCTGCGCGCCGTCGGGGCACAGGTCGACGAGCCGGAGACGGGCGGCGAGCGAAACGTGTGGCGGGTCTCCCCCTCCGCGCTGCTCGGCCGGGACCTCACGATCGAGCCGGACCTGTCCAACGCCCAGCCGTTCCTGGCCGCCGCCCTGGTGACCGGCGGCCGGGTCACGATCCCCGACTGGCCCGAGCGCACCACCCAGCCGGGTGACGCGCTGCGCGAGATCTTCACCGCGATGGGCGGCAGCTGCGAGCTGACCGAGCGCGGGCTGACCTTCACCGGCACGGGCCGTATCCACGGCATCGACGTGGACCTCGGCGAGGTCGGTGAGCTGACCCCGGGCATCGCGGCGGTCGCGGCGCTGGCCGACTCCCCCTCCACACTGAGCGGCGTCGCCCATCTCCGGCTGCACGAGACGGACCGGCTGGCCGCGCTGACCAAGGAGATCAACGAACTGGGCGGCGATGTCACCGAGACGGCCGACGGGCTGCACATCCGCCCGCGTCCGCTGCACGGCGGCGTCTTCCACACGTACGACGACCACCGCATGGCCACCGCCGGGGCGATCATCGGCCTGGCGGTGAAGGGCGTGGAGATCGAGAACGTGGGCACGACCGCCAAGACCCTGCCGGACTTCCCGGACATGTGGACCGGAATGCTCGGGGCCTAGGACATGCGCCGCTACGGGAAGAACCCCGACGAGGACGACATCCGCGTCCGCCCCAACCGCAAGGGCAACCGGCCCCGTACGCATATCCGGCCCAAGCACGAGGACGCCGAGGACGGCATGGTCCTCACCGTCGACCGGGGTCGGCTCACCTGTCTCGTCGAGGGCCGGACCGTGGTGGCGATGAAGGCCCGCGAGCTGGGCCGCAAGGCCGCCGTGGTGGGCGACACCGTCTCCATCGTCGGTGACCTCTCCGGCGAGAAGGACACCCTGGCCCGGATCGTGCGCATCGCCCCGCGCCGTACGGTGCTGCGCCGCACGGCGGACGACGACGATCCGTACGAGCGTGTGGTCGTCGCCAATGCGGACCAGCTGGCGATCGTCACCGCGCTGGCCGACCCCGAACCCCGCCCGCGCATGATCGACCGCTGTCTGGTGGCGGCGTACGACGGCGGGCTCACCCCGCTCCTGGTACTGACCAAGTCCGACCTCGCGTCCCCGGACAAGCTGCTGGAGGCGTACACCCCGCTCGGCGTCCCGTACATCGTGACCAGCCGTGATGAGCTGGAGAGCGGGGACGCGGCGGACCGGGTGCGCGCGTTCCTGAACGACCGCGTCACCGCGTTCGTCGGGCACTCCGGGGTCGGCAAGACGACGCTGGTCAACGCCCTGGTGCCGAAGGACCGGCGGCGGACCACGGGCATCGTCAACGCGGTCACCGGCCGAGGGCGGCACACCACCACCTCGGCCCTCGCGCTGCCGCTGCCCGGCGACCGGGGCTGGGTGGTCGACACCCCGGGCGTGCGCTCCTTCGGGCTGCACCACGTCGACCCGTCGCGCGTCATCAACGCCTTCCCGGACCTGCAGCCGGGCACCGAGAACTGCCCGCGAGGCTGCACCCACGACGAGAACCAGCCGGAGTGCGCGCTGGGCGCCTGGGTCGCGGAGGGTCACGCCGATCCGGCCCGGCTGGACTCCCTGCACCGGCTGCTCGCGACCCGGGAACGGCGCGAGGGCGACTGACGGAGCGTCCGGCCGGAATCGGCCGGGACGGCGCGGGCATGTTTGCGGGCTTCAACGACTGGTAAAGGCATAATCGCACCGAGCGGACGAGCCGTCACCTACGTGGGAGGCAACTGACGATGCCCTGGCTGCTGGTCGTGGTCGCAGGACTGCTGGAGACCGGCTTCGCCGTGTGTCTGAAGCTCTCCCACGGATTCACCCGTCTCTGGCCGACGATCGCGTTCGCCGCCTTCGCGCTCGGCAGCTTCGGCCTGCTGACCCTGGCGCTGAAGAAGCTCGACGTCGGCCCCGCGTACGCGGTCTGGACCGGGATCGGGGCGGCCGGGACGGCGATCTACGGCATGGTCTTCCTCGGCGACGTGGTCTCCACGCTGAAGCTGGTGTCGATCTCGCTGGTGATCATCGGGGTGATCGGCCTCCAGCTGTCCGGCTCGGCCCACTGAGGCCCGCCGGAACCGCCGCCCGCGTCCCTTCCCGTACGAGCCCGAGCGCGCGGCTGTCCGCGGCGTCGTCGCCCGGCACCGGCACGGTCACACAGGACAGCGCGAGGCGTAGCGCGATCTCGCAGCGCCCGGCGGTGGCCTCGGGCGACACGGCCACCATCCGGTCCCGTACCAGGGTGAGCAGCTCGGCGGGGGCCGGCGGCGGTCTCCCTCCCGTACGCCCCCGGGCGCCCGGACCGCGGGCGGGGCGGGGCAGTCCGTCCGACCAGTGGCCCGTGAGCAGTGCCCTGACCAGCACGTCCTGGCGGGCGGCCCGCACGGTCCAGAGCGCGACGGCGGCGGGACGGTCGGGCTCGGGGGCGGTCAGGGCGCGGTCCACCCCGGCGAGATAGCCGTCGGCGGCCCGTCGCAGCAGGGCCCCGGCCAGTCCGCCCTTGGTGCCGAACTCGTTGTAGAGGGTCTGCCGCGAGACGCCGGCCCGGGCCGCGACGTCAACCATGCGCACCGTGCGCCAGGGCCCGTCGTCCAGTGCCCTGAGGGCGGCGTCCAGCAGTGCCTGCCGCGCTGTCGGCATCGTCGCCTCCCCCGCCCCGGGACCCTGCGGTTCAGAGTTGACGCGCTCCCGGGGGGTGTCAAGGGTCCCGGCAGGCGGCGGGGGCGCTGTAGCCCGCGCCCGGCGGCGCTGGATACTGTGACGGCATGCCCGACTACCACGATGATCTGCGCCTGGCCCACGTACTGGCGGACGCCGCCGACGCGGCGACGATGGACCGGTTCAAGGCTCTCGACCTGAAGGTGGAGACCAAGCCGGACATGACGCCGGTGAGCGAGGCCGACAAGGCCGCCGAGGAGCTGATCCGGGGCCACCTGCATCGGGCCCGCCCGAGGGACGCGATCCTGGGCGAGGAGTACGGGGTCGAGGGCAGCGGACCGCGACGCTGGGTGATCGACCCGATCGACGGCACCAAGAACTATGTGCGCGGCGTGCCGGTGTGGGCGACGCTGATCTCGCTGATGGAGGCCGGAGAGAACGGCTTCCAGCCGGTGATGGGCGTGGTCTCCGCGCCCGCGCTGAACCGGCGCTGGTGGGCGGCGAAGGGCGCGGGCGCGTTCACCGGCCGCAGCCTCACCTCCGCGACCCGGATGCACGTGTCGAAGGTGGAGCGGATCGCCGACGCCTCGTTCGCGTTCTCCTCACTGTCCGGCTGGGAGGCACAGGGCCGCCTCGACGGCCTCCTGGACCTCACCCGAGCCTGCTGGCGGACGCGGGGGTACGGGGATTTCTGGCCGTACATGATGGTCGCCGAGGGTTCCGTGGACATCTGCGCCGAGCCGGAGCTGTCGCTGTGGGACATGGCGGCGACCGCGATCATCGTGCAGGAGGCGGGCGGCCGGTTCACCTCGCTGGACGGGGTGGACGGTCCGGGCGGCGGAAACGCGGCGGCCTCCAACGGGCCGCTCCACGACGAGCTGCTGGGCTATCTCAACCAGCGCTACTGACCGCCTCCTTTTCCGGGCCTGTCCGAAACCGTACGGTCCGCGAGGCGTGCCGGGGGCGTGTTGTGTGTTTTACGCACGCCCTCCGGCGCGCCTCGTCCACCCCTTGTCGACCCGCCCCAAGGGTGCAACTCTGAGAGTCCCCCCACTTGTGAATTTGTGAATCGACTCACGGAGTCGGCTCGCCGAGGAGGTGGCTCGTTTCATGCTCGTACGTGACGCCATGAGCACGGTGGTCCTCACCATCGGCCCCACCCATACGCTCCGCCAGGCGGCCCGGCTGATGTCGGCCCGCCGCATCGGAGCCGCTGTCGTCCACGATCCGGACACCTGCGGGCTCGGCATCATCACCGAGCGCGACATCCTCGACGCAGTTGGATCGGGGCTGGACCCCGACCGGGAGACCGCGTCCGCCCACACCACCACCGACGTGGTGTTCGCCGCCCCGGCCTGGACTCTGGAGGAGGCCGCGGAGGCCATGACGCACGGCGGGTTCCGGCATCTGATCGTGCTGGACGGCAACGGCCCGGTGGGCATCGTGTCGGTGCGCGACATCATCCGTTGCTGGGCGCCCGTCCGGCGTGCGGTCGCGGCCGCCGGCTGAGGCCCGCCCGGCATACGGGTCGACGCCGGAACGACCGGTGGGCCGGACCCCCTCGCGGGGATCCGGCCCACCGTCGACGACAAGCGTCCGGTCAGCCGCGAAGGGCCTGGACCGCGGCTTCCAGCCGCTTGCCGAAGTCTCCGTCCGCCTGGCGGAAGTTGTTGATCGCGCGCTCGGCGATGTCGTCGCGCGAGACCTTGGCGATGAACCCGGCGAGGTTCTCGATCAGCCGGGTCTTCTCGTCCTCCGAGTAGAGCCGGTAGAGGTTGCCCGCCTGCACGAAGTCGTTGTCCTCGGCGTGGACGGGGGCCTCGGTGTTGCCGGTGGTGCCGGTGACCGGGACCGGCTGCCACAGCGGGCGGTCCGTCTGGAACGGGCCGCCGAAGCTGTTCGGCTCGTAGTTCTTGGCCCCCTTGTGACGGCCGTCGTAGAGGAAGCCGTCCCGGCTGTTGGTCCGCGCCTCGGTGGCGTGCGGGCGGTTCACCGGCAGGTGGTCGGCGTTGATGCCGACGCGGTAGCGATGGGCGTCGCCGTACGCGAAGAGGCGGCCCTGGAGCATCTTGTCCGGGGACGGCCCGATGCCCGGCACGAAGTGCGCGGGGCTGAAGATCGACTGCTCGACCTCGGCGAAGACGTTCCCCGGGTTGCGGTTGAGCTCCAGCTTGCCGATCTCGATCGGCGGGTAGTCCGCGTGCGGCCACACCTTGGTGAGGTCGAACGGGTTGAAGCGGTAGCCGGCCGCCTCCGCCGCGGGCATGATCTGGACCTGCACCGTCCAGGACGGGAAGTCACCGCGCTCGATCGACTCGCGCAGATCGCGCTGGTGGCTGTCGGGGTCCTCACCGGCGAGCTTGTTGGCCTCGTCCTGGGTGAGGTTCTTGATGCCCTGGTCGGTCTTGAAGTGGTACTTGACCCAGAAGACCTCGCCGGCCTCGTTGTTCCACTGGTAGGTGTGCGAGCCGTACCCGTTCATGTGGCGCAGCGTGGCCGGGATGCCGCGGTCACCGAAGAGCCAGGTCACCTGGTGCGTCGACTCGGGCGACAGGCCCCAGAAGTCCCAGACGTTGTCCGCCTCCTGCGAGCCGGTGTACGGGTCGCGCTTCTGGGTGTGGATGAAGTCGGGGAACTTGATGGCGTCCTTGATGAAGAACACCGGGGTGTTGTTGCCGACGAGGTCGTAGTTGCCCTCTTCGGTGTAGAACTTCAGCGCGAAGCCGCGCGGGTCGCGCACGGCGTCGGCGGAGCCGAGGTTGCCCGCGACGGTGGAGAAGCGCAGGAAGGTCTCGGTCTGCTTGCCGACCTCGGAGAGGAACTTCGCCCGGGTCCACTGCGAGACATCGCGGGTCAGCGTGAAGGTGCCGTACGCACCGGCGCCGCGGGCGTGCACGATCCGCTCCGGAATGCGCTCGCGGTTGAAGTGGGCGAGCTTCTCCAGCAGCGCCTGGTCCTGGACGAGAACCGGGCCGCCGACGCCGGCGGTCTCGCTGTTCTGGTTGTCGGCAACCGGCGCGCCGGCCTCCGTAGTGAGCGGTCCCTGCGTCACGTGCGCCTCCTGCGTCATGTCCTGCACTTCCGTGATCGGCCGGCCTCGGTCGCCGGTCCGATGTTCCGCACAGCCTGTCCCTTGGCGTATGCCGAGCTCGATCCTACAATGGACAATGTCTAAGTCAAGCAAACATCCAAAGTCACACCCGATCGGGACTCGGTCCCTCCACTGTTAGGCTGGGCTGCATGAGCGACCTGCTGGAACGACTTCGTGGACGCGGCTGGCGCATGACGGCGCAGCGGCGTGTCGTGGCCGAGGTCCTCGACGGGGACCACGTACACCTGACGGCGGACGAGGTCCACGCGAGGGCCGTTTCCCGGCTGCCCGAGATCTCGCGCGCCACCGTCTACAACACCCTCGGCGAGATGGTGTCCCTCGGCGAGGTGCTGGAGGTCTCCACCGACCGCCGGGCCAAGCGCTACGACCCGAACGCGCACCAGCCGCACCACCACCTGGTGTGCGCCCGGTGCGGCGCCATCAGGGACGTGCACCCCGCGGGCAACCCGCTGGCGGACCTGCCGACGGACGAGCGCTACGGCTTCATGGTCTCCGGCGTCGAGGTGACGTACCGCGGCATCTGCCCGAACTGCGCCGCCACCGCCTGACCCGACCGCGTCGGGCCCGTCTCCGGGCGGGCCCGTGGCCGCCGCGTCTCCGGACATGACGAAGGCCCGGATCCTAGAGGATCCGGGCCTTCGTCTCTTCAGTAGCGGGGACAGGATTTGAACCTGCGACCTCTGGGTTATGAGCCCAGCGAGCTACCGAGCTGCTCCACCCCGCGTCGGTGAATGCAACATTACGTCAGCAGGTCGGGCGGCGCAAATTCATTCACGCCGGCCCGTGGGCTCGCCAAGGGTCTACGCGGTCAGCTCCTGGTGCAGCGCCTCGCGGAGCCGCGCAGCACGCTCGGCCACCTCGGCCGGACCCAGCTCCACCGCTCGCGCGCACCAGCGCTGCCCCTCGGTGAGCTCGCCCCGGCGGGCGGCGAGGAGAGCCAGGCGCAGCGCGGCACGGCCGTGTCCGGCGGCGGCGGCACGGCTCCACCACAGGGCGGCCTCGCGCTCACTGCCCTCCCGGGCCAGCAGCAGCCCGAGGTTGAAGGCCCCGTTGCGGCTGCCCGCCTCGGCGGCCTCCCGGTACCAGTGGGCGGCGCTCTCCACGTCCCCGCGGGCGGCGGCGAGCATGCCGACCCGGACCTGGGCACGGCGGTGACCCTGCTGGGCGGCCCGCTCGTACCACTCCTCGCACTCGGTCTTCTCCGGCATCGGCTCGCCCAGCGCGGGCGGTCCCGGCGGCGGCTGGCGGGCGTCCAGCACCCCGGCCAGCCGGAACGCCGCCTCGGCACTGCCGCCGCTGTCTCTTATACACATCT
>NZ_NTGZ01000070.1 GCF_002551245.1 Streptomyces sp. rh34
CCCCCGAGGAGCCCCATCGCGACCACCGCCATGACGACCGCGCCGCCGCCGAACACGGCGCGGGTGCCGACCTCGGCGGCGACGATGCCGCCGGCCGCCGCACCGACGGGCAGCCCGCCCCAGGCCACGAGCCGGTACACGCTGTTCGCCCGCCCGAGCAGGTGCTGCGGCACCAGGGTCTGCCGCAGGACGACCACGACGACGTTCCACGTCACCGTCCCGCACGCGAAGATCGCGAGGGCCACGCCGGCCGCGTACACCGAGGGCACGGCGGCGAGCACCGTCTCGCTCGTGGTGATCAGGACGGCGGTGGCGACCAGCGCTCCTTCCCGGCCGAGACGTTCCGTCAGCGCGGGGGCGAAGCGTGAGGCCACGACGGCTCCCACGGCTTGGCAGGCGAGCAGGACGCCGTACCCGAACGGACCCAGGCCGAGCACCTTCCCGCTGTGCACCACGAGGACCGCCAGCATCGCGCTCCCGGCGAGGTTGATCAGACAGGACACCAGGGCGAGGCTGCGCAGCAGGTGATGCGAGAACAGCCATCTGGCGCCCGCCAGCATCTCCGACAGCACGCCGGCCCTGTCCGGTCCACGCTCGACGGGCCGGGTGCGGCGGATGCGGCTGATCAGGACGGCGGAGCACAGGAAGGTGGCCGCATCCACGCCGAAGGGCAGGGCCGTCGCCACACCGAACATCAGCGCGCCGAGGAGCGGGCCGATGAAACCGGTGCCGGCCTCCTGCGCGGCCATGATGCGGGCGTTCGCGGTGGAGAGTCCGGCCTGCGGGGTGATGAAGGGAACGAGTACCTGGGCCGCGTTGCGGCAGAGGACCTCGCCGACGCCGAGCAGGAACATGCATACGTAGAGCAGCGGCAACCCGCCCCAGCCACCGAGGATCCCGAGGGTGAGCACCGCCAGCAGGACGGCCCGGCCGATGTCGACGCGCACCATCATCGCCCGGATGTCGATGCGGTCGACCAGCAGCCCCGCCGGGATGCCGAACAGCAGGAACGGCGCGGTGAAGGCGACCGAGGCCGCGCCGATCAGGCGGGGGTCGTCGGTCAGACGGGTGGCCAGCAGGGGCGCGGCGGCGATCGTGGCCCCGTCACCGAGCGAGGACACGGCGGCGGACCACCACAACCGGGAGAAGTCACGTCCCAGAAGGGGCCGTTGCGCGTCGGCCTTGTCCGTCGTCGACGCGGTCATGAAAGCGCGTGGCAGCGCGACCGGCAGTACATTGCCTCCCCCTTCGATGTGGCTGCCCCGCCGTCGACGCCCCACCAGCCCGTCGTCGTTCGCCGAGGCCCGCACAGCCAGGTGCGCGGGGTTCCCGAGAGTAGTCGGCGTCCGCGGTGGAGTCGAGGGAAAGATCGGGCTCCGCCGGGAGGGACTCATAACCGCCGCTCATCTGCCCGGGGCGAACCGGCCGAGCGCGCTCCCGGGAAGATCAAATCATGTGTGAATGAGGGGGGTTGTGTCCTGCGGTCTTCTGATATGTTCACCGCCGCTGGGCGCGTGAATCGGCGGTCAGCGACGCGCATGCATGGGAGGACATGCCGTCAACGGGGCTTCAGCACACCGCGTCAAGCCTCCGGTTCGTGCTCAGGGCCGACAGTTTCGGCGCGACGACATGTGGCTGGTGCTTGTTCGTCCTCCAAGCACCCGACCGCGCTTCGCCCCACTGACGCTTCGGCTCTCGGCGGCTGGCTGCCCGCGGCCAGGACTGCCGCGGAGCAGCCGCGCGCAGATGGAAGGGTGGGAACAACGTTCATGAGAACCTACGAACCCGATGCGGCGAGACATACGACCGGCGCCCGCCGTCGTCTCTCACGTCATCCGCTGGTCCACCACCTCCGGCGCCTCGGAGGCATACGGTGAGTCTCGCGGAGAGCCTGACGAACGCCCGGCCGGACATCGTCGAAACGGTGACGGTCGCCGTCATCGGCACCGGGGCGATCGGGCGGGACCTGGTCAGCAAGATCGACCGGTCACCCATGCTGGACTGCCGGCTGGTGGCCGGACGCAACCCGGATTCGGCGGGTCTGCGGTACGCCGAAAGCCTCGGCTGCGCCACCACCGCCGCGGGTATCGACGCCGTACTGGCGGCGGCGAGCCCGTTCGACGTCGTCTTCGACGCCACCAGCGCCGCGTCCCACCGGGTCCACTGGCCGCTGCTGGAGCCGCTCGGGACGCTGGTGATCGACCTGACCCCCAGCAAGGTCGGCCAGATGGTGGCGCCCACCGTGACCGGGGTCGCGGCCCAGGCCGCGCGCAACGTCAATCTGATCAGCTGCGGCGGACAGGCGTCCGTTCCGGTCGTGCACGCGCTCGCGGCCCGTTTCCCGGTGACGTACCTGGAAGTCGTGTCGACCGTCGCGAGTGACGTGGCCGGCCGCGCGACCAGACTGAACCTCGACGAGTACGTGACCGCCACCGGTCATGCCGTGACGACGTTCTCCGGCGTGAGTGACGTCAAGGTGATCCTCAACATCAGTCCCGCGGTGCCGCCGGCCACCTTCCGGACCGTCATCCATGCCCGGGTGCCCGACGCCGATCCGGCGGCGGTGCGAGCGGTGGTCGACCGGGCGGCCGAGCAGGTGCGGTCCTTCGCCCCCGGGTACCAGGTCGTCGCCTGCACCGCGGTCGGCGACCTGGTGACGATCGTCCTCAAGGTCACGGCGCACAGTGACGTCCTGCCTCCGTACGCGGGGAACCTCGACATCATCAACGCCGCCGCCGTCATGGTCGCCGAGCAGTACGCGGCCCGGCCGGACCGGGTGTCGCGGACGGGGGTGACGTCATGAAGCAGCTGGTGATCCACGACCCGACGCTGCGCGACGGCCAGCACGCCGTCCGCCACCAGCTCGGACTGACCGCTCTGCGCCGTTACGCGGAAGCGGCGGACGCGGCGCGGATCCCGGTGGTGGAGGTCGGCCACGGCAACGGCCTGGGCGCCTCCTCGTTGCAGGTGGGGCTTGCGGCGGCGACCGACGACGAGATGCTGTCGACCGTCCGCGAGGCGCTGCGCCACAGCCGGTTGGGTACCTTCATGCTGCCCGGCTGGGGCACTTCCGACGACCTCCGGCGGGCGATCGCCCACGGGGTCGACGTCTTCCGCGTCGGCGTACACGCCACCGAGGCGTCCTTGGCCGAACACCATCTGGGCTTCCTGCGGGACGCGGGCGTCGAAGCCCACTGCGTCCTGATGATGAGCCATATGGCCTCCCCGGACGAACTGGCCGAGCAGGCCGCACGGGCCGTCGGATACGGGGCGCAGGCCGTGGGGATCATGGACTCCGCGGGTCACTTCCTCCCTCCTGACGTCACCGCACGGATCGGCGCGATCGTCGAGGCGGTCGACACCGCCCCGGTGATCTTCCACGGACACAACAATCTCGGAATGGCCGTCGCCAACTCGGTGGCCGCCGCCGACGCCGGCGCCCTGATCATCGACGGCTGCGCCCGCGGCTTCGGAGCCGGGGCGGGCAACACCCAGCTCGAAGTGCTGGTACCGGTGCTGGAGCGCAGCGGCTTCGCCACGGGCATCGACCTGTACGCGCTGCTGGACGCCGCCGACCTCGCCGAGCGCGAACTCATGCCCGCACCACCGGTGACCGCCTCGATGAGCATCGTCAGCGGTCTGGCGGGAGTGTTCTCCGGCTTCAAACACCGGGTCGTCGAACTCTCCGGGGCCGCGGGCGTGGACCCGCGCGAGGTCTTCTTCGAACTCGGCCGACGGCAGGCCATCGCCGGCCAGGAGGACCTGATCGTGGACGTGGTGGCGGAGTTGAGCGGCCGCGGGACCGACGGCTGACGCGGCATGAGACCCGGCGAAGAGAGGACGACCAGCGACATGGCAGTTCCGGAAGCTGTGCCCGGGTCGAACGGGACAGCGGGTGTCGAGATCACCCGTATGTCGTTCGACGAGTTCCTGGCCGTGGGCCCCCGGGGGCTGTACGAGGCCGACCGACCCGTGGTGATCAAGCTGCCTGCCGATGTGCAGGGGCTCGGACGGGACGAAGTGGCGGCACGCCTGGCCGAGATGACCGTCACCCTGTTCACCGAGCCGGGCGACAAGAACCACCCGGGGCGCTGGGAGACACGCGACATCAAGCTCCGCGAGTTCTTCGCGGACGAGCGGCACCTGACCAGCACGGACACCTGGCACCGGGTGGTGTCGAACATCCGCAGCAGTCCGGCCGACGTGAACGCCGTCATCGGCTTCGACGCCGAGGAGTTCTTCGGCTACGGCGACAGCCTGTACGCGGCCAACCTGTGGATCAGCCACCGCGGCGTGTTCACCAAGAACCACTTCGACGAGTTCGAGAACTTCAACATCGCGCTCGAGGGCCGCAAGCGGTTCATCATCGCTCCACCCGGCGTTCGGGCCTACTACCCGAGGTCGGTTCTGCGAGGGTTCGGAGACAAGTCGAACGTCGTCGACCTCGACGACGTCGACCTGTCGCGCTACCCGAGGCTCGCGGCCAAACTCGCCCAGCGCCGCGACTTCGTCCTCGAACCGGGTCACATGCTCTATCTGCCGCTCGGCTGGTGGCACCAGGCCGAGTCGCTGGGCGAGATGAACATCAACGTCAACTTCTGGCTCAAGTCCAAGAAGATCCTCCGCAGGCCGCATGTGCTCGGCGTCGCCCTGTACACGTACGCCTACCGGAGACTCAAGGGCGTCTACAGCTACAAGCCCACCGAGGGGAACTCCCGATGAGCGAGCGCAGGACCATCACCCCCACCCACCGGTACCGCAACAACGACAAACTCATCGGGATCGGCAACGCCTTCTGGAACCAGTCCTACGAGAACGGGGTCGCGGGCATCGTCGGCGACCTGGAGGACGGCGTGTTCCACATGCCCGACGGGCATGAATTCGTCAACTTCACCGTCTGCTCCTACCTGGACCTGGACACCCACCCCAAGGTCATCGACGGTGCGGTCGCCTCGCTGCGCCGCTTCGGGGTGCTCGACCACTGCATCCCGCGCACCCGCGTCCAGACACCGGTGCTGCTGGAGCTGGAGGAGTCGCTGGGGGAGCTGTTCGGCGCGATGGTGATCAGCGCGATCTCCACCGCGGCGGCCAGCACCGGTCTGCTGCCGATGATCGCGTCGGGACACCTCGGCAACGGCACCAAGCCGCTGATGGTGTTCGACAAGAACGCCCATGTCTCCCTGGCCAACGCCAAGCCGAGCTGCGCCGACGAGAGCGAGGTCGTGACCTGCGGCCACCACGACCTCGACTTCCTCGAGGACATGTGCCGCACCTACGAACGTGTCTGCTACGTGGTGGACGGCTCGGACAGCCTCGGCGGCTACGCGCCCGTCGAGCAACTGGCCGAACTGCAGGAGAAGTACAACCTCATGGTCTTCTACGACGACTCGCACTCGCTGTCCGCGTACGGCGAGCGCGGCATCGGCTACGTACGCACGCACTCCCCGGTGCTGGACGAACGGACCATCACCGTGGCGACCCTGACCAAGGGATTCGGGGCCGGAGGCACGGCGATCCTGCTCGACGGCTACCCCGAGGAGACGCGCCGGCTCATCGAACGGTTCGCGGGCCCGCTGGGCTACTCGCAGAAGATGAACGCCGCCGCCGTCGGTGCGGCACTCGCCTCGGCCGAGATCCACCGCACCGAGGAACTCACCCGGCTGCAGGAGCGCCTGCGGTCCAACATCGCGCTGTTCGACTCGCTCGTCCTGACCGAGCAGGCCGACAGCACCTACCCGATCCGGGTGGTGCCGATGGCTGACGACACGGTCGTCGAGGCGGCCAAACAGGTCTTCGCGGCCGGGTTCTACACCTCACCGGTGTTCTTCCCGATCGTCGCGCGCGGCACCGCCGGACTGCGGGTGATGCTGCGGGCCGGCCAGAGCGCGGAGCAGATCAAGCGGCTCAGCACCGCGTTGATCGAGGCCGGGGCGCGCCCGGCGGCCGCACCCTCCGGGGCGGTGTCCCGGTGACCGGGGCGGCAAGGGCGATACCGCGCAGCATCCTCTACACGCCGGCCCTGTCGCCGGAGAAGGTGGTGAAGGCCTGGTCGTACGACGCGGACGTCCACCTGATCGACCTGGAGGACTCCGTACCGCCCGCCGACAAGCAGGCCGCCCGCACGGTCTGCCGGGCCGCGCTGGAGAAGACGCCGCGGCCGGGACACGTCGCCGTGCGGATGAACGAACTCGGCAGCCTCGCGGGGGTCCAGGACGTCCTGATGCTGGCCGAGAGCCCGGTGCGGCCCGGCATCGTCCTGATGACGATGGTGACCTCGGCGGACGAGGTCGAGCTGCTGCGCCGGATGCTGGCCTCGGCGGGCGCGACCCCCGAGATCTACGTGACGGTCGAGACGGTCGAGGCGGTCACCCGCGTCGACTCCATCGCGCGCTCCGCCGACGGACTGGTGCTCGGCTCGGCCGATCTGGCCGCCACACTCGGTGTCGACATCAGCTGGGAAGCCATGCTGGCCGCCCGGCAGGCGATGGCGCTGGCCTGCGCCCGGCACGGCACGGCGTGCGTCGACACCGCCAACTACCGGCTCGCCGAACCGGCGGTCCTCGCCGAGGAGACCACCCGGGCGCGGGCGCTCGGCTTCCACGGCAAGGCCACGGTGCATCCGGGCGAACTCGACGTGATCAACCGCCTCCTGCGGCCCCGGCCCGACGATCTGGGACTGGCGCGCCGAGTGGTGGAGGCCGTCGCGGCGGCCGACGGCGGGATCGCCGTCCTGGAGGGCAACATGGTCGGCCCGCCGTTCGCCCGGCTGGCCCGCACCACGGTGGCGCGCGAGGACGCCTGGACGAGCCGGTTCGGCCGCGACGGTGGAACCGCGTGAGCGCGCCGGTGATGGTCCAGGCCGCCGACATGGCCGGTACCCGGCGGATGCTCCGCGTCATCGACATGCTCGGCGAGATGTTCGTCGACCTGGCCGCCGGCCGGACCCGCTCCCCGGCCCGCACGGTCGTCGAACACGGTGACCGGCGCGTCCTCCTGGTCAGCCCCGCTGTCTGGGAGCAGCGCGCGGTGGGCAGCGTCAAGGTCACCACGCTCACCCCCGACAACCCGGTACGCGGGCTGCCGCTGATCCACGGCATCGTCGCGCTCACCGACCTGGAGACCGGACGGATCACCGCGCTCCTGGACGGCGCCGAGCTCACCGCCGTCCGCACCGGCGCGGTCGCCGCTCTGGCGACCCGCTGGTGCACCCCCGAGGACGCCGACGACCTGGCGGTGATCGGCGCGGGGGTGCAGGCCCGCGCCCTCGTCCGGGCGGTGACGGCGGTACGCCCGATCCGTACCGTCCGCGTCCACTCGCGCACCCGCGCCGGGGCGGAGAAGCTCGCCGAACTGATCCGCGACACCGCACCACGACCCGTCCGCGTGACGGTCTGCGACACCGCGAGGGACGCCGTCACCGACGCGGCGATCATCTGCACGGCCACCTCGACCGACGACGGCACACCCGTGGTGGAGGCGGACTGGGTGACCCCCGGGGCGCATGTGAACGTGATCGGCGGAACCCACCCGGACGCCGTCGAGCTCGCCCCCGCCCTGCTGGCCGGAGCCGTGACCCTCGTCGAGGACCGGGCCGCGGCGCTGGACGGAGCGGGTGAGATCCGGGCCGCCCTGGCCGACGGCCTGATCAAGGCCGAAGACCTGCACGAACTGGGCAGCCTGGTGAGCGGCGGGGTCGGCGTCACCGGCCGGACCACGGTCCTGCGCACGGTCGGCATGGCCATCGAGGACACCGCCGCCGCGGTGGCGCTGTTCGAGGAGCGCCGTACGGCCGAGCGGGGAACCGGCGATCAGACCGCCGTTCCGCCGACGAAGGAGGGAGTGCCGGATGGACACGCATGAGGACCTCGGTCCAGGACAGGGGCACCCGTGGTTCGGCCGTCACCGGCTGAGGCCCGCCGCGTCGGCGGACACGATCCGGCACATGCTGCGGCACGAGCTGCGGGACACCGGCTGGCCGTACCAGAAGGTTCTTCCCGCGGCGCCGCTGGCGATCCCGCGCGCGGCCTACGCCGAGATCTTCCGGGCGAGCGTCGCCCTGGTCGATCTGCTGCGCCGGGCCGCCCTGGAGAGCGGGCACACCACCGCCGACAGGCTGACGGCCTACGAGATGCCCGCCACCGAGGACCGGCTGTGGATGCGCGACCCGTTCGTCGAGGAGCGGTACGCCGACTCCGTGGTCCGACCGGACCTGGTCATCGGGCCCGACGGGCCGCAGTTCCTGGAGTTCAACGTCAGCGGTGCGCTCGGTGGCGTGGTGGAGACCCGGAGCCGTCTGGCCGTGTGGCGCGGGCTGCACGCCGACGAAGAGGGCCGGGCCCCGTTCCGTTCGCCGAACCCGTTCGCCGTACGCGCCGAGATGTTCCGGTCGCTCAGCGCGGAGTCGGCGGTGGCGCCGAGGGTGGCCGTCGTCGGCAGTGCCCGGGTGACCGGCGTGGAGCGACGGTACTTCGAGATGGAGGCCGACTACTACAACAGTCACGGCCTGACCGCACGCTTCTTCGAGCCGGAGGAGCTGTCCGAGGCGTGGGACTGCGCCCCGCATCTGCGCTACCCGGTCGGACTGCGGAACTTCACCATTCCGGACTGGCTCGACGCGGGCCTCGACACCACTCCCGTCCAGGACGCCCTGGACCACGGCTGCCTGCTGGTGGGCACCCAGACATCGACCTTCCTGCACAGCAAGCTCACCATGGGGCTCCTGTCGGAGGGACGGCCCTGGATGACCGAGGGCGACCGCAGGCTCATCGACCGGTACCTGCCGTGGACACGGATCCTCTCCGAGCGCAGGACCGAGCGCGAGGGCCGGCAGGTCGACCTGCTGCCGTTCGTGTTGAAGAACCGCGAGCTGCTGGTGCTCAAGGCGGCCCTCGGCGAGAGCGGGCAACAGGTGCTCATCGGCCGCGAGGCCGATCAGGCCGCGTGGGAGTCCGCCGTCGGCGAGGCCGTCGAGGGCCGCACCAGCGTGGTGCAGGAGTTCGTGCGGCCGGGGACCTGCCGGGTCGCGCTGATCGCCGACGGGGTCGACGAGCCGTACGACGTCGAGGTCGCCCCGGTGCTGGGGCCTCTGCTGTTCGGCGGCCGTCCGGCCGGGCTGTTCTGCCGGTTCTTCGGCGACGGTTCCGCCGGGATCGTCAGTGTCCGAGGAGGAACGAGCAGCTCCGACAACGTGATGGTGGCGATCTGACGGCAGCACCCCCGCACGCCCCGCCCTCAGTGCCGGTGTGCCGTCCGAGCCGCCGCCCCGTATCAAGTGACATCACCGGAGAGATGCCGCATGACCCTGCGTCACGTCAAGGACAACGAGTACGTCGAGGAGCACGGCGGGGACTTCGAGGACTTCGAGCCGGGCATGGTGATCCGCCACTGGCCGGGCCGTACCCTCTCGGAGGCCGACAACACCTGGCTGACCCTGCTGACGATGAATCAGCACCCGCTCCACTTCGACCAGCACTACGGCGCCGGCGCCGAGTACGGAAGGGTCCTGGTGAACAGTGGCATCACGCTGTGCCTGGTCGGCGGGATGACCGTGCAGGCGCTGTCGGCGCGGGCGGTGGCCAACCTGGGCTGGGACAAGGTCCGTCTGAAGAGCCCCGTCTTCGTCGGCGACACCCTCTACGCGACGAGCCGCATCCTCGACAAGCGGCTGTCCCGGTCCCGGCCGGGCCAGGGAATCATCACGGTGGAGACGACGGGAACGAAGTCGACGGGAGAGACCGTCATCGTCTTCGAGCGGTCCTTCATGGTGCGCTGCCGTGAGCTGCCCGAGCCACCGAAGGGCCAAGTCCCCGGGGGCGCGACCGCCGCTGTCGACGGCCCGCCCGCGTAGAGCACGGAGGCGCTGGTCCCCGTATCGCCCCGTGCCCGTTCGGTTCATGGGCGGCCGCCCGCCCGGCCGCCCATGAACTGCGGGCCGCGTGCCCCGCCGCTACGCTCGAACAATGGAAGACAGCGGAGCCGGCTCCGGGACGCCGCCGAGCGGCGCCGACGTCCAGGATCCCGCGGTACAGGCCCGGATCGTCGCCCTGGTGGAGGAATGGTCCGCCGCGATCGTCTCGAACGACGTGCCGCGGATCAGGGCCTTCATGGCGGACGAGTGGGTCATCGTCTCCGAGTCCGGCATCACGGACCGGGACGCTTTCCTCGGCTACGTCGCTTCCGGCGACCTGAGCCACTCGGCGATGCGGGTCATCAGCCCGTCGAGGGTCCGGGTCCACGGGGACACCGCCACGGTCACCGCACGGATGATGAACACCGCCCACTACGGTGGCCGCCGCTTCGACGCCGACGAATGGGTCACGGACGTCTTCGTCCGGCGCGGAGGCCGCTGGCTGTGCGTGCTCACCCACATCACCTCCGCCGCCCCGACGGACCCGCCGCCCGGCGCATGAGCCGGACGACCGGCTCCGCCCACCGGAGGAAACGCCTCGGCCACCCGGCCGCGGCGGCCGTCTTCGCCATCGGCATGGCGGGCACCACGCTCCCCACACCGCTCTACGGCCTCTACCGCGAGCAGCTCGGCTTCTCCGAGCTGATGGTGACCGTGGTGTTCGCCGTCTACGCCCTGGGAGTGATCGCCACCCTCCTGCTCGCCGGAAACGTCTCCGACGAGGCGGGGCGGCGGCCCGTGCTCCTGGCCGCCCTGGGCTTCTCGGCGGCCAGCGCCCTGTGCTTCCTCTTCGAGGGCGGGCTCCCCGCCCTCTTCGCCGGCCGCCTCCTCTCCGGGTTCGCCGCCGGACTGCTGAGCGGCGCGGCGACCGTCACGGTGATGGAACTGGCCCCGCCGGGGCGCGCGGCGAGGGCAGGGCTGGCCGCGACCGCCGCCAACATGGGCGGCCTGGGGTGCGGCCCGCTGCTGTCCGGGCTGCTCGCCGAGTACGCCCCCTGGCCCCTGCGGCTCCCCTTCGTCGTCCACCTGGCGCTGATCGCCGTGGCGGCCGCGCTGACCTGGTTCCTGCCCGAGACGGTCGCCTCCTCCCGGGTACGGGGACTGCGGCTGCGGCCCCAGGGGCTGGCCGTCCCTCCCGCGATGCGCGGCGTGTTCGCCACCTCGGCGCTGGCCGCCTTCGCCGGGTTCTCCCTGCTGGGTCTCTTCACGGCGGTCGCCCCCGCGTTCGTGGCCGAGACGCTCGACGTGCACAACCTGGCTCTGACGGGACTCGTCGTCTTCTCCGTCTTCCTCGCCTCGACGGCCGGGCAGGCGCTCATGGGGCGGGTCGGCGAGCGGCGGGCCCTGCCGGGCGGCTGCTTCGTCCTGGTTGCCGGACTCCTGCTGGTGGGCGCCTCGTTGCTGTTCGCCTCGCTTCCTCTGCTCGTCGCCGGTGCGCTGTGCGGCGGCCTCGGTCAGGGGCTGGCGTTCCGCGCCGCGGTGACGGCGATCAGCACCGCCGCGCCGGCCGAGCACCGGGCCGCGACCGTGTCCGCCTTCTTCGTCATCGCCTACCTGGGCATCTCCCTGCCCGTGGTCGGGGTCGGCGCCCTCACCCTGGGGATCGGGCTCAGGAACGCCGGGCTGACCTTCGCCGGCTGTGTTCTGGCGCTCGCCCTGGGCGTCGGCCTGTATCTGGCGCGGCGGCCTCCCGCACCCCGCTGACGTACCGGGAAGCGGTCCTCGCCGGCGTACCCGAAAACCACTGCCGTACCCGCCGATCATGGTGCGAGACTGGCTCCGTGGACACAGCGACGCGCTTCCGGCAGACGGTCATCGCCTGGGCCGCGGGCGACGGGGGCGCACCGGCGCCCGCCGAGGCCGGGGCCGCCCGTGAGCTGGCGGCCGACCTGGGCCTGCGCACCGTGGTGTTCGTCGAGGGCGTCAGCGACCGGGCGGCGGTCGAGGCCCTCGCCGAACGCCAGAGCCGCACCCTGAGCGCCGAGGGCGTCGTGGTCGTGCCGCTCGGGGGCGCCACCAGCATCACCCGCTATCTGCGCCTCCTGGGACCCGACGGCCTCGACGTCCGGCCCGCCGGCCTGTGCGACGCGGCAGAGCAACGGTTTTTCCGCCAGGGCCTGGAGCGGACCGGCTTCGGCACCGTCCGCACCCCCGGCGACCTGGAGACGCTGGGCTTCTTCACCTGCCACGCGGACCTGGAGGACGAGCTGATCCGGGCGCTCGGCACCGACGGCGTCCAGCAGGTCATCGACGGCCAGGGCGACCTGCGTACCTTCCGCATCTTCCAACGGCAGCCCGCCCAGCGGGAGCGGACGGTCGAGGCGCAGTTGCGGCGGTTCATGGGGACCATCGGCGGCCGCAAGGAGCACTACGCGCGAGCGCTGACGGAAGCGCTGGACCTGGCACGTCTGCCGGGACCGCTGGATGGACTGCTCTCCCACATCTGACCGGAGGCCCCCGGGTCTCAGCGCGGGGCGAGGCTGGAGCGGCGCACCACCAGCTCCGGCTGCAGCACCACCCGCCGGTGTTCGTGCGGCACGTCCGCCGCCCCGGCCCCGGTCTCCTCCAGGAGCAGACCCGCCGCCAGCGCCCCCATCGTCGCCGCCGGCTGCCGTACGGACGTCAGCGGCACGGCGGCCGCCGCCGCGAACTCGATGTCGTCGTAGCCCACCAGCGCCAGATCGCCGGGAACGGAGACCCCGGCGGCGAACAGCGACTGGAGGACGCCCAGGGCGAGCAGGTCGTTGGCGCAGAACACGGCGGTCGGACGGTCGGACAGCCCCAGCAGCCGGGCCCCCGCGTCCCGCCCCGCCGCCACGTCGAGCCGTTCCGTGGGCAGCTCCCGCAGGGCGTCCGGACCGAGACCCGCCTCGGCGAGCGCGGCGAGCGCACCCGTACGGCGGTCCCGGACCTGGTTGAAGCCGGGCGGCCCGCTCACGTACGCGATGGAGCGGTGCCCCGCGTGCAGCAGGTGCCGCACCGCCAGCGCCCCGCCCGCCACGTCGTCGACCGACACCGAGCACTCGGTGGTTCCCTCGGCGACCCGGTCGACCAGGACGAAGGGGATGTCGTGGCGCCGGAACGCCTCGATGTTGCGCCCGGTCGCGTCGGCGGGGGTCAGCAGGACGCCCCGGACCCGCTGCTCCGCGAAGAGCGCCAGATACTCCGCCTCCTCGCCGGAGCTCTGCGCACTGTTGCAGACCATCACACCGAGCCCCGCCTCACGTGCGGCCCGCTCCGCCCCGCGCGCCACGTCGACGAAGAACGGGTTGCCCATGTCGAGGACCAGCAGCCCCATGATCCGGCTGCGCCCCGCCCGCAACTGCCGCGCCGACTCGCTGCGGACGTAACCGAGCCGGTCGATCGCCGACAGCACGCGGGCCCGGGTGTCGGGTCCGACCGTGTCCGGGCGGTTGATGACGTTGGAGACCGTGCCCACCGAGACTCCGGCGGCCCGGGCCACGTCCTTGATACCCACCGACCGGGCCATCAGACGGAGACCTCCAGAGGGGCGAGGGACGTGGGACGAGCCCTCAGCCTATCCGCGCGCATCAGAAGTCGAAGTCGTCGATGTTGTCCTTGTCGAACACCGTCGGCTTGCCGAGGCTGACCACCCCGTCCTTCCCGATCGTGTACGTGCCCAGGTCACCCGCCTCGAAGGTCTGGCCCTCCGCGCCGGTGATCTGCCCGGACGCCAGGGCGACCGAGGCGTGGCCGGCCAGCGCGCCGAGCTTCGCCGGGTCCCACAGCTCGAACGCCTCGACGGTGCCGTTCTTCACGTACGAGCGCAGGTCGTTGGGGGTGCCGAGACCGGACAGCTTGACCTTGCCCCGGTACTTCGAACCCGACAGGTACTGCGCCGCCGCCTTGATGCCGACCGTGGTCGGCGAGACGATCCCGGCGAGATTCGGATGCTCCTGCAGCAGCCCCTGCGTCTGCTGGAAGGACTGCTGGGCGTCGTCGTTGCCGTACGCCACCTTCACCAGCTTCACGTCCTTGTACTTCGGGTCCTTCAGCTCGTCCTTCATGTAGTCGGTCCACAGGTTCTGGTTCGTCGCGGTCTGGGCGGCGGACAGGATCGCGATCTCGCCCCGGTAGTCGATCTGCTCGGCGAGCAGCTGGACCTGGGTGCGGCCCAGGTCCTCGGCCCCCGCCTGCGAGATGAAGACGTTGCGGCAGTCGGTCTTGGTGTCGGAGTCGTAGGTGACGACCTTGACGCCGCTCTTCATGGCCTGCTTGAGCGCGGTGCACAGCGCACCCGGGTCCTGGGCGGACACGGCGATGGCGTCGACCTGCTGCTGGGTGAGGGTGTTGACGTAGGAGACCTGGCCGGAGGTGTCGGTGGCGCTGGTCGGGCCGACCTCCTTGAAGGTGGACCCCAGCGCCTCGACTGCCTGCTGCCCGCCCTTGTCGGCGGTGGTGAAGTAGGGGTTGTTGACCTGCTTCGGCAGGAAGCCGACGGTCAGGCCCTTCTTGGTGGGCGCGTCCGGGTCCGCCTCCCCGGCGGAGGCGGCCGATGCGCCTTCCTTCTTCACGTCGCTCTTGGTGGTGCCCCCGCACGCCGTGACGGCGAGCGCGAGGGAGGTGACGGCCGCGAGGGCCGCACAGGTGTGGCGGATCGATGACGTACGCATGGCAGGGTCCTTTGCGGAAGAAGGGCGGGGTACGGTGCCGAGCACGTGGTTACGGAGTCGGGGCCGAGGCGGATCGTCGCCCCGCCCTCGCGACGGAGATGTGGCGCCCGACGCGCGGGCCGAGCACGGAGACGACGAGCAGCACGCCGGTGACGACGATCTGCGACTGCGCGGAGACGTCTCCCAGGCTCATCACGTTCTGCAGCGCGCCGAGCAGGAACACGCCCGCGATCGCGCCGCCGAGCGTTCCCCGGCCGCCGTCGAAGTCGATGCCGCCGAGCAACACGGCTGCCACGACGGACAGTTCGAGACCGGTGGCGTTGTCGAACCGGGCGCTGGCGTAGTGCAGCGCCCAGAACACCCCGGTGAGGGAGGCCATGAGGCCGGTGACCGTGAACAGGATCAGTTTCTGCCGCTTCACCCGCACGCCCGCGAACCTGGCCGCCTCCTCGTTGGCCCCCGTCGCGAACAGGGAACGTCCGAACGCCGTCGCGTGCAGGGCGAGTACGGCGACGGCGAGGAGTGCCAGGAACGGCAGGAGGGCGTACGGGACGAACGTGTCGCCGATCCGTCCGGCGGCGAAGTCCAGGTAGGGGGAGGGAAAGTCGGTGACGGCGTCCGAGCCCAGCACGATCTGCGCGATGCCCCGGTAGGCGGCCAGCGTTCCGATGGTGACCGCCAGCGACGGCAGCCCGAGCCGGGTGACCAACAGCCCGTTGACCAGCCCGCAGACCACGCCGAGCAGCAGACAGACGGGGATGATCGCCTCGATCGGCAGGCCCCGGTTCCACAGCGCCCCCATCACCGCCCCCGAGAGGCCGGCCGTGGACGCCACCGAGAGATCGATCTCCCCGGAGACCACCAGCAGGGTCATCGGGAGCGCGATCAGCGCGATGGGAAGGGTGTTGCCGATCAGGAACGACAGGTTGAGGGCGTTGCCGAAGCCGTCGACGAAGCCGAAGGACAGCAGCAGCACCACGATCAGGAGGGCGCCGACGGCCGTGTCCCAGCGGACGGCGCGCACGCGTGCGGAGTCAGCCATGGCGGGCGTTCCTCTTCTTCAGTGCGGACGCCACGCGCAGGGCGACGATCCGGTCGGCCGCGATGGCGAGGATGAGCAGGAAGCCGTTGATCGCGAGGACCCACACGGAGCTGACGCCGAGCGCGGGCAGCACGCTGTTGACCGAGGTCAGCAGCAGCGCGCCGAGCGCCGCGCCGTAGACCGTGCCGGAGCCGCCGGTGAAGACCACACCACCGACCACGACCGCGCTGACGACGGTGAGTTCGTAACCCGTGCCGGTGCCCGAGTCGACGTTCCCGAAGCGCGCCAGGTACAGCGCGCCGGCGAGACCGGCCAGCGCCCCGCAGAAGGTGTAGGCGAGCAGGATCCGCCGGCGGACGGGGATCCCCGCCAGCCGGGCGGCCTCCGGGTCGGAGCCCAGCGCGTACAGCTCACGCCCGCTGCCGAAGTGCTTCAGGTAGTACGCCGTGGACACCAGGAGCACCAGGGCGAGCATCGCGAGCCAGGGCACGGCCGAGATGCCGCCGGATCCGAAGTCCACGAAGCCGCCCGGCAGATCTGCCGCCGTGATCTGCCGTGAGCCGACCCAGATCGAGTCGATGCCCCGGATGATGTAGAGCGTCCCCAGGGTCACGACCAGCGCGGGCACTTGGCCGAGGCTCACGAGCAGCCCGTTCAGCAGCCCGAGGCCGACACCCAGCAGGACGGCCAGGACCACCGCCACCACCGGGTTCCCGCCGCCCTGGAGATATGTGCCGGCGGCGAAGGCGCTGATGCCGAGCGTCGAGCCCACGGACAGGTCGACGTTGCGGGTGATGACCACCAACGACTGGCCGGTGGCGACCAGCACCAGGATCGTCGCGTTGAGCAGCAGATCCTTGATGCCCTGCTCGGAGAGGAACGCGCTGTTGCCGAGCTGGGTGAGGACGATCATCACCAACAGCACGATCAGGATCGCCAGTTCACGCATCCTGAACACGCGGTCGACGAGCCGGGTGCTGCTGGAGGCGGGTATCGGCGCGACGGGCGCCGGTTCGTTCGTCGTCACCGTCATGCGGCGGCCCTTCCGGTGGCGGCGGCCATCACGGTCTCCTCGGTGGCGTCGGAGCGGGGGATCTCGGCGGTGAGGCGGCCCTCGTGCATCACCAGCACCCGGTCGGCCATACCGAGGATCTCGGGCAGATCGGAGGAGATCATCAGCACCGCCACCCCGTCGGCCGCCAACGCGCTCAGCAGCCGGTGCACCTCCGCCTTGGTGCCGACGTCGATGCCGCGCGTCGGCTCGTCGACGATCAGCACGGCGGGGCCGGTGGCGAGCCACTTGGCCAGGACCACCTTCTGCTGGTTGCCGCCGGACAGGGTGGACACGGCATCGGCGATCCGGGCGTACTTCACCTGGAGCCTGACCGCCCAGTCGAGCGACCGGCTGCGCTCGGCGCCCCGGTCCATCAGCCCTGCCCTCCGGGTGGCCCGCAGACCGGTGAGCCCGATGTTCCGCTCGATGGACATGCCCATCACCAGGCCCTGGGCGCGACGGTCCTCGGGGACCAGGGCGAGCCCGGCGGCCATGGCGGTGGACGGGGCGCCGTTGACGAGCGTCCGCCCGGCCACCTCGACCTCGCCGGCGTCCCACCGGTCGACACCGAAGACCGCCCGCGCCACCTCCGTACGCCCGGCGCCGACCAGCCCCGCCATGCCGACGATCTCGCCGCGGCGCACATCGAAGGAGACGTCGGTGAACACGCCCTCGCGGGTGAGCCGCCGGACGCTGAGGGCCACCGAGCCCGCCTTCACGTCCTGCTTCGGATAGAGCTCGTCCAGGTCCCGGCCGACCATCCGCCGGACGAGGTCCTCCTCGGTCATGCCCGTCAGCGGTTCACTGGCGATCAGCGCGCCGTCCCGCAGGGTCGTGACGCGTTCGCAGATACGGAAGATCTCCTCCAGCCGGTGCGAGATGAACAGCACGGCGGCCCCCTGCTCGCGCAGGGCGCGGACCACACCGAAGAGCCGTGCCACCTCGCTGCCGGTCAGGGCGGCCGTCGGCTCGTCCATGATCAGGACGCGGGCGTCGAAGGAGAGGGCCTTGGCGATCTCGACGATCTGCTGGTCGGCGATCGAGAGCCCGCGCGCCGGACGGTCGGGGTCGAGCCCGACCCCGAGCCGGTGCATGAGGGCGGCCGTGGCGGCCCGGGTGGCCCAGTGGTCGATCCGGCGATACGTCCGCCGGGGCTGACGGCCCATGAAGATGTTCTCCGCGATCGACAGGTCGGGGAAGAGCGTGGGCTCCTGGTAGATGACGGCGATACCGGCGTCACGGGCGTCGGCGGGGCCGTGGAAGGTGGCCGGCTCGCCGTCCAGCAGAAGCTGACCGGCGTCGGGCCGGTGCACTCCGGCGAACGTCTTGATCAGGGTCGACTTGCCCGCGCCGTTCTCCCCGGCGAGGGCGTGGACCTCGCCGGGAAACAGGTCGAGGGAGACGTCCCGCAGGGCTCGTACGGCGCCGAAGGACTTGGAGACGTCCCTCAGTGCCAGCACGGGGGTCGGATCCTTGGCGGACCGGTGGGTCATCGGTGGCTCCTCAACGATGCGGAGGGCGTCCTCCCAGCAGCGTGAAAGGTTTCAAATGAGTTGCCGGGACGGTAGGCCGGTCGCTCGGAGCGCGTCAATGGGGGTGAACGAGAATTCTCAACTGTGCCGAGGATTGGGAGGGTTATAGCGAGCACTGTGCGCGGGAGGGGTTGACAGTCCTCGGGGTCGCTCCTACCTTCAGCCGCGTGAATCGTTTCAGATTCATCAGTGTTCACGCCGACGTCACAGGAGCGATGAAGTGACCGACCCCGCCACGGTGAAGGCCGCCCTCACGTCCCAGGCCATCGAGACCCCCTCATGGGCGTACGGGAACTCGGGGACCCGCTTCAAGGTCTTCTCCCGGCCCGGCGTGCCCCGCACCCCCCAGGAGAAACTGGACGACGCGGCGAAGGTGCACGAGTTCACCGGAGCCGCGCCCACCGTCGCCCTCCATATTCCCTGGGACACGGTCGACGACTGCGCGGCACTCGCGGCGCACGCCCGCGACCGGGGCCTCACCCTCGGGACCGTCAACGCCAACACCTTCCAGGACGACGACTTCCGCCTCGGCAGCGTCTGCCACCCGGACCCGGCCGTGCGCCGCAAGGCGCTGGACCACCTCCTGGCGTGCGTCGACATCATGGACGCGACGGGATCCCGGGACCTCAAGCTGTGGTTCGCGGACGGCACGAACTACCCCGGTCAGGACGACATCCGCGAGCGCCAGGACCGGCTCGCCGAGGCCCTGGCCGCCGTGTACGAACGGCTCGGCGACGACCAGCGGATGCTCCTGGAGTACAAGCTGTTCGAGCCCGCCTTCTACACGACCGACGTCCCGGACTGGGGAACGGCCTACGCCCACTGCCTCAAGCTCGGACCCCGGGCACAGGTCGTCGTGGACACCGGGCACCACGCACCCGGCACCAACATCGAGTTCATCGTCGCGACCCTGCTGCGCGAAGGGCGGCTCGGAGCCTTCGACTTCAACTCCCGCTTCTACGCCGACGACGACCTGATGGTGGGCGCGGCCGACCCCTTCCAGCTCTTCCGCATCATGTACGAGGTCGTCAGCGGCGGCGGGCTCACGGGGAACGTGGCCTTCATGCTCGACCAGTGCCACAACATCGAGGAGAAGATCCCCGCGGTCATCCGCTCGGTCATGAACGTCCAGGAGGCCACGGCGAAAGCCCTCCTCGTGGACCGGGAAGCCCTGGCCGCCGCCCAGCGCACCGGCGACGTCCTGGAGGCCAACGCCGCGCTCATGGACGCCTACAACACCGACGTACGCCCCCTGCTCGCCGAGGTCCGCGAGGAACAGGGCCTCGACGGCGACCCGATGGCCGCCTACCGCCGCTCCGGCTGGGCGACGAAGACCGCCGAGGAGCGGATCGGCGGACAGCAGGCGGGCTGGGGGGCGTAACGGCCTCCGGAGCGTCCCCGCCACCCCGGATCCACCTCTCCGCCGACCCTTCGCGAAGGACACCGAGGAACCCATGGCACTCCACCCCGAAGCCGCAGCACTCCTGGCCCGCTCCCGCCGGCTCGGCTCCGACCCGCGCAACACGAACTTCGCGGGCGGCAACGCCTCCGCCAAGGGCGCCGCGCCCGACCCGGTCACCGGCGAGGACGTCGAACTGATGTGGGTCAAGGGCTCCGGCGGCGACCTCGGCACCCTCACCGCCGAAGGGCTCGCCGTGCTCCGCCTCGACCGGCTGCGCGCACTGCGGGGCGTCTACGCGGGCGTGGAGCGCGAGGACGAGATGGTCGCCGCGTTCGATTACTGCCTGCACGGCAAGGGCGGCGCGGCCCCCTCCATCGACACCGCCATGCACGGGCTCGTCGACGCCCCGCACGTCGACCACCTGCACCCCGACTCCGGGATCGCGCTCGCCTGCGCCGCCGACGGGGAGAAGCTGACCGCCGACTGCTTCGGCGCGAAGGTCGCCTGGGTCCCCTGGCGACGCCCCGGATTCCAGCTCGGCCTGGACATCGCCGCGGTCAAGGAGGCGAACCCGGGAGCCATCGGCTGCGTCCTGGGCGGCCACGGCATCACCGCCTGGGGCGAGACGTCGAAGGAGTGCGAGGACAACGCGCTCCACATCATCCGCACCGCCGAGACGTTCCTGGCCGAGCGGGGAAGGCCCGAGCCGTTCGGACCGGTCCTCGACGGGTACGAGGCGCTGCCCCGGGCCGAACGCCGTGAGCGGGCCGCCGCCCTCGCCCCGCACCTACGTGCCCTCGCCTCCCAGGACCGCCCCCAGGTCGGGCACTTCGACGACTCCGACGCCGTCCTGGACTTCCTCGCCCGCACCGAGCACCCGAGGCTCGCCGCCCTCGGCACCTCATGCCCGGACCACTTCCTCCGTACGAAGGTCAGGCCCCTGGTCCTCGACCTGCCGCCGACC
Source organism: Streptomyces sp. rh34 (assembly GCF_002551245.1). Lineage (GTDB taxonomy): Bacteria > Actinomycetota > Actinomycetes > Streptomycetales > Streptomycetaceae > Streptomyces. The sequence continues at coordinate 20,536 of NZ_NTGZ01000070.1, forward strand.
GCCGAACCGGCTCTCGCCGTCGAGCGCCTGGGCGAGCTGCACGCCGCCTACCGGGAGGAGTACGCCGCCTACTACGCCCGCCACGCGGAGCCCGGCTCGCCCCCGATGCGGGGCGCGGACCCGGCGATCGTGCTGATCCCCGGCGTGGGCATGTTCAGCTTCGGCAAGGACAAGCAGACCGCCCGGGTGGCGGGGGAGTTCTACCTCAACGCGATCAACGTGATGCGCGGCGCGGAAGCGGTCTCCTCGTACGCGCCGATCGAGGAGTCGGAGAAGTTCCGCATCGAGTACTGGTCCCTGGAGGAGGCCAAGCTCCGGCGGTTGCCGACGCCGAAGCCGCTCGCCACCCGCATCGCCCTGGTGACCGGCGCGGGCAGCGGCATCGGCAGGGCCATCGCCCGCCGCCTCGTCGCGGAGGGCGCGTGCGTGGTCGTCGCGGACCTGAACGCGGAGAGCGCGGCCGCCGTCGCCGAGGAACTGGGCGGCCCCGACAGGGCGGTGGCCGTCACGGTCGACGTCACCAGCGAGGAGCAGGTCGCCGGTGCCTTCGAGGCGGCGGCGCTCGCCTTCGGCGGCGTCGACCTGGTGGTCAACAACGCGGGCATCTCCATCTCCAAGCCCTTGGCGGAGACCACCGTCCGGGACTGGGACCTCCAGCACGCCATCATGGCCCGGGGCTCCTTCCTCGTCTCCCGCGAGGCCGTGCGTGTCATGCGCGCCCAGGGTTTCGGAGGCGACCTCGTCTACATCGCCTCGAAGAACGCCGTCTTCGCCGGTCCCAACAACGTCGCGTACTCCGCCGCCAAGGCCGACCAGGCCCACCAAGTGCGACTGCTCGCCGCCGAACTGGGCGAAGACGGCATTCGCGTCAACGGCGTCAACCCGGACGGTGTCGTGCGCGGCTCCGGCATCTTCGCCGGCGGATGGGGGGCGCGGCGCGCCGCGACGTACGGGATCGAGGAGGAGAAGCTCGGCGAGTTCTACGCCCAACGCACCCTCCTCAAACGAGAGGTGCTGCCCGAACACGTCGCGAACGCCGTCTTCGCCCTCACCGGCGGCGACCTCACCCACACCACCGGCCTCCACATCCCCGTCGACGCCGGGGTCGCCGGGGCCTTCCTGCGATGAGCGCCCGCACGCAGACCCTCGCCGCGGCCGACCTGGGAGCCTCCAGCGGCCGGCTCATGGTCGGCCGCGTCGGCCCCGACACCCTGGACCTCACCGAGGTCCACCGCTTCCCCAACCAGCCCGTGCACCTCCCGGAGGGCCTGCGCTGGGACATCCTCGGCCTCTACCGGGGAGTGCTCGACGGGCTGCGCGCGGCCGGCCCGGTCGACTCCCTGGGCATCGACAGCTGGGCGGTCGACTACGGGCTGCTCGACGCCGACGGGTCCCTCCTCGGCAACCCCGTCCACTACCGGGACCACCGCACCGAAGGAGTCCCGGAGCGGGTGTGGGCCACGGTCCCACCCGAGACCCTCTACCGGGCGACCGGCATCCAGCACGCCCCGTTCAACACGCTCTACCAACTCGCGGCCGCTCGCGACACCCCCCAACTCGCGGCTGCGGAAAGGCTCCTGCTGATCCCCGACCTGATCTCGTACTGGCTCACGGGGGAGCAGGGCACCGAGCTGACCAACGCCTCCACCACCCAGCTCGTCGACCCGCGCACCGGAGCCTGGAACCGCGCCCTGGCCCACCGCCTCGGTATCGACCTCGGGCTCTTCGCACCGCTGCGCCGCCCCGGCGACCCCGCCGGCTCGACACTGCCCCTGGTCCAGGAGCTGACCGGACTGCCCGGCCCCGTACCGGTGACGACCGTCGGCTCGCACGACACCGCCTCCGCCGTCGCCGCCGTCCCCGCCGGGCGGGGGGAGCGGTTCGCCTACCTCTGCACCGGGACCTGGTCCCTCGCCGGGCTCGAACTCGCCGCCCCCGTCACCACCGAGGAGAGCCGGGCCGCGAACTTCACCAACGAGCTGGGCGTCGACGGCACCGTCCGCTTCCTGCGCAACATCATGGGCCTGTGGCTCCTCCAGGAGTGCATGCGCTCCTGGGGCCGGGACAACCTGACCTCTCTGCTCCACGAGGCCGCCCGCGTCCCCGCCCTGCGGTACGTGATGGACGCCGCCGATCCCGGGTTCCTGGCCCCCGGTGACATGCCCGGGCGCATCGCGGCCGCCTGCCGGGCCACCGGCGGGCCGGAGCCCCGCACCCCCGGGGAGACCACGCGCTGCGTCCTCGACTCGCTGGCCCTCGCCCACCGGCGCGCGATCCACGAGGCCCAGCGCCTGGCCGGCCGCGCGGTCGACGTCGTGCACATCGTCGGCGGCGGGGCACGCAACGCCCTGCTCTGCCAACTCACCGCCGACGCCTGCGGGCTGCCGGTCGTGGCAGGTCCGGCGGAAGCCGCCGCGTTCGGCAACATCCTCGTCCAGGCGCGGGCCCGCGGACTGCCCGGCGACCTCGCCGCGACCCGTGAACTCCTCGCCCGCACCCAGCCCCTGACCCGCTACGAACCGACCGGCGACCCGTCGGCCTGGGACGCGGCGGCACAGCGGATCGAGGGGGCGGACCGCCCCCTGGCCTGACGCATCACACCCCACGCCCCACCATCCCGCCTCATCCCCTCGCCGAATCGGAGCCGAGTGTGATCAGCAGACGACGACTGCTCAGCACGTCCGCCACCGCCCTGGGAACCACCCTCATCGCCGGAGCCATACCCCCCGCGCAGGCCGCCGGACGCGGCGGCGGGGCCGCTTCCCTCCGGGTCGGCGGCTCGACCGCCGAATACGTGAGGCGTCCGCTCGGTATCGGCGGCGCCCGCCCGCGGCTGGGCTGGCCGCTGTCCGCCACCGCGCCCGGACGCAGCCAGAGCGCCTACCAGATACGCGTCGCCCTCAGCGAACGCGCCCTGAAACGTCCCGACGTCTGGGACAGCGGCAAGGTCGACTCCCCGGATTCGGCCCAGGTGACCTACGGCGGACCGGAGTTGCGCTCCCGCACCCGCTACCACTGGACCGTGCGCGTCTGGGACGACCGGGGCCGCGTCTCCGCCTGGTCCGAGCCCGCCTGGTGGGAGACCGGCCTCAACGAGGCGTCGGACTGGTCGGCGCGCTGGATCGGGGCCCCGGCCTCCCTCGTCGGCGCGCCCGCCCTGGAGACGGCGTCCTGGATCTGGTTCCCGGAGGGCGACCCGGCGACCGGCGCTCCGGCCGCGACCCGCTGGTTCCGGGGCGTGTTCGACGTGCCCGAGGGCGTGACCCGGGCCCGGCTCGTCCTCACCGCCGACGACGGATACGTCGCCCACCTGGACGGCGACGAGGTCGCGCGGGCCGACGCGGACCAGGCCGCCGCGACCTGGCGGCGTCCCTCGCTCACCGACGTCACGGCGCGTCTCACGCCCGGCCGCCATGTGCTCGCCGTCGCGGCGACCAACGACGTGCCCGGTCCCGCAGGCCTGCTCGGGGCCCTGGAACTGACCACCGCCGACGGTGTGCGCACCATCGCCACCGACGGCGACTGGACGTCCGCCGACACCGAACCCGAGGGCGACTGGCAGGCGCTGGACTACGACGACGGAGCCTGGCCGGCCGCGAAGGTCCTCGCCCCGTGGGGATCCGGCCCCTGGGGAAAGGTCGCTCCCGCCTACGCCCCCGTCGCCCAACTGCGCCACGAGTTCCGGCTGCGCCGGCGACCCGTCGAGCGCGCCCGGCTGTACTCCACGGCCCTCGGCCTGTACGAGGCCCACCTCAACGGCACGCGCGTCGGCACGGACCGCCTCGCGCCCGGCTGGACCGACTACGCCAAGCGCGTCCAGTACCAGACCCATGACGTCACCGAGCTGCTCACCTCCGGGACCAATACCCTCGCAGTGGAGCTGGCGACGGGCTGGTACGCGGGCAACGTCGGCATGTTCGGTCCGCACCAGTACGGCGAACACCCGTCCTTCCTGGAGCAGTTGGAGGTCACCTACCGGGACGGAACCACCGAGCGGGTGCTGTCCGGCACCGACTGGCGTGCCGCCACCGGGCCCATCACCCTGGCCGACCTCCTCACCGGAGAGAACTACGACGCCCGCCGCGAGACCGACGGCTGGCTGCTTCCCGGCTTCGACGACGCGGCCTGGGAACGGGCCGTGCCCGCGGCGGACAAGGTCACCGCCGAACTGGTGGCGGAGCCCGACGGACCCTGCCGGGTGATCCAGGAGCTCAGGGCACGCGAGATCACCGAACCCCGGCCCGGTGTCTTCGTCTTCGACCTCGGCCAGAACATGGTCGGCACCGCCCGCCTGCGCGTCACCGGCCGGGCCGGCACCACCGTGCGGCTGCGCCACGCGGAGGTACTGAACCCCGACGGCACCGTCTACACCACCAACCTCCGCTCCGCCGCCGCGACCGACCACTACACCCTCAAGGGCGGCGGCCGGGAGACGTACGAGCCCCGCTTCACCTTCCACGGCTTCCGGTACGTCGAAGTGACCGGCTACCCCGGCAGGCCGCCGCTCGACGCCGTCGTCGGGCGGGTGATCCACACCGACGCGCCCCTCACCATGGAGTTCGAGACCGACGTCCCGCTGCTCAACCAGCTCCACAGCAACATCACCTGGGGCCTGCGCGGCAACTTCCTCTCCATCCCCACGGACACCCCCGCCCGCGACGAACGCCTGGGCTGGACCGGCGACATCAACGTCTTCGCGCCCACCGCCGCGTACACGATGGAGTCCGCCCGCTTCCTCGGTAAATGGCTGAGCGACCTCCAGGACGACCAGACCGCCGACGGGGCCTTCCCGGACGTCGCCCCCCATGTCGAGGGCCTCGGCGCGGGCTCGGCCGGCTGGGGCGACGCGGGCGTCACCGTCCCCTGGGCCCTCCACCAGGCCTACGGCGACACCCGGGTCCTGGAGCGGGCCTGGCCCTCCATGCTGAAGTGGCTCGACTACCTGGACGCCCACAGCACCGGTCGGCTGCGCCCCGCCACCGGGTACGGCGACTGGCTCAACATCGCCGACGACACCCCCAAGGACGTCATCGCCACCGCTTACTACGCCCACAGCGCCGACCTCGTGGCCCGTACCGCCCGGGTCCTGGGCAAGGACCCGGCACCGTACACCGCACTGTTCGCGGAGATCCGCGAGGCCTTCCGCGCCGCCTACGTCACCGGCGGCGGCCGGGTGAAGGGCGACACTCAGACCGCCTACGTCCTCGCGCTCTCCATGGACCTCCTGAGCGCGGCGGAACGCGTGACGGCGGCCGACCGTCTCGTCGCCCTCGTCGAGGCGAAGGACTGGCACCTGTCCACGGGCTTCCTCGGCACCCCGCGCCTGCTCCCCGTCCTCACCGACACCGGGCACACGGACGTCGCGTACCGCCTGCTGCTCCAGCGGACCTTCCCCAGTTGGGGCTACCAGATCGACCGCGGGGCCACGACCATGTGGGAGCGCTGGGACTCCATCAAGCCGGACGGGAGCTTCCAGGACGCCGGGATGAACTCCTTCAACCACTACGCGTACGGCTCCGTGGGGGAGTGGATGTACGCCCACATCACCGGCATCGCCCCCGCCGGGCCCGGCTTCCGCAAGGTCACCGTGCGGCCCCGCCCCGGCGGCGGCATCACGCGCGCCCGGGGCCGGTTCACCTCCCTCCACGGCCCGGTCACCACCGACTGGAAGACGGAGAAGGGCCGCTTCCGGCTGACCGTGGCCCTGCCCGTCAACACCACCGCCGACGTGTGGATCCAGGCCGGCCGGGCCGAGGACGTCACGCACACCGGAGCCCGCTTTCTGCGGATGGAGGACGGCTGCGCGGTCTTCGCCGTCGGCTCCGGACACCACCGCTTCGAGGCCTGACCCCCTGGGAAACGCAGGAGCCGCGCGGTCGACGACCGCGCGGCTCCGGAACCCGGGCAGCTCCCCGCTCACCCCTCGCGGCGCGACCGCCAGAGCAGCCAGATGAAGTACGGGGCTCCGATCACGGCCGTCAGCAGTCCGACCGGGATCTGCGCCGGGGCGATGATCGTCCGGCCGACCAGGTCCGACACGACCACCAGCAGCGCGCCGAGGAGCGCGCTCACCGGTATGACCCGCACATGGCTGCGGCCCACCAGGGCGCGTGCCGCGTGCGGGGCGACGAGACCGACGAATCCGATCACGCCGACCGCCGCCACGGCTCCCGCCGTCAGCAGGACGGCCAGGCTCAGCAGTGCCAGCCGGGTGGCGCCGATCCGCACACCGAGCAGGGCGGGCGTCTCGTCGTCCAGCCCGATCAGGTCCAGCTCGCGGCGCATCAGGGCGAGGACGGGCAGCGCGACCACCAGGCCCACCAGCACCGGGATCAGCTCGGGGAACGTCCGCCCGTACGTCGAACCGCCGAGCCAGGCCAGCGCCTTCGTCTCGTTGTGCGGGTCGGTGAGCACGATCAGCAGGCTCACGAACGCGCCCGCACCGGCCTGGACGCCGATACCGATCAGCACCAGGCGGTTCTGCTCCAGCCCGCGGCGGGCGGCCAGACCGAACACCAGCGCCGCGGCGGCCGTCGCACCGGCCAGCGCGGAGCCGCCGATCAGCCAGAAGCTCGCCAGCGGTACGACGGTGAGGACGGCGACCGCCCCGACCCCCGCCCCGCTGACGACGCCGAGGACCCCGGGCTCCGCCAGCGGATTGCGCGACACCGCCTGGACGACGGCTCCCGCCACCGCCAGCGCCGCACCGGCGAGCAGGGCCGCGGCGACCCGCGGGACGCGCGTGTCGAGGACGTAACCGACGAACGGCCCCGCCCGGCCGGCGAGCCAGTTGCCCACATCGCCCAGGAGTAGCGTCGCGTCGCCGAAGAGCGTCGCCGCCACCACCGCGCCGAGGAGCCCCACGACCGTCGCCACCAGCGTGAGGACGAACGCCCGCCGGCCGCGCAGCCGGGCGAACGCCGTCGATCCCCTGTCCGTGCCCATGTCGCGCGACCGGTAGGCCAGGACGACCAGGACGAGCGCGCCGAGGCAGGTCGTGACGATGCCGGTGGGCACCTCGGCGCCCGCCTGGGCGCCGAACACCGCGCGCAGAGCCACGTCGGCCCCGAGCACCACGAGCACACCCGCGAGCGCCGACGCGGGGATGAACGCGTGGTGCCGGACCAGGCCGGGGATCCACGTGCTGAGCAGGCGGACCACGGCGGGCGCGCACAGGCCGACGAAGCCGACCGGCCCCGCGACCGCCACGGACACCGCCGCCAGCAGCACCGCGAGGATGACGGCGATGCTGCGCGTCAGCCGGGGGCTCACGCCCACGACCGCGGCGCCGTCGTCGCCGAGGGCGAGGATGTCCAGCCGCCTGCCCAGCAGCATCAGTCCGGCGAACGCCACGAGCGCGACCGGGGCGAGCCGGTCGATGGACTGCATGCCGATCTGGGCGAGCGAACCATTGCCCCAGGCGAACAGCCCGGTCGTCTGCTGGGAGCGCAGGAGCAGCAGCATCCCGCTCAGCCCGGACAGGGCGAGGGTGAGCGCCGAACCCGCCAGCACCAGCCGGATCGGCCCGGCCCCCGCCCGGGACAGGCCGAGGACGACGCCCGCCGCCAGCAGCCCGCCGAGGAACGCCGTGGCCCCGGCCGGCAGAGCGGGCAGCGTGATGCCGAACGCGGCGACGGCGACCACCGCGAGGTACGCGCCCGCGTTCACGGCGAGCGTGTCGGGGGAGGCCAGCATGTTGCGCGACACCGACTGGAGGGCCGCGCCCGCCGCGCCGAGCGCGCAGCCGACGAGGAGCCCCGCGGCGAGCCGGGGCAGCCGGGAGTCCAGGACGACCGCGGCCGTCTGCGCGTCGGTGCTCCGGTCGGAGGCGGCCCGGGTGGCCAACTGCCAGAGCGTGTGCAGATCGACGGCGGCGGTGCCCTGGCCCACGTGGACGATCGCGAGTGCGGCCAGCGCGACGATCCCCGCGATCGTGAGGAGGAACATCCGGCCGCGACGGGCAGGAGGGCCGGCCGCCACCGGGGATGCGGCCCCGATCGGACCGGCCGCGCCCGCCCCCGTCTTCACGGGGGCGGGCGGGGCGGTTGTGGTGCGTGTGCTCATCGTCAGGCGGTCAGTGCGCCGACGAGGGCATCGATGTAGTCGCGCATCGACGCGGTGCCGCCGAACATCCAGATGCCGTCGGGCAGCCGGTGGACCTCGCCGTTCCTGACGAACGGGAGGGACTTCCACACCGCGTTGTCCTTGAGGCCGTCGGCGAACGGGTCGCCTCCGTCGGAGTCGTTGGCGATGTACGCGAACTGCGCGTCGCCGATCTTCGTGAGGCCCTCGACATCGGTCGCCGCCAGGCCGTAGGCCTTGTCGCCCTTCAGCTTCCACGGGTCGACGAGGCCGAGTTCGGTGTTCACGTCGGAGAGCAGCGAGCCCTTGACGTACGGGCGCACCGAGACCTGGTTGCCCTCCTGCCAGCCGTCGGCGAAAGCGACCTTCTCGCCGGCGAGACCGGCGTCCGCGAGCTTCTTCCTGCCGTCCGCGACCGCCTTGCGGAACGAGCCGATCTCGGACTCGGCCTTGTCCTCGGTGCCGGTGGCCTTGCCGATGAGCTCGACGGTGTCGACCATCTGGTCGATCTGCCGGCTCGCGTCGGCCGAGCGCACCACAGCGACCGGGGCGGCCTTGGAGAGCTGCGCGATGGCGGAGTCGGACAGGTCGGTGGTGGCGATGATGAGGTCGGGCTCGAGGCCGGCGACGGTGGCGACGCTGGGCTCGCCCCGGGTGCCTATGTCCTTGACGCCCTTGGTGAGCGGCGCGGCCGTGTCGTATGCCGTGTAGCCCTTGACGTCGGCCACGCCGACCGGCTGGACGCCGAGGGTCACGAGCGTCTCGACGACGTTCCACTCGGTCCCGACGACACGCTTGGCCGGCCCGTCGAGCGTGATCTTCTTGCCGCGCGAGTCGGTGACCGTCACCGCGCTGTCCCCGGCGGACTCCTTCTTCGGCGCCTCGGTGGTGCCGCAGGCCGTGAGGGCGAGCGCGGCCGCGGCGGCGAGGACGGGCCACGTCAGGTGCTGGTTCTTCATGAGGGTGTTCAGGGCCTTTCGGAACGGAGGTGGTGGCGGCCGACCGCGCGGGTGCGCGGGATACCGGTGGAGGAGTCGGGTTCGACGTCGATGCGGATGCCGTACGCGTCACTGAGCCGCTCGGGGGCGTACACCTCCGCGGGCGTGCCCGCGGCGACGATCCGCCCGGACGACAGGAGGACGACCTGGTCGGCGACGGAGGCGGCCTGGTCCAGGTCGTGCAGCACGACCCCGACGGTGACGCCGTGGGTGTCGGCGAGGTCGCGGACGAGGTCGAGGATCTCGACCTGATAGCGCAGATCGAGATAGGTGGTCGGCTCGTCGAGGAGGAGGACATCGGTGTCCTGGGCCAGGCAGCAGGCGAACCAGACGCGCTGCAACTGCCCGCCGGAGAGGCTCTCGACCCCGCGGTCGGCGAACGCGGAGAGGTTCGTGACGGTCAGCGCGTGCTCGACCATTCGGGCGCCGTCCGGATCGGTACCCCGGAGCCGGCCCCGGTAGGGGTGCCGGCCGAATCCGACCACGTCGCGCACGCTGAGGCCGGCCGGTGCGTTCCGGCTCTGCGCGAGCAGGGTGACACGGCGGGCGAAGTCGGAGCGCGACAGCGCGAGGGCGTCGACCGGTCCGCTCCCCTCCGCCTGGCCCGCCACGGTCACGCTGCCGGTGCGGGCCTTGTGCAGCCGGGCCACGGCCCGCAACAGGGTGGACTTCCCACTGCCGTTCGGCCCGATGAGCGCGGTGACGCGGCCGCGCGGCAGCCGGAGGTCGGCCCCGTGCACGACGTCGGTACGGTCGTACGCGATCGTCATGCCGCGGGCGTCGAGGCCGACGGCGGTTTCGGGGGCCGCGAAGGACGCGGCCGGGCCGGGCTCGGC
>NZ_NTGZ01000071.1 GCF_002551245.1 Streptomyces sp. rh34
GTTCGGGTTCGGCGTCCCGGGCGGGCGGGCGGGGCTGCCGCACGGGAGGCTGGTCCGCCACCCAGTCGGGGGTGAACGGCTCCTCGCGGGCGGGCGCCAGCTCCCGAGGGGCGCGGCGGGCGGGCCGGGTTCCGATGGGGCCCTGGATGCCGAGGTGCTGCCTGTTGAGGTCGTCGAGCACCTGGGTCTCCAGCTCGTTGGAGTGGATCTGGCCGTCGGCGATCATGGAGAAGAGCCGGTCGACCCGGTCCTTCTCGTCCTGCCGGCCCTCCTGGCGGATCTTCTCCAGGAAGTTGTTGGCCTCCTTGGGGTCCGCGGCCAGCATGTGGCTGAGCTGTTCCAGCTCACCGCCCCGCAGCATGCTCAGGTAGTCCTCCTGCCGCATCCGCGCCAGCTCGGCTTCGCTCCGCTGGTTCCGGACCTTCTCCGTGTGGCCGATCGTCCGGTCGTCCACCCGCAGCCGTACGAACAGCCGCACCCGCAGTCCGAGGCCGGTGCCGAGGTCGTCCCACCGACCGGAGGCGCACGTCCGGGTGATCTCGGCGTTGGCCTGCTCCGCCTGGTGCACCGGGTACTGGGCGGAGATCTCCCGCAGCCGTTCCAGGGTCGGCGCGGTGAGGCTCCGGGCGATGTCGGTGACCACCTGCACCGCCACCAGGTGCGGATCCTCGACGGTCCACTGGATGTCCACCTCCGCCTTGAAGAACGTCGTGCCGCCGGACGCGGGCAGCTCCATCCGCAGGGTGGTGACGAAGGTGCCGGTGGCGATCTCGCAGATGGTGTGCGGCCGCCAGGCCAGCGGCGGCTTGTCGTAGTGGTCGATGCCGGAGACACCGGCCACGCTGTAGCCCCGCCGATAGAACAGCACCGAGGTGGTGCGGGCGCCGCCCTGCCGGAACGGGCCCGTCGGCGTGTACTCCCGCAGGAACGGGCCCGCGGGCCGCGAGGGGTCCGCCACCCCGTTCTCCGCCCCGCCGTTCTTCTCAGCCATGACTTTCCTCCTCTTCGGACCGCCGCCGCGGCGCGGGCCCGGCGAGCCGCCACAGGGCGAGCGCCCGTTCCTCGGCGAGCGGATGGTCCTGATCCCTCATCATTCGGCGCAGCAGCCAGTCCAGCCGCCGCCGGTCCTGCTCCTCGGCGATCAGGGCGGGCAGCAGCGCGGCCAGCCCCTCCCGCGTCCACGCGCGGCCGTCCTTGCGCGAGGCGGAGCGCAACAGGGTCTCCAGGGCGTCGAGCGCCACGTCCCGGGACCGCGCGGTGTTGAGCGCCGTCCAGAACAGGTCGGCCAGCTTCCCGGTCAGTTCGGGCCGGGTCGCGGCCAGCGCGAGCAGCAGCGGCCAGTCCCCCCGGTCGCCCAGCGGGGTGCCGGGCTCGTCGTCGAGGACCTCGTCCACATCGGTCAGCGCCAGCCGGACGATGCTCACCAGCGCGAGGTCCTGGTACTCCTCGCCGCGGTGCCCGGTCCAGTCGGCAAGACGCCGCAGCACGGTGGCGCTCTCCGGGAGCGTCAGCAGCCGGACCACGTTCAGCGAGGCCACGGCCAGCTGCTCCCCGTCGTCGCGGACCCCGATCCCGGCCAGTGCGTCCAGGGTGTCGTCCATCGAGTCGGCGGACCGGCCGTAGCCCAGCGCCATGGCCGCCGTCCAGCGCAGGGCCGGGGTGCCGTGCCGCGACCAGTTGTCGACCACCTTGCGCACCGCCCGGCGGTGCGAGGCGTGGCCGGCGGCCTGGTCCAGCGCGGTGGCGGCGAAGACCCTTCGGCGGGGCGTGGGTGCTTCGGCGAGCGGCCGGATCAGCTCCGCGTACCCGTGCTCGAAGTCCCGTACGGACAGCTCCCCGGCGGCCACCGCGGCGCGCATCGACACCTGGGGCCGGGGGTCGTCGGCGAGCAGCCGCAGCCAGCGGACGACCGGGGCACGGACGGGGAAGTGCCGGTCCCAGAGCTCGGCGAGCACGGCGGCGGGCAGCGCGGTCCCCCGGTAGAAGATCAGCCGCCCCGTCACCTCGGCGCCCGCCACGTCGACGACCCCGTTGTCCGGCCGGGCGCGCGAGAGCGCCAGGTCGGACTCCGGGTCGTCGCAGAACAGGGGGCGGGCGGGGGTGCTGTCCGGATCGCTCTGTACGGACAGTTCCCAGGTCAGCAGGTGGGCGGCGGCGGACACCGCGCTGTGCGAGGCGCCGCCGAGGACCGCGAGCGCGATCCGGAAGGCCACCGGGTGGAACAGGGCGGCGGTTCCGGAGCGCACGGGCGCCCGCCCGTCGCCGGGCGGCGGGGCGGCCAGGGCGCGGTCCACCCCGGCGAACCACTCGTACGCCTGGACGGCCGCGAGACCTCGGCAGCCGGACAGCAGTTCCTCACGGCCGACGGAGCCCAGGAGGTGGCCGGCCAGCAGTGAGGCGAACAGCTCGGCCTCGGCGGGCCGCAGGTCGTCGAGGCCCACCGCCTCGATGACCTCGGGGTCCTCGCGGAGCTCCGCCGCGCGCTCCAGCAGCCGGTCGAGCGACCCGGCCCCGGCCCGGTCCCGGTCCCCGCCCCCGTCCTGGGCACCGCCCCCGCCCCCATCCCGTACCGGGTCGCCGTGTTCCTCCTCCAGCCGCTGGCGCAGCCGGACGGCGACCAGTTCACGGGTGGGGGCGGGCGGGCAGATCGCCCCGTACCGCCCGGCCAGCAGCGGGTTGGCCGCCGAGCCGACGCTCACCACGACGACCGCGTACGAGCCCTGCTCGGCCAGTGCCGAGGCCAGCTGGTCCAGGTCCATCCCGTCGGGCGGCAGGGTGCCCGGCCGGTCCAGGGCGGGCTCCAGCAGATACCCGGTGCCGCGCAGGTGGCCGCCCTCCCCGCCGCCCACCTGCGCGGCCAGCCCCCGTACCCCCCGCTCCGGGTCGGCGCGGCGCACCCGCTCGCTGTGCTGCCCGCCCTCGCCGTCGCGGGTGACCTCCTCCAGCAGCGCCAGCGCCGTGCTGACGCGGCCGGTGCCGGGGGCCCCGCCCAGCACCAGCAGCCGACGGGCTTCCAGCGCCCGGCGCAGCCGTACGTACCCCTCCGGCTCGATGTGGGTCCGGCGGATGCGCAGCAACTCCTCCTCGGGGACCGGGCCGTCGCGCATCGTGAGGCCGGAACGCCGGGCGTCGAGGCCGATGTTGATGTCGCCGATGTGGAGCTGGCCGACGTCGGAGCGGTCGAAGCCGATGAGGTCCCGGCCGCTGGCGAGGAGCTTCTGTCCGGACCGCCGGGCGCGCGTGGCGGCGGCGGCGTCGGTCGGCTCCTCCTCGCCCTGCTCCTCGGCGAGCGGGTCGCGGGTCCGGTCCTTGAAGCGGTCCGCGGCGCGTTCGCGCTCCTTCTCCCGCTCGGCGGCCTCGTCGTCCGCGGAGTCGGACGAGCCGGGGGCGTCGGCGGAGCCGGGCGCGTCCGCGCCGTCCGGGGCGTCCTTGGCCTTGTCGTCCTCCCGCGCCCCACCGCGCGGCGGGGCCTCGGGGGAGCGGTCGTCCTTCGCCTTCGGGGCGGCGGGCTCGGCGGGGCGCTCGGCCACTGCTTCGTCGGCCATGCTCAGTCCTTCCGGGGGCTGTCGCCGGTGACGCGGCCGATGTGCACGGGCTGCTGGTAGACGTTGTGCTGGTGGACGGACAGGTCGCCCCGGGCGGTGTAGCGGGCGGGCGCGCCCCTGTCCTCGTCGTCCCGTGCGCGTTCCGGAGCGGCGGCGGCGGTGGACGGAGCGGTGTCCGGCCCGTCGGCCGGTGCGGCGGCCGGGCCGCTCGGCTCCTCCGGGGCGGCCGGCTCCTCCGGGCCGATCGCCCCGATGTCCGGCGCGGGCCGTCCCGGCAGGTGGAACCAGGCGGAGACCTCCCCCTCCTTCAGGGCCAGCCGCGCCGGGGAGAAACGCTCGGGCTCGATGAACTTGCCCCCGGCGGAGACCACGTCGACGTAGAGCGAGTCGGAGACGGCGAGCACCAGATCGGCCCGTTCGCGGTCCAGCAGCTGCCGGGCGACGGACGAGTCGGCGAGCCGGCAGGTCAGGTCGACCGCACGCCCGCTGATGCCCCGGCTGTCGTGGCGTACGGGACCGACGTGCATGGCCACCCGCAGCCCGAGCGGCACGAGGAGGGAGCGGTTCTCCTCACGCAGGTTCTCGTGGACCTCCACCATCCACAGGCCGAGCAGCCGCGTCACCGCGATCCGGCCCGGGACCGACACCAGCACGCCGTCCCCGCGGTCCTCCGTGTGGACGGCGCCCCGGCCCACCCCGGCCTGGGCGAACGCGGTCTCCAGAACCCGGTAGATCCGCTCCCGCATCCGCGGCTTGTCCGCGTCGCTGTACTGCCCGGAACGTCTGGCGTCCACGCTGATGACCAGCTCGTAGCGTGCCTCACCGGCATCCAACGCGTCGTGCTCCACCCCGTGCCCCCGTTCTCCCTGCGCTTGCCGTCCCGTACAGCTTCCGGCCCGGGACGAAGGCCGTCTGTAGCCGTTTACACACGGCGGGGCTGATCCTTAATCCCGGTGTCCCTCCGCGAGGAGGGCGAGCAGCGCGGGGTCGAGGATCTCCACCATGCGGGTACCGGTGCGCACGATCTTCTGGGTGCGCAGCAGCCGCAGCGCCTTGGCGACCGCCTCCCGGGTCGCCCCGACGGTGGCGGCCAGTTCGTCCTGGGCGAGGTGGACGACGGCGCCGGTGGGCCCGGGTCCGGGTGCGGGCGGCGCGTAGGGGCCGGTGGGGGCGGTCCGGGAGAGCTCGGTGAGCCGGCTCGCCAGGCGCTGGAGGACGGTCAGGGAGGCGAGGGCGGAGCGCTCCTGGTCGGCGTTGCGCAGCCGGAAGGTCAGCTGCCGGATCACCAGTCCGCTGACCCGGGGGTGGGTGGCGAGGAACCGGCGGAACGCGTCGCCGCCGATGACGGCCGCCTCGACGGTCCCGAGGGCCCGTACGGTGGCGCTGCGCGGATGGTTGTCCAACGCGGCCATTTCTCCCAGCAGTTCGCCGGGCCCCCGTAACCCCAGTATGAGCCGGGTGGCGCCGCGGTCGGTGCTGTGGGAGACGGTCACCCAGCCGCGCAGCACGATCACCACATGGCCGGTCCTCTCGCCCTCGGTCAGCAGCGGGGTGTCGGCCGGGTACTCCTTGCGGTGCCCCAGGGCCATGACGCTCTCGTACTCCGGGGCGGTCAGAGCCCGCCCGAACGCCAGCTCATCGCCGAGCAGCCCCATGGCCACTCCCCCCGCGGCGGTATGTATGGCCCGATCTCGTTGGCGTAGATGTTTCCAGAACTACCCCCTGAGGGGAGTGAATTGCGCCACACCTGCGCTACGCATGAGTAACCCATGCGTTGCCTGGTCGGCGACGGTGCCCGCCGAAGGCGCCCTCCCCGCACCCGCGCGACGGAGGGGAGCCCTCCGTGGCGCCCCGGGCACGGTGGGTGTGCCTGGCCATGTCCCTGACCGGCGGAGTCGTCGCGGGGCGGGGGGCGCGGCGGCGGAGCCGCGGTGGGGCGGGGCCGGGGTTACGGGTGCACGGGCGAGTTGGCGAGAACTCGGGTTTGGGTCCAGGCATGCCGCCGGCCCCGGGAACACCTCCCCGGGGCCGGCGGAACGTACGGAACGGAGCGCGTCAACGCGCCACCGCTCAGAGCTAGTTGGCGTCCACCAGGTGGTGGGCGGGGACCTTCACGGTGCGGGCGCCCTCCTTCCCCCCGAGGATGACCTTGCGCAGCGCGCTGTTGTTGTTGTGGTTGGTCTCCTTGAGCCGGTTCTCCGGGTTGGCGAGGACCTGGATGTAGTACGTGCCGTTCGGCAGGTCCGTGATGTCGAAGGACTGGCCGGGCAGGTCCTGGGTGTAGGTGTCACCGGAGCCGACGTCGAGAACCTCGCGGACGGAGATCGAGTTCTCCTGGCCGCACGCGGTGGACAGGTCGGTGTTGTCCGGGTGCCAGTTGGCGTTCTTCACCGTGTAGTCGACGGCGTCGGTGTTGGCCAGACAGAACGCCTCCTTGCCGCTGCGCACCGATTCCTTCTGGTCGGCCTTCAGCAGCCGGTAGCTGGCGAAGTCCGTGAAGTGCCAGTGCTCGTGGCCGGGGCGCGGGTCCCACTCCATGGTGCCGGTCGGGGTGTAGCCGACCTGCTTGCCGTCGGCGTCGTAGAAGTACTGGTAGGCGTCCATCAGCTCCTTGCCCGGGGAGCGGAAGCCGTCCACGACGAGCTTGGCCGGGCCCGCGTTCCACACGTTGGCGCTGAAGGCGAGGTAGTCCTTGCCGGGCACTTCCTCGTACCCGTCGCTGACGGTGATGCCGTACGCGGGCAGCGAGCGCAGGTCCGGCTTGGGTACGTCGGGCACGGTCGCCTTGCCGGTGGGCCGCCCGGTGTTGGGCTTGGCTCCCGGCGCCTGGCGCGACCCGTCGGTCTGCCCGGCACGGTCGCCGGCCTCGGCCGCGGAGAAGGCCCCCCGCTGGAGCGATTCCTTCTTCAGCGCCCAGGGCAGGGCGGCCGGAGCCGGCGGGTAGGGCCCGTGGCCGACGTTGAACGTGGGGCCGGCGCCGGTCGTGCGGCCGGCGGGGGCCTCGGTACGGGCCGGTGCGCCGTGCGCGCCGTGCCCGGACGCGGCGGAGGACGTGGCGGCCTTCCCGTGTCCTTCGTGTCCTTCGTGGCCCGCGTGCGCGGAGGCGGCGCTGCGGCTGCCGGCGGGAACCGGGGGCGGCTCCTCCCAACTGCGCTCGCGGACCGTGACCTTGACGGTGCGGGTCTCGTCGGCGATGCCGAAGAGCTCGCGGTACTTCTTGGTCACGTTGATCTTGGCGGTGTACGTGCCGACGGCCAGCTGTACGGGCTTGGAGTAGTAACCGGCGTAGGTGTTGGACGCCCAGCCGTTCTCCACGCCCCAGACCGAGCCGAGAGTGAACGGGTTCACCGGACAGCTCTGCGGATACTTCGAGTTGGCGGGAGCGTCCGGCCGGACCCGCCCGGAGGCGTTGTTGGGGCAGAACGCCTCCGTCTGGCTGAGCACCGTCCTGCCCGCCGCGTCGGTGAGCGTGATCTGCGCGAAGTCCGGCAGCCCGGAGAAGTCCTTCACGAGCCCGGCGGGAAGCGCCTTGGTCGTGGTCTTCTTCCCGTTCCGGAACACCTGCGAGGCGACGACCGGGGCCTTGTAGGACTTCCGGGTCACCTTGAGTTCGAAGGCGCCGTTCTCGGAGGTGAGGTACGTCCCGAGATCCAGATAGACGCCGGGATCCTCCTTCCACGAGTCGAGCGTCACCGAGGTGGAGGCGGCGATCAGGCTGAGCTTGGGCGTCGGCTCCGCCGTCTTGGCGTCGGGCGCGGCGGCGACGACGCCCGCGGTCACGGCGACGGCCGCGGCGACGGCGATCGAGGGGCGGGTCAGGCGGTTCGTGCGGCCCTGCGGGGATCTGGTCATCATTCCTCGTACTTCCGGCTTCCGGGTGCGTGCGGAACGTGGACGAGCAGCACGGCCCCAACTCACCTGTGGCGACGCTGTGTCCGGGCTGTGAGAGGCGGCGCGGGGCCCCGCAGGTTGTCTGCACTCACCCGGACGGCCCACAGTTGTCCGAAAAGTACCGTCCGGGTCTCCGCAACGGAGCCGGGCGGGAAGCCTCGGCACGGCTACTGCGCAGCGGCTCTGCCGGATGCCGCCCCCGCTCGTCTTTCGGCCAGGGGCTCGGGCAGCGGACCGGCTCGTTCCGTACGGCGCTGGGTCGTGCCGGGGGTCCGGGGAATTTGTTCACGGCCGCGGAGGGGTGACCGAACAAACTGTGCCGCGCTGAACTGGTCCTGCGGTGCCGGGGTCCGGCCGGCGAAGACCGAGTCACAGCACGGAGAGAGGTCGTCGGGATGTTCACAAGGGGACGCGTCGCCATGGTGGCCGCGGGGCTGGTGCTGGCCGTCGGCGGTTGCGGGGGCGGGGCGGACGGCGAGGCAGGCGCGTCGGACAAGGGGACGGCCGACCCGGCGCCGGTACGGGCGCCGTCCGAGGAGCTGGTGCGGTGGGTCGGCGGCCTGTGCGAGTCGACGACCACGATCGAGGATCTCCGGAAGGACAGCGCGGCGGATCTGCGGGAGATCCGGAGCCCGCAGGAGCCCGGCCCGTCGGCCGAACTGCTCGCCATGAGCTACCTCTCCGGGACGCCGAACGCGGTGGAGAGCGTGGACCGCGACCTGAGGGAGCTCAGCCGGTCGGGCATTCCCGCGGCCGACCGGCTGCTCGCCGCCTGGCTGAAGAAGCTGGCGGCTGTCCTGCCCGAACTCGACGAGGTCTCCCCGGCCGCGGCGATGGACGACGCCGAGGGCAGTGCGGCAGGGGTCGACAAGCTCGTACGGTCCCTGACCCCGCCCGAGCCGGACCTGCCGGAACTGACGGAGAAGGACCCGCGGCTCGCGGCCGCGCACGAGCGCGCGAAGCAGTGCGCCGCGGGTTGGAAGCCCGGGGAGGCCGGCGAGGGAGCGGACGCGCCCGCGCCCGACCCCACCGGCCCGCTGCCCGAGGCGGCCGACGGCAAGAACACCGACGCCTGCTCGGACGGGGCGTGCGAGGTGCTGGTGACCTCCACGGCGCACATCACGGCGAACGGGGTGAGCGTGCATGTCACCGTGGCCGACGCATCCGTCACCTTCCGGGCGGCGGGCACCGTGATGCAGCTGGGCGGCGCGGGTGGCGAGGCCGGGTTCGGTGACGAGCTGAAGGCGATCGTCGTCGCGCACAACCAGGACGGCGCTGTCCTGAAGTTCAGCGCTCCTTGAACCTTGGGGCCAAGGGCCGGGGGGCCGTGCGGGCGTACGGCGAGGGCGACAGGCCTTACGTGGTCGCGCACACCGTCCGGTATCCGAGTCGCGGCAGGCGCTCCTCCCATTCAGCGCGCGTGAGAACTCCGCCGGTGTGGTCGCAGACGTACTGCGCGGCGCGGTGCGTGTCCAGGAGCCATACCCGGGCCGTCAGGTCGTAGCCGGCGGAGACGAGGGTGCCGCCCTCCGGGCCGAACGCGACGGACGTGACGGTGTCGAGGTGACCGGTGAGTTCCCCGCCCGCGGGCTCGGCACGGGCCGGTTCCGCCACGTCCCACAGCCGGACCGTGTGGTCGCTGCTGCCGGTGGCCAGGGTCTTCCCGTCCGGCGAGTAGGCCACCGCCCTGACCGGCCCGCGGTGCCCGCCCAGCTTTTCCCCGATCTGCCGGGCACGGTCCGGCCGGCGTACGTCCCACAGCCGCACCGCGCGGTCCTCGCCGCCGGTGGCCAGCGTCCTCCCGTCCGGGGCGAAGGCGACCGCGTTGACCGACTCGTCGTCCCCGCCGAGAGCTTCGCCGGCGGCCCGCGCACGTGCCGGGTCGCTCACGTGCCACAGCCGCACCGTGCCGTCCTCGCCGCCGGTGGCCAGCGTCTTCCCGTCCGGGGTGAAGGCGAGGGAGCGGACCGCGTCCCCGTGGCCGCGCAGCGGTGCGCCGAGCGGCCGTACACGGCCTGGTCGGCGTACGTCCCACAGCCGCACCGTCCCGTCCTCGCCGCCGGTGGCCAACGTGCGGCCGTTCCGGGCGAACGCGACGGTGTTGACGCCGTCGTCGTGCGCCTTCAGCGGTCCGCCCAGCGGGACCGGGCGTTCGGGCGAGGAGACGTCCCACAGCCGTACGGAGCCGTCCAGTGCGCCGCCGGCCACCGTACGGCTGTCCGGGGTGAACGCGACACTCAGTACCTGGTCCTCGTGGCCGGTGAGCATCCGCGGGATCCGGCGCGGGCGGCCCGGATCGTCGACGTCCCACAGACGGATCAGCGCGTCGTCGGTGCTGGCGGCGGCGAGCAGCCGGCCGTCGGGGCTGTGGGCGATGCCGGACACCGGGTTGGTGAAGTCCGAGAGGACGGTCGGCGGCCGGTGCCAGAGGCGGACGCCGCGGTCGGCGCCGACGCTGGCGAGGGTACGGCCGTCGGGGCCGAAGGCCACCTCCCACACGGCTCCCGCGTGGCCGGCCAGCGGCTCCCCGAGCTGCTGCGGATAGGCGGGATTGGCCACGTTCCACTGGATCGGCGCGTCGTCCTCGCCCGCGCTCACCAGGGTGCGGCCGTCGGGACTGAAGGCCACCGACAGAACGGGCGCGGTGTGCTCGGTGAGCGGATCGCCCAGCGGCCGCGGGCGCTTTGGCTCGGTCACGTCCCATAACCGTACGGTGTCGTCGAAGCCGGCCGTGGCGAGCGTCCGACCGTCCGGGGAGAAGGCCACCGCCCAGACGGAGGCGGTGTGTTCGCGCAGCGGCGTACCGAGCGGCTCGATCCCGTCGTCCCGGTCGAACCGCCACATCCGTACGGAACCGTCGAAGCCCGCCGTGGCCAGGACGCCCCCGTCCGGGGCGAACGCGACGGCGCGGACGCTGCCTTCCTCGGACCCGTCGGCCTTGACGGGTCCGCCGAGCGGCGTGGGCCGGTCCGGGGCGCTCAGGTCCCACAGCCGTACGGTCCCATCGTCTCCGGCGGTGGCCAGCGTCCGGCCGTCGGGGGCGAACGCGACCGAGACGACGTTCTTCCCGTCGTGGCTCACCAGCGGCCGTCCGACGGAACGGGGCCGCTCCCGGTCGTGTACGTCCCACAGCTGGACGCCGCCGCCCTTGCCGGTGGCCGCCAGCAGGTCCCCGTGCGACGGCGCGAACGCGACCGCGCCGACCGGGCCCGTACGGAATCGCAGCGGTTTCCCCAACGGCTTTCCCAGGCCCCCGGCCGGGCCCGCGGACCCGGGCCGCGCGGCGGTGTCCCACAGCCGGACCGTGCCGTCGTGGCCGCCACTGGCGAGGGTGCGGCCGTCGGGCGCGTACGCCACGGAGCTGGCGAGACCGGCGTGACCGGGCAGCCGGGTGGCCAGCGTCCGGCCCGCGTCCGAGGCCAGGCGGGTCCGGGTGTCCGGGGTGGAGCGTATGCCGTGCGCGGCGACGTCGAGGCGGCCGGCCAGCCCGGCGCTGATCTCGCGGAGGCTGTCGGCTTCGGTGGTGAGGCGGCCGAAGACGGCGTCGTCCCGCTCGGTCTGCGCGGTGGCGCGCGCCCGGAGGGCGACGACGGCGGTGCCGGTGGCGAGCAGCCCGAGTGCGGCGAGCAGGGCCACGACCGTACGCCGCAGCCGCGCGGTGCGGTGCTGGCGGCGGAGCGAGGCGGTGAGGAACTGCCGCTCCGATGCCGTGAGTTCGACGCCGCGCCGGCTGTCCCCGTCGCCCCGGCTCTCCCCGTCCCTCAGGCTCTTCCCGGCCCGCCGACCTCTCGCCGTCGTGCCGCCGGGCCGGGCGGCGTCCTGCGGGAACGCGTCGCGAGCGGCGTCCAGGCGGGAGCCCGCGTACAGCGCGGCGCTCTCCCGGCCGAGCGCCTGCCAGGTGCGTGCCGCCTCGGAGAGCGAGCGGTGGACGCGCAGCCGGTCGCGTTCGGCGTCTATCCAGGCGCGCAACCGGGGCCATGCGGTGATGAGCGCTTCGTGGGCGAGGTCGACCGTGCCGTCGTCGAAGGTGATGAGCCGTGCGTGGACCAGGCGTTCCAGCGTCACCCGGGTGTCGGCGGGGCTGCCGAAGTCGAGCTCCGCGTGGTCGGCGGGACGGCGCGTGTCCGCCGCCCCGTCGCCGGGCGCGACGAGCCGGAGCAGCACATGGCGGGCCACCTCGGCCTGCGACGGCGTGAGTTCGCGGTACACCTGCTCGGCCGTGCGGACGACGGCGCCGCGCAGTCCGCCGGCCACCTCGTACGCGGCCTCCGTCAGGACCCGGCCGCTGCGGTGGCGCCAGGTCTCCAGCAGGGCGTGCGACATCATCGGCAGCCCGCCCGGGGCGCCCTCGACCTCGTCCAGGAGACGGTCGGTCAGGGAGCGTTCGACGATCAGGCCCTCCGCGGCGGCGGGGCGCACGATGGTCTCCCGCAGCTCCGCGCGGCTCATCGGACCGGTGAGCAGCGTGGCGCCCTGCAACGCGGCGGTGAGGCCGGGGTGTTCGGCGCAGCGGCCGAGGAAGTCGGCCCGCACCGCGATGACGACGCGCAGCCGGCTGCCGACGTCGGTGGCGGTGACGAGGCGGTCGATGAAGGCGTCCCGGTCGGCCGGGTCGGCGCCGAGTGTGTACAGCTCCTCGAACTGGTCGACGATCAGCCAGGTGTCGGCGTCGGTGTCGGGCACGGGCACGAGCCGGTCGGCGTGCGTGCGCAGCGGGGCGGGGCCGGGCGTGAGGATCCGCACCGCCGCCGGAGCGGTCCCGCCGTCCCCACCGCCCGCGCCCTCGGGCGGGGTGCGCAGCCGAGGGATCAGACCGGCGCGCAACAGCGAGGACTTGCCGCTGCCGGAGGGGCCGAAGACGGCGGTGAGGCGGTGCTCGCGGGTCAGTGCGGTCAGCCGCTCCACGAGCCGGTCGCGGCCGAAGAAGAGTCCGGCGTCACCCGGTTCGTACCGCGTCAGGCCGCGGTACGGCGGCCGGGAGGTCTCGCCACCGGACGCCTCGGCGGCCAGCTCTGCCGACGCCTCGCGCCAGCGCCGCTCCCACTCGACCACGTCGCCGCCGCACGCCTCCACATAGGCGAGCGTCACCGCCCGGGTGGGCAACTGCTTCCCGGCCGCCGCCTGCGACAGGGTGGTCACCCCGTACCGTGCCCCGTGAGCCATCGCCCGGTACGTGGGCTTCCCCGCCGCCTCGCGCAGCGCCCGCAGGCCGGCGGCGAACCGCGGCACCGGGCCCGCCTCCGGATCCAGCTCGCCCTCGGTGCGCCCCGGTCCCTGGTGTCCCGACATCTGCCTGCCCCGCCCTCGGTACGCCGGTCTTCACCAGGACATCACCCGGTGCGGCCGTTCGGGCGCTCAGGGTAGGCAGCCGGGGGTGCGGCCGCAGCTGTACCGCTGGGTATCCGCAGGCTGGGCACGGGTGTTCACCTGATCTACACGATCGGCCGCGGCCGGTTCGCCGCCGGGTTGTTCGGGGCCGGGGCAGGGGCTGCCGAACAACGGCGTACGGCGCTGGAATTGCCGAGAAGGGCGGCCGGGTCCGGCCACGCTGCGCGGCCCGAGCCCGGGCGAACGGGGGAGGGCTCGGGCCCCCGCCCGGCCACCGCGACAACGGCCGCCACCGCGACGAGTGCGGTCCACGAAGTCGACCGGACCCGGGTCCACGACCCGCCCGACACGAAAGCGCGAGGTGACTCCCATGCAGAACTTCTCCCCCCAGCGAGGCCCGTCCGACCCGTCCGACCCGCCTGGCCCGGCGGGTACGTCCGGTCGCCCCGGACCCCTCGCCCGGCCCGGCCCATCCGAGGCGGTGGCGCGCATCCCCGGGGCCCTCGTCTTCGTGCTCGTGGTCGTCGCCGTGCACGCGGTGGGCACCGCCTTGGGCGGCTGGGTGGTCCTTGATGAGAACTACAGCAAGCAGGAGCACGGGCAGGACCTGATCCTGCCGATGGACATGGCGTGGTTCGTGGCGCTGTTCTGCTGGGGACTGGCGGCGCTTCAGGCCGCCTGCGTCGCCCTGAGCGGCAGGCGCCGACCGTGGACCCGCGCGGTGCTGGCCGCCTGCCTGGCCCTGGTGGCGTGCTCGACGCTCATCGGCTTCCTCGGCTCACTGCTCTCCGGAGCGCCCAGTCTCCCGGTGCTGCTGGTCTTCGGCATCGACGCGGCGGCCCTGTGGGTGCTGCTCGGTGGGACCGCGCACCGCTGGTTCTCCGTACGCGGCCCGGCACCCACGACACCTCGGGGATAGCGACCCATGGATCACTCGATGGACGAACACGACCCGTACCGGCGGCCCGACGAATCCCCGATGTCTCCGGGGTCCCCGATGTCACCGGAGTCGCCGGTGCCGCTCCGGCCGCCCGAGCCGACCGCGACCGCGGCCCCGTCCCCGTGTGACGCAGTGGCGGCCGCGATCGGCAATGCCTCCCTGCTCGGCATCGGGTATCTGCTGCTGGGCCACCGGCGGCTGGCCGCGGTCGCCGTGCTCGGCACCGTCATGCTTCTCAACCTCGCCGCCTCGACCGCCGCGACCTGGTGCGAGCTCCTGCTGCTCCTGTGGTGGGCGGCGGGCGTCGCCCACGGTTGGTTCCTGACCCGGCGACGTGAGCACGTCGTACGGCGGGTGCAGCGCTACGGCGCCCTCGTGGTCACGGTCGCGGTCGTGCTGACCGCCGTGCTGCTGCGCCTTGGCGCACACGGCATCGAGAACCGGGTGGACGAGGCCCGCGAGGCCGGTGACTGCGAGGAGGCCGTCGCCGCGCAGAGCGAGGTGCGGTCCGGACACCGCGTGGTGGGAGCGACGCTGGTCGAGCCCGGCGACGCGGTGGTGGAGACCTGCCGACGGCTGGAGCGCGCCGCGTCCACGCTGTACGACGCCGGGCAGGTCGGGGACATCGAGGAGCTGGAGCGGGGCTTCGGCGTTCTCGCCCGGGTCCTGACGGAGCCCGGCCACGAGAGGACCGTCCAGACGACCCTGGACACCTTCCTCGACACCCTGCCCGCCGAGGACGCCTGTGATACCGCCGAGACAGCCGGCTGGCTCCGCGACCGTGAGCCCACCCGTGACGTCCTGGACCGGTCGGCCGACGCCGCGACGCGTACGGAACCCGCCGCGCTGGCCGGATGCGGCGATGCCCTGATGGGCGAGGAGAAATGGAAGGAGGCACGCGCGCACTACCAACGACTCCTCGACGCGTACCCGGACGAGCCGCTCACCGGCAAGGCGCGCAGCGGCGTGAAGAAGGCCGGCCTGGCCATCGAACTCGACGAGGTGCGCACTCTGATCGGGGCCACCTACAGCGCGGGATCCGGCTACTGCGACAAACCCGCCAAGTACAGCGCCGCCCCGCCGCACCGCAAGGGGACCAACCGTGCGTTGTTCCTCGGCGACACCGATTACACCGGCAAGCTCCCCGCCGACTGGCGCACCGATGACCCCGTCGAGGCGGCGCTCGTGGTCTGCGCGGACGCGGCGAAGAACGGCGCCGCCGTCGAGTCCTGCTCCTACAAGAACAACAAGTTCAAGCACTTCCCCCACCGGGTCACCTTCCACAAGGTCAAGGTTCCGCTGAAGGTCTACGAGCTGCGCACCGGCAAGCGCGTCGATCCGCGCTCGGTGCAGATCGGCGGCAAGAGCTGCCCGGCCGTGCTGCGCTACGAGTACTACGGCACGTACGACTACGGGCCGGGCGACCAGTTCGTCTCCACCACCAAGTCCGGCATACGGGATGCCTTCCGGCCGGTCGTCACGCGCTGACCAGGCCGGGGCCACGTCCGGGGTCGCGAAACAGCAGGCCCCTCGGTCGCCACGGGCAGCCGTCGTTGTTCCCTTTCCTCGCCGGAGCGGTTGAGCAGGCGAGGTCTCAGGCCGCCGCCCGGCGCTCCGCGTTCTCCTGCCACTCCCGGCCGATCGATCGCATCAGAGCCGGGTAGACCCCCAGGTACCGGAAGGGCTTGATGCCGAGCATGTACAGGGAGCCGAGACGGCCGTTGGGCTTCACCAGGACGGCCAACTGGCCGTGGAAGCCGCCGTTCCCGTCGGGGACCCAGCCGATGTGCAGCACCCCGTGCATGGTCTTGTTGGCGCACTCGGCGGCCCACTCGTCGTGGGTCCGGAAGACCGAGGTGAAAGGCGCCGTGCTGAGGTCGGGGCCGCGTGGCCCCGCGCGCAGGTCGTCGGGCAGCCGGTCGCGCAGCGTCGTCACCCGCCCGCCGACGCCGGTGTCCTGCTTGTCCCAGCCGAGGAGCGCGCCGAGTTTCCACCGCACCGCGAAGAGGAAACGGCCCACGGGGTTGCCGCCGTCCGGACCGTCCTCGCCGTTCGCCATCTGGTCGACCAGGTGGTGCAGGTCGTCCGGGCCCCCCGGCGTCGGCAGCGCCCACACGTCCTCCAGTCGGAAGTCGCCGGCGATCTCGTGGATCCGCCAGGGGCGGGACGTATGGTCGCTCGGGGAAAGGCGCAGGTCACGCATGGCGGCTTCCTGTCTATACGGTGGCGTATAGAACGAGCATAGACTCATCTGTACGGCTCCGTACATCGGCGGGGTGGGTGAGGAGGGAAACGGCATGGGCGCGATCCGTACGCCACGCGACAGGTGGATCGAGGAAGGGCTTCGCACGCTCGCCGTCGGCGGCCCCGAGGCTGTCCGGGTCGAGGTCCTCGCCCAGGCGCTCGGTGTCACCAAGGGCGGTTTCTACGGCTACTTCCGCAACCGCGCGGCCCTGCTGGAGGAGATGCTCGATACCTGGGAACGCGAGGTCGCCGAGGGCGTCATCGAGCGGATCGAGCGCGATGGCGGCGATGCCCGTGAACGGCTCGGGCATCTCTTCGACTTCGTCGGGTCGGGCGGGCCCGTGACCGGCGCCGGGGTCGAGCTGGCGATCCGCGACTGGGCCCGGCGCGACGAAGGAGTCGCGCGCCGCCTCCGCCGGGCTGACAACCGCCGCATGGACTATCTGCGCGAGCTCTACGGGGCCTTCTGTCCCGACGAGGACGATGTCGAGGCCCGCTGCCTGATCACCTTCTCGCTGCGCATCGGCGACCACCTCATCGTGGCCGACAACGGCCCGCGCGACCGCGCGGACGTACTCGCCGCGGTCAGGGACCGGTTGTTGAGCTGAGCCCAGGACGCTGGACGGCCCCGTGGGGCGGACGACTCACGACAGGCCTGATCAGGACCGGACAGGGCTGATCAGGGACGGGCCGGGACAGGGGACCGGAGAGCGGTGCGGGCGACCGTGACGAGGGGGGTGAAGACGCGTCATCCCGCGAAGCGCGGGACCACCAGGCCGGACTCGTAGGCGATGACCACCGCATGGGTCCGGTTCTGCGCGCCCAGCTTGGTCAGCACGTTCCCGACGTGGGTCTTGACCGTCTCCAGGCTCACCGTGAGGGACTCCGCGATCTCCGGGTTGGAGAGCCCGGTGGCCATCAGGCGCAGTACCTCCTCCTCCCGGCCGGTCAGGGCGGCCTGCGGCAGGGCCGCCGCGGAGCCCAGCGGGCGGGCGGCGACCATGCGGCCCAGTGCGGCCGGAAAGAGAACCGCCTCGCCGGCCGCCACCACCCGGACCGCCTCGGCGATCCGGCGGACCGGGAATCGTTTGAGGACGAAGCCGCTCGCGCCCGCGCCGAGGGCGGCGGTGACGTAGCCGTCGTTCTCGAAGGTGGTGATCACCACGACCTTCGGGGGGTCGGCCGCTTCGGCCAGCAGTTGCCGGGTGGCGTCGATCCCGTTGCGACGTGGCATCCGCACGTCCATCAGGACCACGTCCGGCCGCAGGCTCAGCGCGCGGTCGACGGCCTCGATGCCGTCGGCGGCCTCGCCGAGCACCGAGATTCCCGGCTGTGCGGCGAGCAGCATGCTCAGACCGCTTCGGGTCACCTCGTCGTCGTCCGCGATCAGGAGGGTGACGGCGGGGCCGGCTTCCGTGGGGAGGGCCATGCCTCCGTCCGTCTCGGGTCCGCTCACGCCGACGCCCGTACCGGCAGCCGGACGGCCAGCCGCCAGTGCCCCGTCCCGTCCGGGCCGGACCCGAACTCACCGTGCAGCAGCCGGACGCGCTCGGCCAGTCCGGGCAAGCCGTGGCCGGACGTCGAGAAGGGGCCCGGATTCGGCCCCGTCCGCGCTCCGGTCCGGTTGACCACCGCGAGGTCCAGCCCGTCCGGTCCGGCCGCCACCCGGACCTCGATGGGGCCGCCCGCCCCGTGGCGCAGCGCGTTCGTCAGCCCCTCCTGAAGGATCCTGTACGCCGCCCGGGAGAGCGTCCCCTGCACCCGCGCCAGGTCACCCGACAGCTCCGGTTCCACCACCGCCCCCGTGTGCCGCAGGCGTTCCAGCAGCTCGGGGAGGTCCGCCAGGGTGCGGGTCGGCGCCGTTCCCGACTCCTCCTCGCGCAGCACTCCGAGCGCGTAGTCCAGGTCCTCCAGCGCGGCCCTCGTCGAGTCCTCGATGCTGCGCATGGCGGCCCGCGCCGCAGCCGGGTCGCTGGAGAGCACCTCGCCGGCCACCGCCGCCTGGATGGTGGCCGCCGTCAACGTGTGCCCGATCGAGTCGTGCAACTCGTGGGCGATCCGGTTGCGTTCGGCCAGCAGCAGCTCCCGTTCGGCAGCCAGCGCGAGCCGTTCGGCCGCCGACGGCCCCAGCAACCGCGGCGCCGACCACCGCAGGGTTTTCGTGACCAGTACGCAGATGGCCGCCGCCAGCAGGATGCACGCGGCGGCCGCCACCCAGCTCCACGCGCCCGACACCCGGACCGACGTGCCGAACAGGCTCGCCCGCACCTCGCCGCCGAGCCAGTTCATGGGCAGGGAGAGGCCCATGATGAACAGCACCCCGCTCGCCAGCGCCCCCGTCCACCCGACGGCCGCGTGCAGCACCAGCCAGAGCGGGGTCCGCCAGCGGTCGAGGCCGAGCGGACCGGAGGCCAGGCGAACGGCCGCCGGGTTCGGCAGCGACACCCGCAGCAGCCGGCGGGCGGACACGACCAGCGCCCGCCGTACGGGGCGCGCCAGTCCGACCACGCCGACCAGCGCCGCCCAGACCAGCAGCACCACGATGACCTGCACGCTCTCGGGTGCGGATCGCCACGACAGCGCCGGCAACAGGGCGAGAGGCAGCAGCGGAAGGCTCGCCAACGCGCCGCAATAGGCGAACAGCACACCCGAGTACGTGGAGCCGCGCAGCAGCAGCCGAATTCCCCTGTTCATGATCGTCAGTATCGCCGGGCGGCTCCCCTGCGGCCTCCCCCGATCGGGGGAGCGACTTCTCCCGCTATCCCGCGATGCGGTCAAAGGGCCCTGGAAGCAACGATCGTGGCTCGACGAAACGACTTCCCAGGAGTTGAATCATGCGTGTTCGGACTGGACAGAACCTTCGTTCCTCGAACCGGCGGGACGGTCGGCGGCGACGAGGCTGGTCGGCCGCCGCCGCGGTGGCCATCGGCGTCATGACCCTGGGCGTCCTCGCCCCGCCCGCCGCCTCCGATCCCGCCGCCCCGGCCGCTGCTGCCGCCGCCAGGCCGGACGCCGTGCAGCGGGCCCTGAACACGCTGGTGCGCGACGACGGGATGCCCGCCGCGCTGGCGAGCGTCCAGGACCGCAACGGCCGCACCCGCACCTACACCGCGGGAGTCGGCGACCTGACCACCGGCGCGAAGGTGCCCAGGGACGGCCAGGTGCGGATCGGCAGCAACACCAAGGCGTTCACGGCGGTCGTGGTGCTGCAGCTCGTCGGCGAGGGAAAGATCGACCTCGATGCCTTCGTCGACACCTACCTCCCCGGCCTCGTCCGCGGGAAGGGCATCGACGGGGGCCGCATCACCATCCGCTACCTCCTCCAGCACACCAGCGGACTCCCCGAGTACGGCATCCACCTCGACGACACCGAGATCAGGAACCGGTACTTCGAGCCCCGCGAGCTGCTCGACCTCGCCCTCGAACATCCTGCCGACGCGGAACCGGGGAAGCGCTGGAAGTACAGCAACACCAACTACGTCGTGGCCGGCCTGATCGTCCAGAAGGTCACCGGCCGCCCGCTCGCAGAGGAGATGGACCGGCGCATCATCCAGCGCATCGGGCTGCGCCACACGTACTTTCCCGCCCCCGGCGACATGACCGTCCGGGAGCCGCACCCCCGGGGCTACCACCGCAGCCCGGCGGACGGACCGCTGCGCGACTTCACGGAGATGGACCCTTCCGCAGGCTGGGCCGCGGGCCAGCTGATCTCCACCAACTCCGACCTCAACCGCTTCTTCACCGCGCTTCTCGCCGGCCGCCTCCTCCCGGCGGCCCAGCTGGCCGAGATGCGCACGACCGTCCCCGCCGGGACCTCCGGCCTCCGCTACGGGCTGGGGCTCACGAGCAGGCCCCTGTCCTGCGGCGGCGTCTACTGGGGCCACGGCGGCGACATCGCGGGGTACGAGACCCGGGGCGGCGTCACCGAGGACGGCCGCGCCGCCAACGTCGCGGTCACCAGCATCCCGACGGACGAGGCGGCCGTACGGCACGTCAGCGACGCCGTGAACAGGGCCCTGTGCGGCTGAACCACGCAAACGGCGATCCGAACGACGATCCACCAGTCCCTCAGGAGTCGACTCATGCGTGGACAGAAACAACGAGTATTCCGCCCGGCCGGCCGGCAGCACGGCACGCGGCGACAGATCCTGCCCGCCGCAGCCGCGGTGGCCATCGGTGTCATGACGCTGGGAGCTCTGGTCCCGCCCGCCGCCTCGGCCGCCGGGCCGGACGTCGTCCAGCGGAGCCTGAACGCGCTGGTGCGCGACGGCGGCCCGCCCGCCGCGCTGGCGAGCGTCAAGGGCCCCGGCGGCCGCGACCGGACCTACACCGCAGGGGTCGGTGATCTGGCCACGGGCGCGCCGGTACCCGTCGACGGGCAGGTGCGGATCGGCAGCAACACCAAGACCTTCGTCGCGGTCGTCGTTCTCCAGCTCGTTGCGGAGCGAAGGGTGAGCCTCGACGCCTTCGTCGACACCTACCTCCCCGGCCTCGTCCGCGGGAAGGGGATCGACGGGCGCCGCATCACCGTCCGCCACCTCCTCCAGCAGACCAGCGGGCTCCCCGAGTACACCAGCCACCTCGGGGACGACGTCCGGTACTACGCCCCCCGTGAACTGCTCGCCACAGCACTCCGGAACCCGGCGGACTTCGCCCCCGGGAAGCGCTGGAAGTACAGCAACACCAACTACGTGCTCGTCGGCCTGATCGTCCAGAAGGTCACCGGCCGCCCGCTCGCAGAGGAGATGGACCGGCGCATCATCCAGCGCATCGGGCTGCGCCACACCTACTTCCCCGCTCCCGGCGACGCGAGCATCCGAGAGCCCCATCCGCACGGCTACTACCAGGAGTCGGCGGATACGCCACTGCGCGACATCACGGAGTTGGACCCTTCCTGGGGCTGGGCGGCAGGACAGCTGATCTCCACCAACTCCGACCTCAACCGCTTCTTCACCGCGCTCCTGACCGGCCGCCTCCTGCCCGCGGCCCAACTCGCCCGGATGCGCTCCACCGTCCCGGCCGAAGCGACCTTCGGCCCGGGCGCCCGCTACGGTCTGGGACTCGTCAGCAGGCCACTGCCGTGCGGCGGCCTGGCCTGGGGCCACGGCGGCAGCTTCCCGGGGTACGAGACCCGCGGCGGCGTCACCGACGACGGCCGCGCCGCCAACGTCGCGGTCACCGTGCAGCTCACCGGCGAGACTGCCCGAAGGAGTCTCGAACGCGCGGTGGACACCGCCCTGTGCCGCTGAACCCGGCCGAGACCGTTCCGGGAACGCAGAAGGCCCCGGCCGGTCTCCCGGTCGGGGCCTTCGACGTATTGCCCGGTGAGAGCAATGGCGGTTCGCGCGCCGGCCGAGGATGCCGACGGCTGGAACGGTGCGGCGCTTGAGGCTGGGGGCGCCGTCCCACTCGGTCCTGCTTCGGTGGGCCTGGTCTCCTCCCTGGGGGGCAACCGTGGGTCCCTGTGGACGATCTACGCAGTCGTCGCACTGACTCCGGTCCTGCTTCTCAGTACGACACTTGCGAGCACTGACCGACGACGTGGCGTGACGAAGCGGGCGAAGCCGGCGTCACGTGGTCGGGCGCGTGCACGTCAGACAGCACCGGACAACTCGTGCAGGGCATTTCCGAGTTCTTCGAGCAGCCGATCGGCCTGGGCCTCGGACATCCCGTCCGCACGTCTGCTCACTACCAGTTCCCAAGCGCCACTGGGTTGGGGCAGCGCCTCGATCATCAACTCGAAACCAGTATGAGGAGGCCGGACGCGCAGCGGTTCCACGTCCACCCCTTCGCCGAGGCGCACCCGCGGAGGCTCGCACTGCAGGATCACCCACACCTGGAACCACGGGTGCCGATCCCGCTTGGGCTTCAAGGTCCGCACCAGCTCGTCGAACGGCGTGCGCGCGTGCTGAAAGGCCGACACGACGGTCCGGGCGCAGGTGTCCAGGAGATCGGCCGCATTCCGGGCGGGGACGGACGTCAACGGAATCGACAGGGAATTGATGAAACAGCCGATGATCGATTCCAACCCGGGGGTGTGGCGTCCGGTCGACACGGTGCCCAGACATAGGTCCTCGACGTCGAACACCTGGGACAGGGATCTGGCGGCCGCTGCCAGCAGCACGGACACCGATGGGCCGCCGAACGTGTCTGGCATGCGGGTCAGCCGGGTGACCGCCTCGGGGGACACTCGAAGGACGGACTCGACGCGGCGGCCCTGTGTGGCCGTTGAGGGGTGCGGAAGGAATGGCCGGGGCGACTGCTTCAGCGCCTTCCGCCAGTACGGCAGATCCTGACCGAGCCAGGAGTCGAGCTGGTCCCTTTCCCACGTGCTGTACCCGGCGTAGGTGACGTGTGGCGGCTCGACCAGGGGGATGTCCCGTTCCATGGCGGCGGCGAGGTCCTCCATGAACAGGCTCTCCGACCACCCGTCGAAGGCCAGGTGGTGCAGGCGTATGCAGAACAGATGCGTCCGCTCGTCCACGCAGCACAGCCGCAGCCGCAGCGACGGCTCCGCCTCCAGGTCCGTGGGTTTGCCCCACCAGTCCGCGGAGACCACTTCGGCGAGCTCTCGCAGGTCCCCCTCCTCCGCGTGGTGCGGGGCGGTGGTGTGCTCCAAGGCCACGACGGCGTTGTCCATGGGCAGGGTGCGCTGTACCGCTCCGTTGCCTGCGTAGGGGTAGACGGTCCGCAGGACTGGATGCCGCGCGACCACCTGGCTCAGGGCCGCCTCGAACCGTTGGGTGTCCAAGGGGCCCCTCAGGGCATAGGCGAGCACGATCACGTTGTCGGCGTCGCCCGGGGTGAACTCCTCTGAGATCCAGAACCGTTCCTGGGCCCGCGACAGAGGTGCGTCGCCGTGGCCGACGCCCAGCGATCCGGGGCCGGCGTCCGCCGATCGTTCCCGGCTGCCGAACTTCGCCCCGACCCGGGTGGCCGACAAGGAGGCCGCGGAGAAGAAGCCCCGGTGGCTGGCGCTGCACGACCGGACCTACCTGAGTCTGACCGCCGTCTCGGCGATCGCGAGCCTGCAGTACTTCGTGCTGATCCAAGCCCTGCCGGTGTGGATCGTCCTGCGCACGAACGCGCCGCAGTGGGTTGCCGCGATCGTCCTGTTCCTCGGCGCGGTCGTCGTCGCCGTCATTCAGGTTCCCGCGTCGCGGTCCATCACGGACTCGCGTTCAGCGGCTCGGCTGCTCGCGCTGTCCGGCCCGCTGTTCCTGGTGGCGTGGATCCTGATGGCGGCAGCGGCAGGACCCGCCGCATGGATTGCCTTCACCCTGCTCATCGTTGGCGTCCTCGTGCACTCACTGGCCGAAGTGTGGCAGGCCAGCGGCACCTTCGAGCTGTCGTTCGCGCTGGCCAGGCCAGAGGCCCATGGTCAGTACCAGGGCGTCATGGGAGTCGGCCACGGCCTGGCAGAGGCTGTGGCACCGGTCGTCGTCATCGCGATGTGCGTGAACTGGGGCAAGCCGGGCTGGATCGTCCTGGCTCTGATCGTCACCGCAGCGGGCTTCGCGTGCGCACTCATCGAGCGCAGTTCGTCACGCTCGAGTCCGCCGGCCACAACTGAGGCCCTCGCCGGTGAGTGAGTCGGCCGTGCGGTGAACCGCCTTGGCTGTAAGGAGGTCCACCGCACGGCCGAACGCCTTGTCAGCGGCCCCGCCTGCGGTCCGCCACGGGCCGGGAAGGCCCTGAGCAAGAATGTGACAGGGCCTTCCTGGCTCTGCGCCGCGTAGCCACGACCCGAAACAGATCGGCCGGGGAGCCCGGCGAGGCCTGTCCCGTCAACGAATCAGGCCGCGCCAAGGGCCATCCGGGGCCAGGGCGGCGAGCACCGACGTCAATGACGGCGGCTCGATTCGATCCACCAGCCTGTTCATGTCGGACCGGGCGACCCAGGCGTGTGCGTGGAGATTGACCTGTTCGTCAGGGCGGAGGCCGTTTGACCTCAGCGCCGGTCGCTCCTCGGTGAAATGGGCTACGAAAAAGCGCTCCGGCCCGACATACCGCTTCCCGTTCCACAAAACGTCCCGTTCGACTGTAACGAACCGATCACGAACCGCGGCCGGGTCGAGGCCAGTCTCCTCCGCGAGTTCCCGCCGGGCCGCCATCAACGGTGTCTCGCCCGGTTCGATACCGCCACCGGGTGGCTCCCAGAGCAATGTCCCGTCGAACGGATCACGCCAGTGGAGAAGAAGCAGGCGGTGGGCGGCGTCCAGGCAGATCACCCGCACAGCGGGCCGGTGTCT
Organism: Streptomyces sp. rh34; assembly: GCF_002551245.1. Lineage (GTDB taxonomy): Bacteria > Actinomycetota > Actinomycetes > Streptomycetales > Streptomycetaceae > Streptomyces. Next base: position 24,201 of record NZ_NTGZ01000071.1, read on the forward strand.
CGTCTCCACGACTTCGACGCTCCTCGGAAATGGGCTTCACCCCGAACAGTGAGCTTCTTCAGGGCGGCCACTGATCGGGTGACGGACGGGTCGGCGTGACAGACGGGGCTCCCGGACTGTCGAGCGAGATGTCTCACGTCTCGCCCCACCCGCAGGGAAGCCTCGTTGGCCACCCATCCTTGCGCACCCGACCTGCCCCACGCACTCGTGAGGGTCACGATGCTCATCATCACCCACGAGGGTGACCGCCAGGCTGTGGGACGTGCGGAGGGTCGGTGGCTCTCACGACAACGGGGCCGACGTGTTGGGATGCCTTCCCGCTGGGCGGAGCATGGTGATCCAGCGCAAGCGGTACACGCCCAGGAGCAAGATCCCCAGCCGGGAGGTGCGTGACCTGCTCGGCGCGAAGGTGCACTTCAAGGTCGACGTGGCGATCTTCGTGGCCACCACGTACGTCAGCGGGTCGGCTGAGGAGTTCGCTGCGGAGAACGGCATGCTCGCCGTCCATCGCGATCACCTCGGGCTAGGGAACAACGGGGCCTGGTGGCTGGGGCGTCGGCCATCTATTGGGCAGGTCGCTGAAGTCCAGGTGCCACTCGCTGATAGGCGGGCAGAAGGCGGAGTTCGGCGAACTGCCAGGGGGCCTTCGCGGTGGTGGTGAAGGCGGCGGATCCTTCTGGGAGGTGGGTGAGGACGCCGAGTAGGAGGGTGCGGGAGACGGCCAGGAGGGGGCCGTGGCGTTGGGCGGTGTGGTGGAGGAGGGCGGCGCAGTGGCGGGCGCGGGTGTGGAGGTCGGTGAGGCTTTCGCCGTCTTCGCAGCGTAGGGAGGCCCTCAACGTCGAAGGCCCCCGCAGCGAGCTGCGGGGGCCTTCGACGTATTGCCCGGTGAGAGCAATGGCGGAGGATACGAGATTCGAACTCGTGAGGGGTTGCCCCCAACACGCTTTCCAAATGTTCGTATAGGGGTCCGGCGGGGACCGTGGGTGTCCTGACCTGCGGCGGAGCGTCCAGCCTTGCCGCGTCCGAACAGGTCTGGACGGGGGCGAATGAGACCAGGACTGAGACCGCCAGGCGCACGTTCATTTACCGGCCTCCGGGCCATACCACTGCATGGCTTGGCCTGTGACGGCGGCGATGCAGTCGAAGTCGTGGTCGCGGTGGAGAAGGGTGAGCCCCTGCAGTTCCGCCGTGGCGGCAACGACGAGGTCCACCGCGCCTGCACTGCGATGCTGTCCACGCTGGGTCAACAGCTCTTGGACTCGCCAGGCGCGGTCGTAGGCCCGGTCGTCGACAGGTACCCAGCTGAATACGAGCCGCATGTCCTCGATGCCTCGCGCACGGTCCGCGGCAGAGCGGGCGCTGTAGAAGAACTCCAGCTCGGTGATCGGGCAGGTCGCGATGAGCCCGGCCGCCGCTGCTTGGTCCCAGCCGTACTGTTCGGCGTCGCCGCGCAGGAATCGCGCGAGTGCGCTGGTGTCGATCAGGAATTGTGCCGCGCTCACCGCCGGTAGTTCCGCTTGTCCTCGAAGAGGTCCAGGTCGAAGGAGCCGTCTGCGGTGGCAGCCCGCAGCCTGGTGAGCGCCAGGGCCCGCCGCCGGTTCTCCAGTACCTCGCGCAGGGCGGTGTTGACCGTTTCCTTCTTGGTGCTGGTCCCGAGAGCCTGGGCCACGTCGGCCAGCAGCTCGTCATCGAGGTCGATCACGGTTCGACTCATTCAGGCACCTCCTGTGATATCAGGTCGTACGCCAAGTATATCCGGAAGGGTGCCTACACGGGCATGACGCAGTGGACGCGGGACAGCGTGAAGACACGTTCGGCGTCACGTAGATGGCACCAGGCTTCGAGGTAGGGCGGATCGAGTTGGAGGCGGCTGAGGGTGCGCACGGTGCGGATTCCCGACGCGGCGACGTATTCGACGGTGATGGCCATACCGGTGTCGATGGCGTGGCCGAGCTGGCGGACGTCCGTGTACGTCAGCTGCTTCGCGTACCTGGCGACGATCTCCTCGGTATCCGTACCGAAGGGGACCCCGGTGCCGAAGGGATCGGGCTCCGGGGTGGTCGGCGGGGCGGTCAGCAGCCGGGCCACCACGGCGTACCGGGCGGCGGCGGCCGATGCCTCCGCCGCTCGGTACGTCGAGCGTCCGGTGCCGGCCTTGGTGGCGGTCTTCCGCGGGGCCGGAACGGCGGCGGCCCGTCGAGGGGGCACCTTCTCGATGCGTACGGTCCCGTCCGGGGCCTCGGCGACGGGGGCATAGCCTTGGTCCCGGAGCGCGGCCAGGGTCTTGTCGGGCGGGCTGTCGCTGACGAGCACCGTCGGGGCGAGCTGCCGTAGCCCGAGCGCGGAGAGTCCCCGGTGCGCGGCGAGCTCGGCCAGGAGCGCCGGTTCGTCGCCGTGGATGACGCAGGCGGCAGGGGCGACGCGCACGTGGCCGTGGCGGCGTGCGGCATCGGCGATGAGATAGGACAGAGGCTGTGGCAGAGCCCCGTCGGCGATGGCGGTCAGCTCGACCGAGATCTCGTCCGGAGCGTGGCCGGCGTCCAGTGCGCGGCGCATGCTGTCGGCGCTGAACCGCCATAGCGAGGCCGTGCCGCTGATCTCCCGGTCCGCGGTCGCATCCAGGAACTCCGCGAGGCGTGCCGAGGGCGTGCCGGTGACGACGGCCGTGAGGTCGCCACCGAGCCGGGCCGTGTCGGTGGCCTCGGGCAGTAGGAGCCGGCACGCGGCGGTCAGTTCCTCAGTGTCACCGGCCAGCAGCGCCGCACCGAGCAGGGAGAGGGCGCCTCGGGCGATGACGCCCATCAGCTCGGCCTCGCGGACCGCCGCGGCGAAAGGCGTCTCGTCGTGGAACGACGGATGAGCGAGCGGACGGTGCCATGCCACGAGCGGCCCCAGATCCGTGGCGGCCTTCACGCCCTGACCTTCGGCAAGCGTTGCCGCCGCTGCGAGCAGCCCGCGCCGAGCCTGTAGACAGCCGCCGCAGGGAGGAGCCCCGGCCACGGCGGGGAGCGCCTTGTTGTCCTCATCGCGGGCCTGCGAGGGAGTGAACTGCAGGTTCCACCATGTGTGAAGCAGCTCGGCGAACCGCGCTGCGGGTTCCTGCGCCGCCCAGGTGTCGTACGCCGCGGTGGGTGCGACGCGGTTGCCGTCGGCGGACAGCATCCCGGCCGAGTACGCGATCTCCAGGGTGATGCGTACCAACGCGTCGTCGGCCCGTGCCGCCTTGCAGATCCGAGCCAGTTCACGTGCGCCGATCCCGCCGGACTTCAGCCGGGCCGGGGGAGCCGCCGAGCAGGCTGACAGGACCGAGGCGGCGTGGGCCGCGAACGCGGTGGCAGCTGCCGCTGCCTCCCGGTCCACCTCCACCGTGGGCACGGACACCAGCTCCGGGGCAGGCGGTACGGGCGCGAACGGGGCGTGCCAGTCGGGCCCGCGCAGCGCGAGCGCCACTTCGACGGGCATGCGGGCCGGCCCGTATCCGTGGCGGTTACGGACCAGGAAGCCGCGGTCCAGGGCCCATCGCTCGTCCGGCCGGGAGACGGCCTCGGGAGCTCCGAACATGATGGACTCCGTTTCTCGCGGTGCGGACTTCGCTCGGCGCTCAAGCAGCTGTCGGGCGCCCGAAGGGGCCTTCGCGATCACGGAGGCGACGCGTTGCGGATCGCCATGGTGTTCCAGGACGGCGGCCGTGCGCTGGTGCCTGGTGCCGGGCGGCTTGATGCCCAGTGCCGCGAGCATGCCGCGCAGTTCCTCGGAGGTCACGCCTTCCAGAAGCTCCTCCAGCGGAGCGTCCAGCCCCAGGGGCGTCTCCCACGCCTGCCGCAACGGCGCGGCCAAGTGGAGCCTTCCGTCGCTGTCCGGCCAGACCAGGGCATGATCGGCCAGAGTCTCCAGCACGCCGTCCAGTTCCCGAGTGGCAGTGGCTGTCGTCGCTCCCAGCCTCCTCGCCAGGGCGCTGCGCGACATGGGCGTTCCCAAGGCGGCCAGGGCCTCGGCCACCTGGAGGCACGGCAGGGGAAGCTGCGGCAAGGCGAGCGCCACCGAGCCGGGTCGCAGAAGACGTTCCGACAGTTCCTCCATGGAGCGCGGCTCCGGTGGCGCCGCGGCGTCCTTCCGCATCCCGAGTACGTGCGCCAGCTGTGGGGCGTCGAGACCGCGCAGCCGGGCTGTCAGCGTGGATCGGGACGTCATGGGGCACACCTCGCGAGGCCGGGAACGCGGCTGGGGACCGGAGCGGCCCCGAACGGAGCCAAGGATTGCGCATTCGATGGGTTCGCCGTCGGCACTCGGAAGGGGTTCACCCACGGAGGAGAGCTCTTGATGGGTCGGAGTGTGGGCGGACCTGGCACACGTGTGAAATGTCGTGAATGTCGGAGATAAAAGAGACCGGAAGTGAGACCAGGGCATGCAGAAGACCCCGGCCGGTTTCCCGGTCGGGGTCTTCAAGTGCCCGGTGAGGCACTGGCGGAGGATACGAGATTCGAACTCGTGAGGGGTTGCCCCCAACACGCTTTCCAAGCGTGCGCCCTAGGCCACTAGGCGAATCCTCCGCCGCAAACAATACAAGACGTTGGAGGGTGCTCGCGAACACGTTCGCCGAAGATCGTCCGGGGAGGGGGTCGGGGGACGGTTCGGCTGTCGTCCGGTGGGGAGGGCGGTTGGACCGGAGGGGGTGGGGATCCGCTAAGGTGGGCGTCAGCCCCTCACGTGGCGCTATCTGACTGAACTCCCCCAGGGCCGGAAGGCAGCAAGGGTAGGTCGGCTCTGGCGGGTGCGTGGGGGGCCCTTTGCGTTCCCGGGGGCCTTGGTGAGCGGGCGCTCGGGTGACGTGGGTTCCGTTGTCGGTCGGCCCCGATAACCTCGTAGGTGTGTCGTCCCTTGCGCTGTACCGCCGCTACCGCCCCGAGTCGTTCGCCGAGGTCATCGGTCAGGAGCATGTCACTGACCCGCTCCAGCAGGCCCTGCGGAACAACCGGGTCAATCACGCGTACCTGTTCAGCGGGCCGCGCGGCTGTGGAAAGACGACCAGCGCGCGCATCCTCGCCCGCTGTCTGAACTGCGAGCAGGGGCCCACGCCGACGCCGTGCGGGGAGTGCCAGTCCTGCCAGGACCTCGCGCGCAACGGGCCGGGTTCCATCGATGTGATCGAGATCGACGCCGCCTCGCACGGTGGTGTGGACGACGCCCGTGATCTGCGCGAGAAGGCGTTCTTCGGGCCCGCCTCCAGTCGTTACAAGATCTACATCATCGACGAGGCGCACATGGTCACCCCGGCGGGCTTCAATGCCCTGCTGAAGGTGGTCGAGGAGCCGCCGGAGCACCTCAAGTTCATCTTCGCGACGACGGAGCCCGAGAAGGTCATCGGGACGATCCGGTCGCGTACGCACCACTACCCGTTCCGGCTGGTGCCCCCGGGGACCCTGCGCAGCTATCTCGCCGACGTCTGCGGCAGGGAGAACAGCCACGTCGAGGACGGCGTCCTCCCGCTCGTCGTGCGCGCCGGGGCCGGGTCCGTGCGTGACTCGATGTCCGTCATGGACCAGCTGCTGGCCGGTGCGGGCGACGACGGTGTGACGTATGCCATGGCCACCTCGCTCCTCGGGTACACCGACGGCTCCCTGCTCGACTCGATCGTCGACGCCTTCGCCGCCGGCGACGGGGCCGCCGCCTTCGAGGTCGTGGACCGGGTCATCGAGGGCGGCAACGATCCGCGTCGGTTCGTGGCCGACCTGCTGGAGCGGTTGCGCGATCTGGTCATCCTCGCCGCCGTGCCGGACGCCGGCGAGAAGGGCCTCATCGACGCTCCCGCCGACGTGGTCGAGCGGATGCAGGCCCAGGCCTCCGTCTTCGGCGCCGCCGAGCTGAGCCGCGCCGCCGACCTGGTCAACGACGGGCTCACGGAGATGCGCGGGGCCACCTCGCCGCGCCTCCAGGTGGAGCTGATCTGCGCCCGGGTCCTGCTGCCCGCCGCCTACGACGACGAGCGGTCGCTGCAGGCCCGCCTCGACCGGCTGGAGCGCGGGGCCTCGGCCGCCGCGTTCGCCGCCCCGCCCGTAGCCGCCGCGCCGATGGGGTACGCACCGGGCCCCGGCGCCCACGCCCCCCAGGCTTACGCCCCCCAGGCCGCCGGCCCGGACGCTGTCTCTTATACACATCT